>NZ_JCAMOQ010000049.1:0-72516 GCF_059512365.1 Bradyrhizobium sp. Ses1
CCTTGGAGGCTTTCGGACGCCGGCCGCCGAATACGCCGCGCCCTCCCTCAAGCGGCCGGCATCCGAAACCCTTCACACTTTCGGACTCATGCATCGCAGCAAATCGCGCCCTATGATCAGCCCGTCGATGCGAGCGAGCCCGGTTCATTCGGGCAACCCCGCCTTCCGAAGACCCTCCGTCAACAGCCTCGATGTTGTCTGCCCGCGCCGGGCGATCCGTGCGGATATTGTGAAGGCGGGATCGACCTCAAGCAGACGCGCCGCCGCCTCACGCGCCTCAGCATAGCGTCCGAGATGGCCGAAAGCAGCAGCGAGACAGCTGTAAGTTGGCGGATAGGAAGGGTTCTGACGTTGGGCTTTCTTCCCTGCGCCGATCGCCTCGTCAAAGCGACCAAGGCCAATAAAGGCAAGCCCCATCCCAGCCAACGTGGTGTGTAGCAGCGGGTCGACCGGGCTCATACGAATGGCACATTCAAAGCTCCGGACCGCTTCCTCCAGCTGCCCCCGCAATAATATAGACCCAGCCTCTGCAGTTCCATGCGTTAAATGAATTTGGGTTGAGCGCAACCGCCCGGTCGGCCATTTCGATTTCAGTTTCACTATCGCCGACCACGAACGCCGAGATTACGGCAGCAAATGCTAGCGTATCTGGATCATCAACGTCGGTGCTCAACGCCATGCGAAGAAGCCGAACTGCTTCCTTCCTCTCGAATTGAGGGTCGACAGCATAACCATAAAGGACGTTTCGCATGCGGCAGATACCTGCCAGCACTGCGACGAAGCCGAACCGAGGGTCTAGCTCTAAAGCGCGATGAGCCAAGCTTATCGCCTCGGCCACCCCTTCGCGGGTCGTTAAGTAAAACTGCTGCAAAGCACGGAGAAAAAGATCATAGGCGGTGAGATTTTCCGGCCGCCGCCGCGCCGCTATTGCAATTTCTGTTTGAAACAATTTCGGCTGGATAGCTGAGACAACCGCGACCGTTACTTCGTCCTGCAGCGCGAAAACGTCAGTCAGGTCGCGCTCGAACCTGTCCGCCCAGATGTGCGCGCCCGTCACCGCGTCAATCAACTGCCCGGTGATGCGGACTTTTCCGGCTGCCTTGCGCACGGAACCCTCAAGGACATAGCGCACGCCAAGCCTGCGTCCGACCTCTTTGATATCGATAGGTCTACCCTTGAAAGTGAAACTCGAATTTCGCGCGATCACGAACAACCATTTAAACCGCGAAAGCGCCGTAGTGATCTCCTCAACCATTCCGTCCGCAAAATATTCCTGCTCGGGATCGCCGCTCAGGTTCTGAAATGGCAGCACGGCGATGGACGGCTTGTCCGGGAGTGGCGGGACCGCACTCAGCCTATCGCTCAGCGCGCAGAACGCTCCCGCGCGTACAGCAAAAGTGCGGACCGGCTTGGAGATGTTCTTGAGCTGCTGTTCGCCCCGGTCCTCGAAGCCAACGTCCAGCTTGCCCTCGACCTCGCTGTACACCTTTTCGGAAATCAGGATGCTGCCCGGATCGGCGATCCCCTCCAGCCGGACCGCAATGTTGATCCCGTCGCCGTAGAGTTCACCGTCCTGCCCAACGATAACGTCACCAAGGTTGAGCCCAACGCGTAACCTGAAGGGACTGCTGCCCGAGGCGAGATGATCCTGTATCTCAACCGCGCATCTCACGGCGGCCAAGGGACTCGCGAACTCGACGAGCGCGCCATCACCCGTTGTCTTGATAAGTCGCCCTTCGTGGCGGGATAGGCTGGGCTCGATCAGTTCTCGCTTGAGCCGCTCGAACTCGGCGTACGTCGCTTCCTCAGCGCGTTGCATCAACGCAGAGTAACCAACCACGTCAGCGGCCAAGATCGCCGCCAGTCGCCTTTGAACCCGCTGCTCGGTCACAGCCCCTCCGCACGACTCGATTAACCACGCCGCTGGGGACAAGGAAGAGCCTAGCACTTTGTTGCGGACCTGTGAGCGGTAAATTCGCAGAGCGCTGTTTGCCCCAAGCGGCATTGCCGGGACCATGTCAGGGGCTCGTTGCGCTGCGAGATTTCGATCCGCTCTATGTCGGCTCGGGGTCATTCGCGTCATTTTTGGCCAGTGGCCCAGATGTCTGCTTCTCCCCTGACAGCGGCTGAATAGCAGACATCCTCCAACCGCTGCATGGGGCCAATAGCGGATACCAAACGTGCTGCCCAGCGAGCCGTCAGCCGAGGCCCTCCACGCCGACCAAACGCGCTGAGCTGCAAGCGTCTCTTATGCTTTTGAGTCCTTGATACGTTGCGCCGTTGTAAAACGCCTCAAATGCCGCGATCGACGGGAATTCCAGCAAGACAATCCTGCGAGGTTCCCAATCTCCTTCGTAGACCTTGTGAGCTCCGCCTCGAGCCAGATATTTGCCTCCGGCCATCTCCAGCGCAGGCTTCACACCCGACATGAATTCCTGGTATTGGTTTGGGTCACGAATATCGACGTCAAAAATCATGTAAGCCGCCATTTGCGGTCTCCCGATCCAGTTGTATCGAACGCCGCTCCCCAGTGAGGCAGCATCGGGGGCTGCATCCACTCGCGTCAAATCAAATGTCCGCAAGGGGTCACGAGCAGTAATGCTCAGACGGATCGCAAGATGTCCGCTTTCGTCAGAACCCTGACATCCACGACTTTGCGAGTACACGACCTAAATGGCATCAATATTTCTTTGGGACATCTTCCACATAGACTTCGCACCTAGCGAGATCGAAAGCCTTCTGGCGCGCCGGCTATTCGCGAGCGCATCAGAAGGGAAAGAGCGATGAAAACTAAATTCTATGGCAAGCGCGGCCGGTCTAGGTCCGCACGCGATCACCGGCGGCACAACAAGGTGAAACGCCAGTTCAAGGCCCGCTGCGCTCGCACCGTCGGCAAATGGGGCTACTGATCCTCGTTCGCATCGTCGCGCCGCACTTCGTCGCGGGCTTTGAGACCGATGGCGTTGTGCGGCGCGCGGCACCGATCATCAAAAAGCTGGTCGGGATGACCGGCGACGAGGCTCGCGCCTTCATTCACTCGAAGGGATGGAAAGCGAGCATCGTCAAGTGAGCACTGGCACGGACTACATATCGATAGCGCTTCGTGATTAGCGCCGGCCGCGTTGTTGATGATTTCGGACCCAAAAAAATTTATGCCCAGCCGGCGAGTTCACACCGAGGAAAAGGCGGCGCTTTGCATCTCTATTTATGATCTATTTATTGCCGACTGGTTGTGGCCAAATAATAGACTCTAGCGGTACGCGAGCGCCAGACTCACGAACCTTCAGCACTAGTTGTTTTGCGTTACAACCCTGTAATGCGCTTTACGCATCCGCCTCACGAAACGGAGCGGAGCGCAATGACAACCCTATTCCCCATCACGATCGAGGTAGAGGAGCCAAAGGTGGGTGCGGTGTTGCGCCTGCTTCACCACACAGAAGGCGTGGCGAGGTTTCACCTCGACTTCGACAAGCTGAAGGCACGCCGCGGCGCTGCCAAGCGAAACGGAAGAGAAGACGAGCGACACGCTCAACCTCGACCACCGCAAAAATCCATCATCATTAGCGCACTGATGGCGGGGCCGCAGAGTATCGACGTGCTTAAACTCGCAATTGAGAGACATGGGCACAGGGCCGGCAACGCCGTCGATACCGCGCTCACCGCTCTGCGCCGTCAAGGCATCATCGCGACGAAGCACACCGGAGGTCGATGGGATACACCGCGCCAGCTTGGCCGGCAGTTCAGCAACTTCATCAGCGCGTTGAAGAAGGAAGGGCTGGTCGGCGAAGGCCTGACGATGCATGGCCTGCGCGTCACCTTTGCCGCGGCAAGGAAGCGCGAGACCGGTGCCACCGACGAGGAAGTGGCGGCAGCGCTCGGTGACCGCGACAAGCGAATGGGTGCCCACTACACGCGGCACGTCGAGAATGAGCTGAAGGTTATCCGCGCGTTCACCGCGAACATGAACAGAACAGGATTTGCCAACAGGGCGGCTCAGGTTTGCCAAAGCGGCGAAAAACCAAGGAAAAACAATCGCCTAAGGAATAAGGGCGGGCCCTGAGAAGGCCCGCCCTCTGCTGCTGTCGGTCTTGTCGCGCCAGAGGGAACGGGAGCACATCCCACCCCTCCCCGCCCGATGACCTGATTGTTCGACGCCACCTGTGTACCAACCCGCTGGCCCCTGGAGAACGGCCGGCAAGAACGGGAATGAGCGGACAGTAGAGGGGCATGCGGGCGGCGCCAAGCTCATAGTTAACTTAACGTTAACGCCGCAAAGCTGCCGGAAAGCTTGCGAAAACGTGGCCGCGGCATGGACGCTGCAAAAGTTCCCCTGCACTACTGAGAATGAATGCGCTTGCGCAAAAACCGGGACAGATGTGTCCCGGCGCGGCGAGCGCGAGGCAAGGTTCTTGAATGAAGCATCCGGGAAGCCGCGAATTCTTCGCTTGTTGGGACAAGACGCGTGGCAACGCGCGCGCCCCCGATCGCTGCGACCTCGATCCCGAGGCCGTTCGCGAGCGGCTCGGCGACATTTTCGTGCTGTCCTACGAGCATGAGGCGGGCTTTCCCTTTCGCGTCGCCGGCACGCGCGTCTGCGCCCTGCTCGGCCGCGACCTCAAGAACAAGAGCTTTTCGGAGCTGTTCACCGGTGAGAGCCGCCGCCAGGTCGAGGATGTCGTCGCCTTCGTCGCCGAGGAGATGCTGCCCGCCGTCGCCGGCGTCACGGCCTCGAGCCAAGCGGGCACGCCGGCGCATCTCGAATTGCTGCTGCTTCCCTTCAACAACCGAGCGCATGTGCCGGTGAGCCTCACCGGACTGCTGGCACCATTCGAGAGCGTTGCGACCACGCTCTCCGATTTCACGCTGACCTCGTGGCGCTATCTGCACCCGCCGGAAAGATTTGTGCCGCGCGCGCTGCGAAAGCTCGCGATCGCGCGCGGATTCATGGTCTATGAGGGACTGCGGTAACCGCTGACGCGGCTGCGCGATCCGGCTATCATCCCTTTGGTTCAACGAAACCGGAGGAACGCCATGGACGCTGCTACGCCGCAGGCGCATCAGACTGCCGACACGCATTCCCATCTCGTGCGCCCGCAGGAAATGGACTGGCAAAAGACCCGTTTCCCTGGCTGCGAGGCCAAGACGCTGCTGTTCGACCGCAAGACCGGCTTGATGACGGCCTTGATGCGCTTTGCGCCGGGTACGGTGCTGCCCGACCACGAGCACGTCAATATCGAGCAGACCTATGTCCTCGAGGGTTCGCTGGTCGACAAGGAAGGCCCCGCGCAGGGCATTGCCGCGAAAGCGGGCGAGTTCATCTGGCGTGAGGCCGGCAGCCGCCACGTCGCCTGGTGCCCCGAAGGCGGATTGATCCTCGCGATCTTCCAGGTGCCGAACAAGTTCTTCGAAGCCGACGGCCGCGTCGTCGACGCGGCTGGTGCGGACTGGGACGAGGCGTGGGGACACACGAAATAACGGGCCGCCGACTTCTTTGCATCCCCGCGCGAGGCAGGTGTGCAAGCCAACTAGCGTGAACGGCGGATCATGCTGCGCTGATCCGCCTCTCGCATTATTGCGAGCTCAGCTCATCACGGCTGCGCAAGATGCCAGGCGCCGTTGAGGAAGCCGTCGCCGGTGATGTCGCCGGGTTTCTGATCCTTGGCGAAGGTGTAAAGCGGCTTGCCCTTGTAGGCCCACTGCTTGGAGCCATCATCACGGGTGATGATGGTGTAGCCCTCGCCCGCCTTGTCGCTCGCCTCAGCCTTCAGCACCGGCCAGTTTGTCGCGCAAGGACCATTGCAGGCAGACTTGCCGTCAGTGTCCTTGTCAAAGGTATAGAGAGTCATGCCCTTCGCATCCGTCAGCACACTTCCCTTCGCGGTGGTTCCGGTCTTGGTCGGCGGTGCGGCAAACGCCACGGAGACCGTCGCCAGGGAAATGGCGGTGGCGAGTGCGAAACCAATCGATGGGTTCTTCATGATAGCTCCTGTAAGGAAATAGCTTGCATGAGTAGGACATACGGAGGCGCGTTCTATTCCGCCGGAGAGCACGAGGAATTTTTTCGCTACGTCTGCTTGACGAGGGGAATAATTCGGCAAGTGGCTTTCGGCGAAATTCACCGATCCGCCCCTGTCCATCCATTGCCCCCTGTGTCGGTTTTTGCCGGATTTGCGTCATTTCGGAGCGCGGCGTGAGCGAGTAAGTTGCGCGGAGGGGGGCGAGGTGACGAATTCGTCGAGCGACGTAAGCAATGAACTGGCGGCTTTTCGCGTGGGGCGGTGTTGCCGCCGCCGCGCTTTTCTTGACCATTGGTGGTGGCTGGCTTCTGACGCTGCCCTCGCGAGCTGCGTCTGGAAACGCGCCGCCGATCGCAAGCCAGGAGGGTGATGCGACCATCGCGGCGTTGAAGCCGCCGAAACGGCAGCGGCCGCTGATCGCGATCGTCGGCATCAATGAGCAGACCGAAACCACCGACTATCTGATGCCCTATGGCATCCTCAAGCGCGCCGACGTCGCCGACGTGGTGACGCTTGCGACGAGACCCGGACCGGTGACGCTGTTTCCGGTGCTGAAGGTCGAGCCGGATGCCACCATCGCAGCATTCGATGCCGAGCACCCTGATGGCGCCGACTATGTCATCGTCCCCGCCATGAGCCGTGACGACGATCCGGTCGTCGTGCAATGGATCAGGCAACAGGCGCAAAAGGGCGCGATCGTCATCGGTGTCTGCGTCGGCACCATGGTGGTCGCCAGCACTGGACTGCTCGACGGCAAGCGCGCGACGACGCATTGGTACTCCCTGAAAGACCTGCGCGAGAAGCATCCGACGATCCATTACATCAGGGACCGCAGGATCGTGGTCGACCAGGGCGTTGCGACCACAACGGGGATCACAGCTTCGATGCCGATGTCGCTCACGCTGGTCGAAGCGATCGCCGGCCGCGAGAAGGCAGAAGCCGTTGCCCGCGACATCGGCCTGTCCCATTGGGATGCCCGCCACGACAGCGGCGCGTTCCAGTTCACACGACCGTTCGCGCTCACGGCGATCGGGAACACGCTCGCGTTCTGGAACAAGGAGCAGCTCGGCATCGCGCTTGCGCCCGGCATCGACGAAGTCTCGCTCGCGCTCGCCGCCGACGCCTGGTCGCGGACCTATCGTTCGCGCACCGTGACCTTTGCCGCGACGGCGGAGGCGCAGCCAAGCCGCAACGGCCTGCGCATCCTGCCCGATCAGGTCGCGGCCCAGTGGCCCACCGAGCGATTGCTGCAACCGGTCGGATCACTGGCGCCGGCGCAGGCGCTGGACCAGACCTTGCTGCGGATCGAGGCACGCTATGGCGGGCGCACGGCCGATTTCGTCGCCATGCAGCTCGAATATCCGAGGCAACGCGTACCGGATTGAAGCGGCGTCGGCTCGCCACCAACAATTTTCCCCCGCCGGCGCCACCGTCATCTGCCTGTCACGAAATGTGCCGACTTCTCGCTCGGACCATTTCGAGGACACCGATGGACTATTTCCGACGCTTCACCTTCCTGTTCGCGGCGCCCGTATTCGATCCGGAGGATCTCGAGGGCATCCGCTTCAACCAGATCATCGACGAGATCCAGCGCTCCGGCTTCGAGGTCGTGCGCGCCCGCAAGCTCGAGGATGCCGAGATCGCGGTGCAGACGGACGCGGCGATCGGCTGCATGGTGGTCGACTGGGGCAAGAAGGGGCTGGAGGGCAAGACCGCGTCGTTGATCAATTTGATGCGGCGGCGCGGCCTCGACTTCCCGATCATCCTCCTGATCCGCCGCAAGCGGTTCGAGGACCTGCCGGTTGAGGTGCTCGACTTCATCGACGGCTACGTGTTCCTGTCCGAGGAAACGCCGCCGTTCATTGCCAAGAATTTGATCAGCCGCCTCAAGCAATATGCCGAGACGCTGAAGACGCCGTTCTTCGGCGCGCTGGTCGACTATGCCGAAGAGGGCAACCAGCTCTGGACCTGCCCCGGCCACAATGGCGGCGTGTTCTACAGCCGCAGCCCGATCGGACGCGTGTTCGTCGAACATCTCGGCGAGGCCGTGTTCCGCGATGACCTCGACAATTCCGTGCTCGACCTCGGCGACCTCCTGACCCATGAGGGCCCGGCACTGCGGGCGCAGAAGGAAGCGGCCAGGATCTTCGGCGCGGAGAAGACCTATTTCGTGCTCAACGGCACCTCCACGTCCAACAAGGTCGCACTCGGCTCGCTGGTCACCGACGGCGACCTCGTGCTGTTCGACCGCAACAATCACAAGGCCGCCCACCATGGCGCGCTGCTGCTCGGCGGCGGCATCCCGGTCTATGTGCCGACCGTTCGCAACGCCTGGGGCCTGATCGAGCCGATGCGCTGGGACATGCTCGACGAGACGTCGCTGCGCGAGCGCATCCGCAACCATCCGCTGGTCAAGGACAAGGAGGCCTGGAAGCGGCCCCGTCCCTTCCGCGTCGCCGTGGTCGAGCAGTGCACCTATGACGGCACCATTCATAGTGCGGAGATGATCCTGAGGCGCATCGGTCATCTCTGCGACTACATCCTGTTCGACGAAGCCTGGGCCGGCTTCATGAAGTTCCATCCGATCTATGCCGGCCGCTTCGCGATGGGCCTTGCCGACCTCGGCCCCGAGGCGCCCGGCATCATCGCCACGCAATCGACCCACAAGCAGCTCGCCAGCTTCTCGCAGGCTTCGCAGATCCATGTCCGCGACCGGCACATCAAGGGGCAGAAGCGCCGGGTCGAGCACCGGCGTTTCAACGAGAGCTTCATGCAGCACGCCTCGACCTCGCCATTCTATCCGCTGTTCGCCTCGCTCGACGTCGGCGCGCAGATGATGAAGGGCCGCTCCGGCGAGGTGCTGTGGGACGACACGATCCGGCTCGGCATCGAGCTGCGCAAGAAAATCCGCGCCACCCGCCGCGAATTCGAGGAGAACGAGGCGCGTCCCGAGCGGCGCTGGTTCTTCGAACCATTCGTGCCGGATCGCGTGATGATCCCGGACGTCGCGCGCGAAGGCGGGGCGCACAATGTCGCTTGGGAAACCATCTCTACCGACCAGCTCGCGACCAACCCTGCGTTCTGGCAGCTCAAGCCTGACGATAGCTGGCATGGCTTCCCGGAGATGACGGCGGGCTTTGCCATGACCGACCCGAACAAGCTGACGCTGCTCACGCCGGGATTCGACCATGCCACGGGCGCCTATGCCGAACACGGCATCCCCGCCCCGGTGGTGGCGCAATATCTGCGGGAGAACCGCATCGTCGCCGAGAAGAACGACCTCAACTCCCTGCTTTTCCTGCTCACCCCCGGCGTCGAGGCGAGCAAGGCGGGGACGCTGATCTCGGGGCTCGTCGCCTTCAAGAAATTGCATGACGACAATGCGCTGCTCGAAGACGTGATCCCCGAATTCTTCCGCCGCCGGCCTGCCCGCTATGCCGGCGTGCGCCTGCGCGACCTCTGCGGCGACATGCACCGCTTCTTCCGCGCGGCCGATGTGAGCGCGCTGCAGCGCAAGCAGTTCCTGCCCGAGCATTTGCCCGAGATCGCGATGTCGCCGCGCGAAGCGTCACGCTACCTCGTGCGCAACGACGTCGATTATCTCCCGATCGGCGAAATTTCGGGCCGCATCGCTGCAACGCCGTTCGTGGTCTATCCGCCCGGCATCGCCACCATCGTGCCCGGTGAACGGCTGTCGGAACAGACGCGGCCGATGATCGATTACCTCAAGATGTTCGAGGCATCGTTCAATGCGTTCCCGGGCTTCGAGGTCGAGATCCAGGGCGTCTACAAGGAAATCGACGATGCGGGCCACGTGCGCCTGTTCACCTACGTGATTTCCGAGTGACGGCCGATGAACGAAGAGCGGATCATCGTCAGGGCCTCGCGCGAGGCCGATGTCGAAGCCATGCTGTCGATCTACCGCCGCCACATAAGGCGCGGGGTCGACGACAGCGTCGAGGACAGCGGGGTGCCGGAGCCGGATGATTTCCGCGACCGGCGCAAGAATTTCCGCAACCATCGCCTGCCCCATCTGGTCGCGACACGCGACGGCGAGGTGGTCGGCTATGCCTATGTGGTGCTGTTTCGGAAGCGGCCGGCCTATCGCTATGCAGTAAAGCATTCGATCTATGTCCGTCACGACCAGGTCGGCCGCGGCATCGGGCGCCTGCTGCTCGGCGAATTGATCGGCGCCTGCGCGGCGGCCGGCTTTCGCCAGATGATCGGCTATATCGACAGCGACAACGCCGCCTCGCTGGCGCTGCATCAGCGTTTCGGCTTCGCCCGCGCCGGCCTGTTGCCGGGCGTCGCCTATCGCTTCGGCCGCTGGGCCGACACCGTGATGGTGCAGCGCTCGCTCGGCCCCGGCACCACCGAGCCGCCGCCACCAGCCCCGCTGTCGCGACGCTAAGCTGCGACGGCCGGCTATGTCGGCCGCCAGCGCACGGGGAAGCTCCGCGCCACCGCAAGCGCCGAGCGCTCGTTGGCCTCGAGCGCGATCTTCTGCGCCAGCATGACGTCTCCGGCCACCAGCGTATCCCTCGGCACGAAACACCAGCCCGCATGCAGCCGGCCGAGTTCGTCCAATTCATAGATGTTCATGCCGGTACCGTGCCGGATCCGGTAGCGTTTGCCGGAGTGGCAGCCAACGACGTCGAAATAGCCGCTCGTCTCGTACTGCACGAGCTGCTCGGGCGTCAGCCATTCCTTCAGCAGCGCCAGACCGCGCGACTGGCTGTCATCCAGTACGCAATATTCGACGAACCGCCGCCAAGCAGCGCGCGAGAGCCGCGCGGCCTCGGCGAACGCCCGCGACAGCCTGCCGGACATGACGGACCGGCCTAGCCGCCGACAAGTCGCGGATAGAACAGCGTCTCTTCGGCCTTCGGATCGAAGGAACGGACCACGGTCGGCTGTCCCGACACGTCCCGCACCGCAGCGGTGTAACCGCTCTTCATCAATGCGTCGAAGCGCAGTTGCGCTTCGCGCAGGGCCTTCTCGTCGGCGGGATTGAAATTGTGCCGGCTGTCGCCAGTGTGATCCATCACGATTTGCGTCGCCATCCCCGCACTCCCTTGCTGGATGAAACTGCAAAGCTAATGAGAGATTAGGGCGAAAGTTCCGACTGCGCCAGTGCAAAGTCGCGAGAGACCTTTCGATTTCGCACGCCGGCATGATCGCCTCAATTTTAGCCACCGCCGAACCGGCCGCGGCGCACCGCCTCATAACGGTGGCGGGTTTGTGGCTTGATGAACAGCGAGACCACTTCGGGATGCGCCGCGCGGATCCGCTTCTCCAGCGCCTCGACGCAGCGCTCGATGTCCGGAGTGCGCAATTCGTCGGAAAATTCCAGGCTGAGGCTTGCCACAATCTGGTCCGGGGCGAGGTGAACGGTGGTGACGCCGTTGACGCCCTCAACGCACGGCTCCTTCTCGGCGAGCGCCACGATCGATGCGTTGATCGCACTGTGTGCGGGTTCGCCGATCAGGAGCTCCTTGGTTTCGCGAGCCAATAGCCAGGCGGTTGCCGCCAGCACCAGGCCGATCAGGATCGAGCCGACACCGTCGATTTCGGGCCGTTGCAGGCGGACCGACAAATAGATGCCGAGCGCGGCGATCGAGATGCCGACCAGCGCGGCCGTATCCTCCAAGAGCACCATGAAAGACGGCGGATCCTTGCTTTTCCGCACTGCCTCCAAATAGCTGCTGCCGCCCTTGGAAGCGCGAAATCCCTTCAGCGCGAACCACCATGAGGCGCCCTCGAACAGAAATGACAGCGCCAGCACGACATAGCTCGCCATCACATTCTCGATCGGGATCGGGGTCATCACATGCGAGACGCCCTCATAGAGGGAGACGCCGGCGCCCAGCGCGAACAGCAGGATCGCGACCACGAAGCTCCAGAAATACAGCTCGCGGCCATAGCCGAGCGGATGGCTTGCATCCGGCTCCAGGCTGGACCGATGGTAGCCGTAGAGCAACAGCGCTTCATTGCCGGTATCGACCAGCGAGTGCACCCCTTCGCTCAGCATCGAGGAGCTGCCGGTGAACAGCGCCGCGGCAAACTTTGTCACGGCCACCAGGAGATTGCCCGCCAGGGCCGCATAGACAATTTTCTTTGATCGCGACGAAACCCGGGCCATGGTTCTCTTTACCGCAATTCCAAACTGCGGATGCCGCGACGCGTTCCGCAGGTTAGAGTGATGTTCCTGGAACCGGCGTCCCCATCGCGGATTTCCAGTGGCGGTGACGGCGAAGGCGGATCGGAAGCGGCGGTACGATGTCCCTCGAAGATTCCGCCCGGCATGTCGTCGAGTTCGTCAGGGATCACCGCGCCTGGGCGGCGCCGATCGTGTTCGCCCTCGCCTTCGCTGAATCGCTCGCCTTCCTCTCGCTGCTCGTGCCGGCCTGGGCGGTGCTGGTCGCCATCGGCGCGATGATGCGGAGCGGCGGCATCGCCTTCCTGCCGATGCTCCTCGCCGGCGCGCTTGGTGCAGCGTTCGGCGACTGGCTGTCCTACTGGATCGGCGGCAAGTTCGAGCATTCGATCGCCAGGATGTGGCCGTTCTCGCGGTATCCTCATCTTCTGGTCCACGGCGAGGCCTTCCTCAAGAAATGGGGCGTGCTCGCGATCTTCATCGGCCGCTTCTCCGGCCCCTTGCGCGCCTCGGTGCCGATCGTCGCCGGCATGCTGCGAATGCCTCAGCAGCCGTTCCAGATCGCGAATTTCGTCTCGGCGTTCATCTGGGTCGCGGTGCTGCTCCAACTCGGCGACATCGGCGGGATCGCGTGGGCGTGGCTGTGGGAGCATGTGCTGCAGCGGTTCTGGCGGTGAGCGGCGCGCTCGCTGACGCCGTCATTGCGAGCGGAGCGAAGCAATCCATCTCGCCACTTGCGGAGGCATGGATTGCTTCGCTCCGCTCGCAATGACGGGTGGTGAGTTCCGATACAAATTTCAAACAGCGAGAGGATGTGCGTTCGCATTCTCGCGGCGCTTTGCGTCCGAGTTTTGCATCACGTTCCGCCCTCTCGAAACACAGAGGGCGCAGGGAAAGCCGGGTGCTGGTTGCACCCGTGGGTCCCGTGCAAAAAAAGCACGGGGGTAGGACCACAGGTTCAACCGATTCACACCGGCTTTCCCTGCGCGATGGTTTTACAGCTTACTTCGCGCTCTCCCCGGTGACCGGGCTTTCTTGCCACCGTCGCCTAGTGCGAACTTGTTCGCACGAAGCTTAGCGCCAGCGTCGGGGCGCCAGGACCACACGACTTCGCCGTCCACGGATAGCTGCGTTCGTCTGTCGCAGCACCCGCGTCCACCGCATCTCACCGCAACGTTCGTGACGATCGCGACGCGCCCCTCATTCGCGTGAGACGCGCGGAGTTAAATCACTGATTTGCCCGACGACGGAAGCTGAATATTTTTCGCGCGAGGGATGGACAGACTTTCGACTGATTTGCCCGACGAGGCTGGGCAAGTATTCGCCGCGGGCGCGTCCTCGTAGAACGTCCTTTCTTTGCGCGACGCGCATGGCAATGAGGATGGAATTTTCTACGTGCAATCGCCCGCAACGGCGAATGCATTTCTGCGCCGTTCAAGGCTGATTGAATACTTGCCCAGCCTCGACGGGCACTTTTTGCATAACTCGTTGCATAGCTCGATAAAATTGCTGACGTGGTTGGAACGTCGCCGCTGCAGCCGCAGTTGAAGGCCAGCGCGCAAGGCACGCCTGAAGCGCGATCGGAAGATGATGCGGTTCAACTCTTCAGCCAAGGTGCGCGCAGCTATGTCTCTGCTCCCCCCAGCCATCGATCGCTCGACTCTCGGTCTGCATTCACTCGAACATTACGCGCCGCTCATCGGCGCCGCGACGGCGGAACGGATCGAACGAAAGGCCGACCGCGTGCGCATGATGCAGGTCGCGCATATCAGTTCGACCTTCTATGGCGGCGGCGTCACGGAAATTCTTACGCCGCTGACGCTGATGATGAATGCGATGGGGATCGAGACCGACTGGCATTTGGTGCAGGGCACGCCGGGTTTCTTCGCCTGCACCAAGAAGCTGCACAATGCATTGCAGGGACAGGAGCTGGAGTTTTCCGAACAGGAAAAGGCGATCTACGAGGAGGTGGTGTTCGAGAATGCCACCAGGCTGCATCTGGAAAAATGCGATGCAGTCATCGTGCATGATCCGCAGCCGCTGCCGCTGGTGCGACACTTTGCCGAGCGGGAAATGCCATGGTTGTGGCAGTGCCACGTCGATCTCTCCTCGCCTCACCCGCCGGTGTGGGATTATCTGCGTGGGTTCGTCGAACCGTACGACGCCGCCATCTTCTCGCTGCCGGAATACGGACAAGGCCTCGGCACCGATCAGCGGTTCATGACGCCGGCGATCGATCCGTTTTCCGCCAAGAATGCCGAACTGTCCGAGCAGGAGATCGGGGAGACGCTGAAGTACCATCGCATTCCGACCGATCGCCCGCTGGTGACGCAGATTTCGCGCTTCGACCGGTGGAAGGATCCGATGGGCGTGATCGAGGCGCACCGGAAAGCGCGCCGGCAGGTGGACTGCACGCTTGTGCTGGTCGGCAACAATGCGAGCGACGATCCCGAAGGCCACGTCATTCTCGAAACCATCAAGCGTTCGATCGACGATCGCGTCATTGTGCTCGCTGTCGATGATCCGATCCTGGTGAATGCGCTGCAACGCCACTCCGCTGTGGTGCTGCAGAAATCGACACGCGAAGGGTTCGGCCTCACCGTGACCGAGGCGATGTGGAAAGGCGCCGCCGTGATCGGCGGCGATGTCGGCGGCATCCGCCACCAGATCACGGATGGCGAGAACGGCTTCCTGGTCAGCACGGTGGACCAGGCCGCCGATCGCATGGTGCAACTCCTGAACGATCCGCAGTTGCGCCAGCGGCTCGGGGCGCGCGCTAAGGAAACCGTGCGCGAGAAATTTCTGATGAGCCGCCTGCTGGAGGACTGGCTCGATCTGCTCACACGCTACGAACGGCCGGTTTGCCAATAATTCCCGAAAATATCGGTAAGCGCTGGAACGGCATCTGGTTCGTGCAGTTGACGCTTCGGAATTTTGACGGCGGACCCCGGGGATTGCTGGAGTCGGACGCAACATGCGGATTGCGCAGATCGCGCCTTTGGCTGAGAGCATTCCCCCGAAACTTTACGGCGGCACCGAGCGCGTCGTTGCGTGGCTGGTCGACGAACTGGTCAGGCTCGGACATCAGGTGACGCTGTTTGCCAGCGGCGATTCAAAAACGCTGGCCGAGCTCGAGCCCGCCTGCCCGCGCGCCTTGCGGCTTGGCCGGCCGCGCGTCGACCCTGTGGCGGCCCAAACGGTGCTTCTGGAATCCGTCGCGGGGCGCGCAAGCGAGTTCGACGTGATCCACGCTCACATCGACTGGCTGCCCCTGCCGCTCCTGAAGCGCCTCGGCGTGCCCTTCCTCACGACCACGCATGGACGGCTGGATCTTCCGGGCCTTGCCGATGTCGCGCGCCTGTTTCCCGAGGCGCCCTACGTTTCGATCTCGAACAACCAGAACACGGCGCTGCGCGAGGCCAACTGGATCGGCACCGTCTATCACGGGCTGCCCGCCGACCTGTTCCGTCCCTCCTTCGATGAAGGGCGATATCTGGCCTTCCTGGGCCGGCTCACCGCCGAGAAAGGGCCCGAGGTCGCGATCCGCATTGCGCGCGCCGCGAACATGCCGCTTCGCATCGCGGCGAAAGTGCCGCGCGGCGAACGCGCTTATTTCAAGGAGCGGCTCGAACCCCAGATCGATGGCAACAAGGTGCGACTGACCGGCGAGGTCAATGACGAGACCAAGCAGAAATTTTTGGCCGGCGCCTCGGCGCTATTGTTTCCGATCGATTGGCCCGAGCCGTTCGGCCTCGTCATGATCGAAGCGATGGCCTGCGGCACCCCGGTCATCGCTTTCCGCTCCGGCTCGGTGCCGGAGGTGATCGACGACGGAATCACCGGCTTCGTCGTGGACGGCGAAGCTGAAGCCATCGAAGCAATCGGCCGGCTCGGCGAACTCGACCGCCGCAAAGTGCGCGCGCGGTTCGAGGAGCGGTTCACCTCCGAGCGGATGGCGAAGGAATATCTCCGTCATTACGAAGCGCTCGCGCGAATGAAGCCCGCCTACGGCCTTGCAGCCCAGTGAGCACAGGGCGGGTGTCTTGCGCCGGACGCCCGGCTCGTCGTTCAACCTTCGCCGCCGCGCCGACTTCACATGGAGCAGCGAACATACGGCATTTCCACCGGCACCGGCTGCTTGGAGCTGAGGGTGATCTTGTTCTCTCCGGAGATTTTCACGTCGAACTCTACGTCCGAAATCGCGACGCCGTCCGAGCACGCCGCAATCATTCGCACATTCGATCCATCATCGTGCAACGACTTGATCGTGCATTTTTCAAATGTGCCGGTGATCTGCCTTCCCTGGACGATGATGCCGCCCGCGTGGAGATCGGCATCCGGCTTGAAAGCAAGCCTGTTATTCTCTTTGGTAAACACGTCACCGCAGGCCGAGGCGTCGATCGTCCAGGCTCCGTTCAAATCCGCAGCCTGGGTCGCGGCCGATAGCGTGACGAGAAGGACTGACAGCACCAATCGATTGAAGGTTCTCATGAGACTCTCCGATTAAATGGTTACAAGCGTGATGACTTTTCTTCGAACCGTCATCCCGCTCTCGCTCTTTGTTTGACCATGATCTTCTTCGGAAAACCGGTCTCCACTTTTCCGGATCATGCTGTAGGTGACCGGGAGCCCGTTCGATCGGACGTGGAATCGTCGCCAAATCGTCTCTTCGACGCGGACGGGCGTAGCACCCCGACGTGGCCTTTCGGATCGCTTTTGCGCAGTATCCGAGTGCGACGACTTGGCGGAGCCTTTGTTGATCTAAGTCAATAGTTCTGCCGAGCGCTTGGTCCGGCCGTACCGCGCGACATCTTTCGCTTTTGTGCGGCAGCGCAAAACGTGTAGAGATGCACGACCAAAGAAGAACAAGCTCAAAGGGAGGCTCGACTTGAAACGACTGGCCATGATTGCCGCTGTTCTTGCGATGGCAAGCTCGGCGGCCTCCGCGCAGACCTATCCGGCCCGGCCCATCACCTTGCTGGTGCCGTTTGCGGCCGGCGGGCCGACCGACACGGTGGCGCGGATGACGGCGCAATCGATGTCGAAACTCCTGGGCCAGACCATCATCGTCGAGAACGCCACCGGCGCCGGCGGCACCATCGCGACCGCGCGCGCCGCCCGCGCCGAGCCCGACGGCTATACGCTGCTGGTCCACCACATCGGCATCTCGACGGCGGCAACGCTATACCGCAAGCTGCCCTACGACACCAAGACGGCGTTCGCGCCCATCGGCCTCGTCACCAACGCACCGATGACCATCATCGCCCGCCCCGACCTGCCGCCAAACAATCTCGCCGAGCTGATCACCTACATCAAGGCCAATGGCGACAAGATGACCTTCGGCAATGCGGGCCTGGGCGCCGCCTCGCATCTCTGCGGCATGCTGTTCATGACCGCGATCGACAAGCAGGTGCTCACCGTGCCTTACAAGGGCAACGCTCCCGTGATGAACGACCTGATCGCAAAGCAGATCGACCTCACCTGCGACCAGACCACCAACACCACAGGCCCGATCGCCTCCAAGCTCGTGAAGAGCTACGCCATCACCACGAAAACCCGCCTCGCCTCCATGCCCGACCTGCCCACCGCCGACGAAGCCGGCCTGAAGGGCTTTGAAGTCGGCGCCTGGCACGGCCTCTACGCGCCCAAGGGCACGCCCGACGAGATCGTGCGAAAACTATCCAAGACGCTGCAGGAAGCCCTCCGCGCCCCCGACCTCGTGAAGCGCTTCAACGAGATCAACACCGAGCCGGTCGCCCAGGACGAAGCCACGCCCGAAGCGCTGAAGGTGAAGCTGGTGAGCGAGGTGGACCGGTGGAGGCCGATCATCGAGGCGACGGGGCAGTTTGCGGATTGAGGGGGCGAGATTTCAAGGCCAAAGCCAAGGTATCGCAGGGTGGTTCGCCAGACATGAGAAGCGCCCTATTTAGCGACGAGCAGGCTTCCCGGTTCTAGGTACGCAATTCAACAAAGGTAGCCCGCGTACTTCGGGTCAAGCCGGGTTCGTGGGACTTGCGCTCCAGCGGGGGCGGCGCTTGAATGAAATGGGCTCTGGGGGATACGATGGCTGAGAGTGGCGGGAACACCCGTGCCGACTTGGGCACGGCAGGTTGGTGGCGGCCAATCTGATGCCGATCCCCGCTTTCGATGCACGAAGCTTGCTGCCACCGTTTCTCGGTGCGGACGGGACGACGCCCGACAGATCGCCGTATTTGACGAAAGCAAGCGAATTGCTTGCAGCGCTCGGCACGACACCTGTTCGAGAAAATCTGTTGTTCGGCCTGCTAAAGTACCGAGAATTGCTGAAGTCCGCAGGGTACGTTCAAGGCATACAATTTATAGATGGCAGCTTCGTTGAAGACGTCGAACGCCGGGAAAATCGTGATCCAGGGGATATAGACGTGTTTAGCTTTTTGGTGCGGCCAGCCTCTTTCCAGAGCGACCAAGTACGCTGGGCAACTGTTGGATTCCCGGTCTGGTCTACCTATTTGATGGACCGAGACAAAAATAAAAAGCGGTTCAGCCTCGACACTTACGGCGTAGCCATCGATCAACACGGTCCCTTAAGGCTAATCCAGGATACTATATATTGGTATAGTCTTTTTTCGCACAAGCGGATTACGCATGACTGGAAGGGCTTCTTATGCATTCCGTTGGATCCAACAGATGACACCCTAGCGATGGCCGCACTCACGGGATCCTGAATGGCAACACTTCTGAGAGGAAAAGGGCTAAAGGACGATCTAGCTTTCGTCGAAGAGCAACTGCGCAAATTCACTGATCCCTACGATACAGTGGGTTTCATGTGGCGCCAGAGAAAGAAGGACCTCGAGCGGCAGATTGCCTCCGAGGAAAGTGCAATCGATGCGCATGCAGAGGTCGCCCTCTTATTTGAAGGAGCACCAGTTCTTGGATCAGAAGAGATACGATTGCAGTTCGCAACGCGAATACTCGACACTTACCAAAATTTTGTATCAGTGATTGCAGCAGAAAAGGGTGGCGCCGAACTGAAAGCGAAAGGCCAAGTTCCGAATGGCTTTGGTTCCAAGCTCTTCATTAAAGATATGTTGCGCGGGTCTGTCGGCTTTTTATTGGAGGAGCCCGTACAAGCTCAAAGCTCCATAGTTCCCACTCTTTTGAAAGAGGCAGTAGAGGAAGCGACCGTAGCGCTAAGGGACCTCTCGTCGAACGATCCAGCGCGCTTTCAATCGCGAGCGGATAGTCTTAGCCCTCGGGCGATGAGCGCAGTCAAAAAGATTGCCAAGACGCTGAACGATGCTGGAGCAGAAGCTAGGATTGTCGGCGCCGAACAAGAACTGAAGCTAGCTCAAGCTAATGTTGCTACCCTTCATTCCCGTCTCAATGAAGTTGAAGTCCTTGAGCACAATGAGGAGCAGACCGGTGTCGTATTGGGCATATTTCCCGATCGCCAACAATACGAATTTCGCATTGGTAGTGATGGCCCGGTCATATACGGCTCGGTTTCCGAGGACTTAGACAAGCATTACTTAGCCAATCCGTTGTCGATAGTGCTCAAGCCAGTTAAAGCAAAATTTCTGGTACTAACTAAGCTGCGTGCAGGCCAAGTGCAGTCCTCCGAAAAAATTCTGGAATCGCTGACGCCCGTCGCGACTCTCTGAGCCTCCGTTCAGCCGCGAGAACAGTTGATCGATATTCGAAGATAAGCTTGTAGGGCGGATTAGCCGTAGGCGTAATCCGCCACTTTGTGGTACGTGAACGGCGGATTACGCTGCGCTGACCCCACGGACGACGCCGGTTTTCGCTGCGGCAATTTACAGGCAGACTCCGCCGCCGGAGTTGGATGGTACTTGGTATCTGGATCGCAAATAGCGGCTGCCTCCGCCTTCCCATAGCCGCGCAGATCTTACCTCCAACAGTCGCCCCCACCGACAGAGCTACCCCCGACACGGCCGACATTCAGCACGAATGCTTGACAAGGCCGGCATGCTCTCGCACTCATCAACCTCCGCTTGTTGCAGGAAATTGCAAACCGATTCGTGTTTTTCAGCAGGTTGCTGGAGTGGCCGACATGCCTGAGATCGCTTTCTCAACGCGACTGACAGAAGACGATTGGGATCCTTCGAAGAAGGCATGGCATTGTCCCGCGCTCGGCATCCCGTCAGCCGATGTGAAGAACGTCTACGTCAATGGGAATCGAGTAGATTCCAAGAACTGGGAAAAACTTCTTGGACCTCCCATGATACGTTGGGTGATCCAACGTCCTCCAACCGAGATAGTTGCGGATATCGTCATTCCCGAAACGCTCATCCCGGAGAATGAAAAAACGAAGGTTGAGGCGGAGGCCGACCGTTGGAAAAAGTTAGCCATCTTGCTCCCGTTCCTGGCTACCATCATCTCTGCCCTGATAACGGGCTTCACCACCTATTGGAGCAAGGCCGAGGGACACATTTCCGGCCTTGATCCCGCATCAAGAGAAACCGCCTCTTTCAACACCTGGGCAGCAATCAAGACCGCTGAGGCGGCTTCCTTCAGCCTGTCCCGCGACGACATCGACGTCGAGAGATATACGCAGAAAGCAGATCGCGCGAAGTATCGCCTCATTGTGGGCATTCGCCCCAGGGAGGCTGGGCCCACTGAGGATGGTAGCTACAAATACGCGTTTGGTCCTTATTCGTTTGACGCGGTCTCATACCGAAATGCTGAACTGGATGACGAGATGAAGTCGTTCATCGGTAATGGAGGTTGCGCAAGTTTCGTTCTATTCCGCGTGACCGCCACCAGACTCGCGGCCACACCTATTAAGCGACCGTTCTTGCCGAGCGATTACGGGAGCGACATCAAGGTCGTGGATAGCAGATTGGATGGCGGCTGCTCATAGGCTCCGCTTTGCGGATGTGAACGGCGGATTACGCTGCGCTAATCCGCCCTACGGACTGCCCTCTCCTTCCCCCGCCAATCCGCGGACTACGCGGAGGCTAGCTTCACTCACCACCTATCCACTCCCCTTGGTCCAAACATGTCCGCTCAATCTGAGAACAATCGGCCGAAGTCGAACTGGGCGCAAATCGCATCCGCGGTCATTGCTGGCTTCGCCTTCGTCATCGTCGTTGCTCAAGTCTACTTCATCAGCAAGAACTTCAAAGAAGTAGCTGCCCGCCAAGTCTACATGTCATACAGCGAATCTGCGTTGCGGCACCCGGAGTACGCTGAGCCTGACCTGTTGGAGATCAAGGCAGACCGAAAGAAATTCGCCCAATACAAAAATTACGTCGCGCATCTGCTGTTTGCGTACGACGAGATGCTGGAAGCATTCGACAAGCCGGAATGGCGCAAAAGCTTTGATGAAGAGATCAAGTACCATCACCAATACATCTGCGAAGACATGCCCCCCACTCTCGACGAAATTTACTTTGAGCATATGCGAAAGCTTCTCAGAGAGATTCGGGCCAAGTGCCCCGCCAAGAACTGAGACCTTCCTGCGAAGCTGCGTCGCAGCTCACAGGGCGGATCAGCCGAAGACGTGATCCGCCGTTTTGTGGTACGTGAACGGCGGATTACGCGGAGCCTGTCATCGGGCCGCGCGAAGCGCGGACCCGGTGGCTGATCCGCCCTACGCGTTGAGGTGTGGCTGTGACACGCGAGACCGCATTCCGCGAAGCCTTGCACGCCGTAACGCCTGACTTGATTGCGGACCTCTATCTTTATCCGGTCGAGGCAGGTGGCAGGACTGGGCCGGTTCGTCTTGGCTGGGGCTGCCCGTGCACCAAGGACAGGAGTGTCGATGAGGGCTGGGATGGTTATCCGCTGCTCGAACGCGCCATGATGCCGGGCGAGCGGAGGCGGCTGGGTTTCGTGTTCTTGTGTCGCGAAGAGGCAGCGCAAGCGCTCGGGGCAACTGATCGCTTTTATCTCTGGGAGGGACGCTGGATCGGCGAGGCGGCTGTCGTTCGATAGCCGTGCGCGGGCCTTTCAGGATTTGCCAAACGCTGCCGATCGGCGATGCGGAACATCGTCGCCGACTTGCGGGCGGACGGCGCCGCCCGACAGGTCGTCAAGCTTTGTCGTTTAGCGGTGAGGTCGTGAACCTAGCACCAGCGGCAGCGGCCCCAGCGGGCGCAGCAGCCGCCGCAACCTCCACAGCCACCGCAGCCACGCCAGCCTACTCCGCAGCCACGGCAGCCACGGCAGCCGCGGCAACCACCGCAACCTCGGCAGCCGCGAACGACAACGGCGGCCAGTTGCACGCCGGGGTCTGCGTTTTCCTTATCGAACAGATAGAACGTGGCGAGACTGACGTCGGCCATTTCCTCTTCACCAAGGACCAGGCGCTGATTGGGCGAGAAGTCGTCAGACTGCGGGATGTCAGCGGTGGGTATCGCGGACGCAGACGCGCTCCCCGCCAGCGAAAGACCGAGGCCCGCCGTACCGAACGCCGTTACGGCGGCGGCTTTGGTTGTACGCGCCTGCTTTGTAGCTTGGTTCACCCGTGGCATTTTCGCACCCTTTGTAAGTTGTTGTGCAAGGGTCAACTTGCCGCAGCTATGTGCCTGCAGGCCTAGAATTGCGATCTTGCGCATCCGGTTCCGTTCGCGCCGGGCTTTTCTTGAGGCGCCACCGGCGGAAGGGGAGCGGGAGGGATATTGAGGCAGCAGTGCTGTCCAAACGTGGCGCGCCGAGCCTGCGTCTTCTGAAAGCAGGACGCGCCGTAACCGCAGTGCCGACCTCTCCCCATCAGGGAGAGGTCGGATCGCATCGCCAGATGCGATCCGGGTGAGGGGATGAACTCCATCGAGGGACCGTAACCCCTCACCGGCGCTGCGCGCCGACCTCTCCCTATGGGAGAGGTGAAAACACTCCAGCGTGGCGCCACCTCGACCCGATCTCATCACGCTCTGGCGTCATCCGCCGTCTTCGCGCTCGCGGATCGCGCCTTTCGCCATTGCTTGTCAGGCGAAAGCAGAAGGTTATTCCGCCCGGCGGACGTCTCGATTGCGCCGCCTGGCACCCGTCCCGGACTTCCATCCCCGCCCAACCTTCTGCTAGGAACATCTTCTGCGAAGCGGCGCCGCAGCGGAATGAACGTCGCGCAACGGGAGGGACAGGTAGAATGTTCTCGCATGTGATGATCGGAACCAACGACCTCGACAAGTCCAAGGCGTTTTATGACGCGCTGCTCGGCACGCTCGGCGTGAGGCCGGGATTTGTCGACCGGCATCGGGTGTTCTGGCGCACGAAGACGGGGACGTTCTCGGTGTCGAAGCCGATCGACGGCAAGGCGGCGACCTTCGCCAATGGCGGAACGATCGGCTTCAATGCGGAGTCGCCCGCGGCGGTCGATGCATTCCATGCAGCGGGACTTGCCAATGGCGGCACGACCTGTGAGGACCCGCCCGGCATCCGCGAAGGCAACGGGATGAAGATGTATATCGCCTATCTGCGCGATCATGACGGCAACAAGTTGTGTGCCGTGCATCGGATGCCGTGAGGTTGATGGGTTTCGCTTCCGCTCTACCCATCCTACGCGCATGATAGCCGCAGCGTCATTGCGAGGAGCGCAAGCGACGAAGCAATCCATCTCTCCACAAGCGGTGAAATGGATTGCTTCGCGGAGCCTGTCATGGGGCCGCGCTATGCGCCGACCCGGTGGCTCGCAATGACGGTGCGAGCGGATTGACCGCCCTCCCCAGCTACTCTGCCGCCTGCTGCACCGGCTCGTCCAAACCCGCGAGCACCTTCGGCGGGGACATCGGCAGGGCGTAAAAGCGCTTGCCCACCGCGCGGTAGATCGCATTCGCTACCGCCGCCATCACTGGCACCAGCGGGACTTCGCCGACGCCCTTGACGCCTTGCGGGTGTTTTGGGTTCGGGACTTCGACCAGGATGGTGTCGAGCATCGGCAAATCCGAGCAGACCGGCATGCGGTAGTCGAGGAAGCCGGGATTATCGACCTTGCCGTCGCTGCGGTAGATGTATTCCTCGTTCAGTGCCCAGCCGATCCCTTGCGCGACGCCGCCCTGGAGCTGGCCTTCGACATAGCCCGGGTGGACGGCGCGGCCGACGTCCTGCACCGCTGTGTAGCGGATCACGCGGGCGATGCCGAGTTCGATGTCGACTTCGACGTCGCAGATGTGGGTACCGAAGCCGCCGTCGGCGCCTTGGGTGTTGAGCTGCACGCCGGCGCCGATCGGGCCACCCTGCATGGGGGCCTTCTCGGCGAGCTGTTCGAGCGTGAGCGGCTCGAATTGGCCGGCGTTCGGGCTGGCAGGATGCGCGGCGCCGTTCTCCCATTTCACCGCTTCGGGATCGATCTCCCAGATCTTTGCGGCGCGTTCGCGCAAGGTGTTGATCACCTTCTCGGTCGCCTGTGTCACCACCATCGAGGAGGCAAACAACACGCGGCTGCCGCCGGTGAGATTGGAGAAGCCGACGGTCTGGGTGTCTCCGATGATGACGGAGATGCGGCGATAGTCGATGCCGAGCAGTTCGGCGCAGACATTGGCGATGCCGGCGCGCGAGCCGCCGATGTCAGGATGGCCGGTGGTGACCACGACGTTGCCGTCCTCGGTGATGTTGACCTGCGCCGAGGATTCACCGCCGGCGTTGAACCAGAAGCCGGAGGCGACGCCCCTGCCCTGCAGCTTGCCTGTTGGCGTGCTGTAATGCGGCGAGTTCTTGGCGGCTTCCAGCGTCTCGATATAGCCGATGCGGGGGAAAACCGGGCCGTGCGCGGCCTTGGTGCCCTGCCTGGCCGCGTTCTTCAGGCGGAAGTCGAGCGGGTCCATGTTCAGGCTTTCGGCGACCTCGTCGAGCACGCATTCGACCGCATAGGCGCCGATCGGCGCGCCGGGCGCGCGATAGGCCGCGACCTTGGAGCGGTTGGAGCAGACATCAAAGCCGACCGAGAGCACGTTCGCGATGTCGTAGGGCGCAAAGCTGCAGCCCGCGGCACCGCGGATCGGCGAACCCGGGAAGGCGCCGGCCTGCAGATAGAACGTGCCTTGCGCGGCGACGATGGTGCCGTCCTTCTTCGCGCCGATCTTCACTGTGCTCTTCGAGCCTGACGTTGGGCCGGTGGCGCGCATCACCTCCTCGCGCGTCATCACCATCTTGACCGGGCGGCCGGATTTCTTGGCGAGCAGCGTCGCCAGCGGCTCGAGATAGACGATGGTCTTGCCGCCGAAGCCGCCGCCGATCTCGGCGGGGATGGCGCGGATGTCGCTCTGCGGGATGCCAGATAGCATCGACGTCATTGCGCGGACCATGAACTGGCCCTGGCTCGAGCTCCAGATCGTGGTCTTGCCGTCGGCGGTGACCGAGATCAGGCAGGCGTGCGGCTCGATATAGCCCTGGTGCACCGGGCGGGTGGTGAAGCTGCGCTCGATGATGATATCGGCCTGTTTGAAGCCTTCGTCGATGTCGCCCTTCTTGTGCTCGAGGGTGCCGACGATGTTGGAGGGCTTGCCTTCGAACGTGTTGAACTCGTGCAGGATCGGGGCGTCAGGCTTGATCGCATCCTCGATCTCGATCGAGAAAGGCAAGACCTCGTAATCGACCTCGATCAATTCGCAAGCCTTTGCGGCGATCGCCTCGGTGGTAGCGGCCACCGCGGCGACGGGGTGGCCGGGGAACAGGGCCTTGTCGCGGGCCATCACGTTGCGGCACATCCAGCGCATGTCCTGGATGCCGAGCATCACAGATTTATCCAGCGGGAAATCGACGACGTCGCGCGAGGTGACGACGGCTTTCACGCCCGGCAGCGCCTCGGCCTTGGAGGTGTCGATCGAGCGGATGCGCGCATGCGGGTGCGGACTGCGCAGCACCTTGCCCCAGATCATGCCGGGCATGGTGGTGTCGGCAGCAAAGGCGGCGCGTCCCGTGACCTTGTCGACGCCATCGGGACGGATGGTGCGCTGGCCGATCCACTTGTTGTTGACGACAATGTTCATTGCGCGGCCTCCCGGATTTCAGCGGCGGTCTCAAGCACCGCGCGAACAATCTTGTCGTAGCCGGTGCAGCGGCAGAGATTTCCGGCGAGCCAGAAGCGGACTTCCTCCTCGCTCGGGTGCGGGTTCTTGCGTAAGAGCGCCTCGGAGGCGACCAGCATGCCGGAGGTACAGATGCCGCACTGCAGCGCGGCCTGCTCCAGAAACTTCTCCTGCAGCGGATGCAGGCGGCCGCCGCGCGCCATGCCCTCGATGGTCCTGATCTCGCGTCCCTCCGCTTCGGCGGCGAGCATCAGGCACGAACAGACCAATCGATCATCCAGCGTGATCGAGCAGGCGCCGCAATCGCCGGAGGCGCAGCCTTCCTTGGAGCCGGTGAGCGCGAGCTGGTTGCGCAGCGCGTCCAGCATGGTTTCAAAGGGCTCGCAGAGGAATTCCAAGGGCTCGCCGTTGACGGTGGTGGAGACGTGCAGCTTTGCCATTTGTCATTTCCCTTGCGCGCGTTCTGCGGCGATCTTCACGGTGCGCTTGAGCAATACGCCCGCGATTTGGGTGCGGTAGGCGATGGTGCCGCGCTTGTCGTCGATCGGACGGCAGGCGGCACGGCAGGCATTGGCGGCGGCGTTCAGCGCGGCGTCATCGAGGCGCGAGCCGATCAGCGCCTGCGCCGCCGGCGCGACCAGCAGCGCGGTCGGCGCCACGGCGCCTAAGCCGACGCGGGCGTGAGTGCAGACGCCGTCCTTCAGTGTCAGGCTGACGCCGCAACCGACGACTGCGATATCCATCTCGGTACGCGGGATCATGCGGAGGTAGGCGTCGCCGGAGCGAGGGGGGCGCGGCGGCAGCGTGAAGGAGACCAGGATCTCACCCGGCTTGAGACTGGTGCGGCCGGGGCCGGCGGGAACATCGTCCACCTTCAACTCGCGGCGGCCGCTTGGGCCCTGCACGGTGACGACGGCGCCGGCAGCGATCATCGCCGGGACGCTGTCGCCGGCCGGCGAGGCGTTGCAGAGATTGCCGCCGGCGGAGGCGCGGCCCTGCACCTGGGTGGAACCGATCAGGTTCACCGCCTCCAACACGCCGGGCCAAATCTTGCCAAAGCGCGGATGCTCGGCCAGCACGGCGCCCGGCACCGCAGCGCCGATGCGGAAACCGCCATCGGAAAGTTCTTCGACGGCAGTGAGTTCTTTGACTTTCTTGATGTCGACGATCAGACCCGGTTGCACCGCGCCCGAGCGCATCTGCACCAGGAGATCCGTGCCGCCGGCCAGGATACGCGCGGCGCTGCCCGCCGCGGCATAAGCGCCGACCGCTTCATCAAGCGTCCGCGGCGCGACGTATCGGATATCGGTCATGCTCGTGTCCGATGCCTCCCTCGTTCTTCGTTGCCTGCCCTCTACGGGGCCTCGCGAGCAGACTACACGCCGGCTTGCCATCGGAACAGCCTCCGAGCCCGGACGAAGTGGCGGGCCCCCATGCGCAAAGAGAATTTGCATATGAGTAAGCCGCCGCCTTCACACAAAACGGTCACGATCCGCGCGGTCGCGAGCGCTCGCCGGCGGCGCGGATTGCGCCCATCGGTCGCGTGCGTGCCCATACTTGATGCAACCGCGGCTAACCGCTCATTAACCCTGTCAGCCGTAGGGTCGTGCCGCGCCGGAAGGCCGGTTGTCGGGTGGCGGTGATGTCGTTTGCACAAAAGAAACCTACGGTCTTCCCGGCACAGGAGGAACGGCGGCGCTTCCAGCGCGTCAAGGTGCACCTGCTCGGCCGCTACATGCTGCCCGATCGGCGCGAATTTCCTTGCCAGATTATTAATATGTCTCCCGGCGGGCTCGCGCTGCTGGCGCCCGGCATCGGCAATGTCGGCGACCGCGTGATCGCCTATCTCGACCATATCGGCCGCGTCGAAGGCAAGATCACCCGCATCATCGACAACGGCTTTGCGATGACCATCGTCTCGACGCCGCGCAAGCGCGACAAGCTCGCCGCGCAGCTCACCTGGCTCGCCAACCGCGACATCCTCAATCTGCCGGAAGACCGCCGCCACGACCGTATCGTGCCGCGCAATCCGATCGCGCTGCTCACGCTGGAGGACGGCAGCAAGATGACCTGCCGCATCATCGACCTCTCGCTGTCGGGTGCTGCGATCGCCGCCGAGAACCGGCCGCCGGTGAAATCGCTGGTGATGCTCGGCCGCGTGCAGTCGCGCGTGGTGCGAAACCTCGACGACGGCTTCGCGCTGGAGTTCGTCCACGAGCAGGCCGCCGAGACGCTCGAAGACGCAGTTACCGCGCGGTAAAGCGCGCGAGGCTCAAATCCCCTGATTTTCAGCTCGAACGAGGCGGCATCCGCGATGGCGGACGCCGCCTTTGCCTCGTCTGGCGCCCACTGCACGCGGTTAACGCGGGCGGATTTGGAGACGCAAAAGACCTTCTGGCATAGCGTCAGGATGTTAACGCGTAAAATTTGAATCAATTGCAGTTGTCTCGAATTTTAGTCGAGTTTTCTTCAAGTATAGATCGAATTTGCTGCTAGCTTTACTCGCATTCACGTCAAATTACCTTTGCTGACTTAGCCGCACCGCAAAACCTTTGTGCGAAACGTGGTCCCAACGAGAAAAACGGGGGCCACAATGGTTTTCAGGGGACAGGGGAAAGGATGGGCGGTTGCGGCCATCCTGTTCGGACTAAGCGTCACTACCAGCGTCGCGGCGAAAGCGGGCGACGTGGTCTATGCCAGCCTCGGCGACACCACGCGTTCGCCGATCGGCTGGGTCGAATTCTGCGCCGACAATCCGGTCGATTGCCGCGGCGGCGCGACACAACCGCGCGACATCGTGCTGTCGCAGACGGCGTGGCGCGATCTGCTCCGGGTCAACAAATGGGTCAACGAGACCATCAAGCCGATGACCGACATGGATCATTGGGGCGTGATCGAGAAATGGTCGTTGCCGACCGACGGCTACGGCGACTGCGAGGACTACGTGCTCTTGAAGCGCAAGATGCTGATCGATGCCGGCTGGCCGCGCGAGGCGCTGTTGATCACGGTCGTGCGCGACAAGAAGGGCGAAGGCCACGCGGTGCTGACCGTGAAGACCGACAAGGGCGAGTTCATCCTCGACAACCAGAACGAGGACGTCGTCGCCTGGACTGCAACCGGCTACCGCTTCGTCAAGCGGCAGTCGCAGAGCGACCCTAACGTCTGGGTCTCGCTCGGCGACAACCGCCCGGCGGTCGCCACCGCCAGCTCGCGGCAATAAGGGACCATCGAACACGCGACCCGGTCACATCCCCACCCCTCCCCGTCCCAGACCGGTTCGCGCGCGGCCAGGCTTCCCCCAAAGCCTGGCCGCACCTTTTTGGCCCGCACGTGTGTAACGATCACGAAACAATCGGTACGGGTGACGAAACCGTTTTCCGGTTGATCGAAATTCTGCGGAAACGGGCGCGGACTATGTTGGTGTCGGGTGCTGGAGAATGACGATCAGAAGGTATTGCGGGGACTGCTTTTTGAGGTGCGCCATGCGTGAAGAATTTGCCTCTTACAGCTTTCTCGCCGTCACCATTGCCGGGATCGTCCTGTTGTGCTCGGGCCTTGTTGCGCTTGCGCTGACATGATTGGCGCTGGCCGCCTTGGCTCGGGGGTCGATGGCGCCAGCTAGATGCGTCTGCCCCCCGTGCCAACCATCGCCGTGCGAACCCGTGCTTTGATGCTGCCGGACTCAACCAGGCGGCTTGGCGGGCTTGCGCACGATAGCGCCTAGCTGAGGCCGCCATTGATTGCAGGAAATGACCGCTTGTCCCGCGAAGACTGGCGGTCGCAATTCCTGATACGGCCAGCCCAATAAAAGCAACCTTCGGGGTGGCAATATTTATTACCTCTTTCTTTTCATTAAACAATTAAATGCTATTTTTATAATAATAAACGCCAACCGACGGAACTTTGGTTTCACGGCAATATATCTGGCGGCGCACCTTTCCGTTGGAATTCCAAGGCTCAGTCAGCGGCCTGAAGCCGCCAAGCCGGCGTCCGGACGCACAGCTCAGCAGCCCACGCCGAGATCTGCGTGATTTAATTTGACTTTAAATTATATTTAAATGATGTTTTTCTCCTTGCGACATTAGGGGTGCCGCGACCGCTCGAATTGCTGCGGCGACAGTCCGATTGCACGTGGTCTGATTGAATACGAAGACATGCGAAGGCGTCATACATGCGCCGGCCAATTGATACTGCACCAAGGGACGGACAGGATATCTGGGTCGAGAGTGCGACCGGGGCCTTTGATGTCGCTCATTGGTCACGTGAAGCGGGCGAATGGGTTTGGAAAAATGGGCATCCCATCAGAATCGCGCCAGCGCATTGGTACCCGATAACCGAGGATGTGTTTCAAGACGATCGATCGAGCGGTCGGCTCCAGATCGGTCGTGCGAGCCAATGGTTAGCGGGTTCTTTGATCGCCGCAATCCTCGTTGCGGCTGCGCTGATCGGTGTGTTCGACCAATTCAGCGGAACCGAAATTTCGAAGACGGTCGAAGCCGGGCGCGCCGTCGGGCTGAAGCCTGAGGTCGCCGGGTGGCAAACGCTCGTTCAGCGCGGAACGACGGCAGTCCTCATGCAGGAGACCGATCTTTCACGACAGGAGTCGTTGGCGGGCACAGTGCAGCGTCGCCAAGCACTCGACGATGAGACTTCGTACAGGGACGCACCGGCGGGCGGGCCTGCGGCGGCCACGTCCGCGGAATTGCAGCGGTCGCTTGACCAAGAACGCGACAGATCCGCCGCACTGACAGCCGAACTCACAAAAGTCCGCGGCGACCTGGAGACGATGCTGGCGCTGTCGAGCAAGTTTCAGCACGATGCGATACAGCGCTGGGAGGCTGCGGAAATTGCAGCAGAGGAGCTGCGCCAGTCGCTTCAACAGGAACAGGCCCACGCCGCGGCGCTTGCGAACGAACTTGCCGGAACGCACCGCGAGACCGAGACCCGGGACATACAGTCGCCCAACCCTGACGATGCGACCGCGCAACAGACACAGACGACGGAGCGCGAGATCGCGGAACTGCGACAGTCGCTGCAGCAGGAGCAGGAAAAGACCGCCGCCCTCACCCAGGAGGTCAGCGCGGCGCGGCAGGCGATGACGGCGAGCGCCGAGCAGCAACGCCGCGCGCTCGACGAGGCGCAGATGCGTGCCGCGGCACTCGCGAGTGAGCTTGCCGGAACGAGCAGCGAGATCGAGACCAAGGCCGCGCAGTCGCAGAAGGCAGTTGATGAAGCCGTCCAGCAGAAGCAGACGGCGGAGGCTACCATCGCGGAACTGCGGCAATCGCTGCAGCAGGAGCGGGAAAAGACGGCCAGTATCGTGGAGGAGGCCAAGACCGCGCACGCGGCAACGGCAAGCGCCGAGCAACAACGTCGCGCGCTCGAAGAGGCGCAGGCCCGCGCCGCGGCGCTCACAAACGAACTTACCGGAACGCGCCGCGAGATCGAGGCCAGGGACGTACAGTCGCGCAAGGCGAACGATGCAGCCGCGCAGCAGAGACAGGCAGCGGAGCGAGAGATTGCGGAACTGCGGCAGTCTCTGCAGCAGGAGCGGAGCAGAACCGAAGCCATGGCACGGGATCTTGCATCGACGCGGCGCCCCGTCGATGAGCGCGTAACCGTGGGCCGCGCAACTGAAGGCCCGCTGGTGCCGGTGACACAGACCGTGGCAGCCGCCGTATCGGAGTCCCCAACGGCCGCAGACCAGGACAAGACGGAGGCGGCCCGATTGATCGCGCGCGCCAGTGCGTTGCTCGGCCAGGGCAATATCGGCGCAGCAAGGATAGTGCTCGAGCGTGCCGCCGAGAACGACAATGCGCGGGCAAGTTTTATGCTCGCGGAGACATATGATCCCGCGGTTTTATCCGCCTGGGGCACCTATGGAACACGCGGCGAAGCGGCCAGGGCGCGAGAGTTCTACGCGAAGGCACACAGCGGCGGTATTCGCGAAGCCAAGGACCGGCTCGACGCGTTGCCCCGGTGAGCGGATGAGATTGTTGCGTTCCACATGATGACGCTGGCTGCTGCAGTTGGTGATCAAGAGGGGGACTGACATGAACACACTGTCAACGCCACGCTCGTTGCTCCTGCTCGCCGCGCTGGTGCTGGCCGCCATGATGCTTCAACCGGCTGACGTGGACGCACAGACCGCGCAACCCTCGAAGGGCAATGCACAAGTGGTTCGACGGTCCTTGCCGCCGGGGACCGAAAAAGACCGCATGAACGCTTGGACCGTCGGGCTCGCTGGCGGCTTGCTGGAGGGAGCACCAATTCGCCTGGCTGCGGAAATGGCCCGCGTCGTCGATGACGGAGCAAACATGCATCTGCTACCGATCGTCACCCGGGGCGCCACCGAGAATCTGAACTCGCTGCTCTATCTCCGCGGCGTCGATACCGCGATCATCAACTCGGACGCGCTCGAAGAGTACAAGATTCAAGTGCCGCAGATCCGAAACCGCATCACTTACCTGCTCAATCTCTTCCCGTCCGAACTGCATATTTTCGTCCGACCGGAAATCACAGGCCTGCAAGATCTCGCCGGCAAGAAAGTGAACTTCAACACGAAGGGCACCGCGGCCGCCTATTCGGGACCGCTGATCTTCAGTCGTCTCGGTATCGAGGTCGAGAAGACGTTCATTCCCCATCAGCTCGCCCTGGAACAGATGCGCAAAGGTGAGATGGCGGCGGTGGTGTTCATCACGTCGAAACCGGTCGACGCCTTCGTGCGCGGGCGCTGGGAGGCAGGATTCAGGTTTCTCCCGGTCCAATACGACAGCAAGTTCGAGGACTACTACCTGCCCGCGACACTGGAGACAAATGAGTATCCCAATCTGATCAAGCAGGGCGAGCGGGTGTCGACGATCGCGGTGCCGACCGCGCTTGTCGCGTTTAATTGGCCGCCGCGGTCGAACCATTATCAACGCGTCGCGCGCTTCGTCGACTACCTGTTCTCGCGAATAGACCGCCTGCAGGCGCCAGGCTTTGACCCGAAATGGCAGTCGATCAATCTCGCAGCGACCGTCCCCGGACTAACCCGCTTCCCGGCCGCGCAGGAATGGCTGAATCACAAGGCGCGCAGCGCACAGGCGCCTCCATGAAGGCCGCTGCTTTTCCCCTCGCCGTCACGTTCAAAATGGCTTGCAAAATGGCTTGCGGCATCGCCTACGCTCAAAGCACGAACGATCCGATGATAAATCTTCGGGCGTGCTCGGTGATGGAGGGGCCGGCCCGGCTACAATGTCTGGACGATCTATCACGTAAGATAGCGCCGCCTGGTCGCCCGGCGCCGTACGACAACTGGCTGCTCAGCGAGACCACATCGCCGGTGGACTATTCGCCGATCGTCACCGCCGCCACATCCGCTCGCGGTGAGTCGGATAGCACCGCGATGCAACTCGCGATCCACTGCCGCAAAGGCCGCACCGAGCTCGTGCTCGCAGGACCGGCGGTATCAGGCCGTGCCGAGGAATACACCATCTCCTACCGCGTCAATGCGAATCCGCCGGTGCAGCTTGCGGCCGCCTCGCCATCATTCGGGCCCGGTGCCGCTTTCCGGGGTGACGTCGTGCGCCTGCTGCAATCGTTGCCCGAAGAGGGCGACATCGCCGTCCGTCTTTCCACCCGCACCGGCGCGGCTCAGGAGGCGCATTTCCTGCTCGGAGGATTGAAGACTGTGCGCGAAAAACTCGCGGCGGCGTGCAGATGGCCACATGCCGTCGCCAGACCAGGCGACTGATGGTCGTGGGACAGGGAGAAGCAAGATGATCAGAATTGGAAATCTGGCGGTAGCAGCCATTGCCAGCTTGGCGATGTCGCTCCTGATCGCGCCGACCACGCAAGCGCAGCCAGACGATCAGGTGAGGCCGCAAGCAAGTAAGCAGTACCGGCTGAGCACGCAGAAGCAGGCGAGCAAGCAGAAACTGGTGCTGATGACAAAACCCACCGAGATCCCCAAGAAGCCGCATCAGCTCCTGCTGCAGGTCAATTCCAACGACCCTGCGATGATGAATCTCGCACTGAACAATGCGACCAACGTCGCGCAATACTACCGCAATCTCGGTGAAGACGTGTCGATTGAGGTTGTCACATTTGGCCCTGGCCTTCACATGCTGCGCGATGACACCTCTCCGGTGAAGGCGCGCATCGAGGGGCTCGCAATGAGCAACCCGGAAATCTCCTTTAAAGCCTGCGGCAATACCCGGGAAAACATGCGTAAGGCGGAGAACAAGGATATCAATCTCGTTCCACAGGCGACGATTGTGAAATCCGGCGTCGTCCGCGTCCTGGAGCTGCAGGAACAAGGCTGGAGCTACGTCAAACTGTGAGACACCGTCTTGCGTTGACGTGATCGCCGCCCCGGGGCCACCGCTCACACACTCCATCGTCATGCCCCGCGAAGGCGGGGCATCCAGTATCCGGCGGCCTCTCGGCTCAAGCTCAGTCGCCTCTGGCGTTAGCGGACGATGATCCACCTCGCCCGCTTGTCAGGTCCCTCGCGTGCCGCCAGTAGTGGCGGGCAGCACTTGCGGATGCTTGCTCGGGACTCTTTCCTTTTTAGGTGGCGCGGCAATGAGCCCCTCGCGAATGGCCTGTTTCCGAGCAAGCTTGCGGGCACGACGCACGGCGTCAGATTTCTCCCTGGCCTTCTTTTCCGAGGGCTTTTCGTAAGAACGACGACGTTTCATTTCCCTGAACACGCCCTCGCGCTGCATCTTCCTCTTCAGAACTCGAAGCGCCTGGTCGACGTTGTTGTCGCGAACGATTACTTGCACGGTTATTGCTCCATCAGAGTTGCTGCGCCAAGTTGGCCGAAGTCGCGGCAGCCGAAGCGTTACGACGACTCCGTCGAGGTAAATCCCGACCATCTAGCACGCGCAAAAGCCCGCTCAATCCCGAGATCGAGCGGGCTGCACAGTCATCCCAGCACGTCCGTGGAATGACGAAAGCTACTTACGCCAGCGAGAGGTTCTCGGCGCTGACCTTGCCACGCTTCGGGTCGGTCTTGACTTCGTAGTTCACTCGCTGCCCCTCAGCGAGTCCAGAAAGCCCGGCCCGCTCGACCGCACTGATGTGAACGAACACATCGTTTCCGCCGTCATTGGGCTGAATAAATCCAAAACCCTTTTGCCCGTTGAACCACTTCACCGTACCTGTAGCCATAACATTTCTCCAAAGCGCAAACGCGCGTCTCGCGTGCATTCGCACGAATCCCGAATTCAATCCGACGATGTCTCTGGAAAAGGGCCGCCTGGACCATTCAACAAGGCACAACGGCTAATCGAACGACAACAACGTATACAGTTTCTCCGAGAACACAAGGGTCCCTTCAAGGGTTCCTTTTCGACTGCGCGAGGTTGTACGGTTGATGCCATGCATCGCGGCGAGCCCATGCGCTCGCCACGCCGGGCAACGTGCGAAGCGCACGCCAGGGCAGATGTCGGCCGTCACTTAGCGTTTATGGATTCAAGCCCTACGTCAACCGCTGCAGCAGCTCATCCGCCTGTCGCAGATCGGCCGATGTCTCGGCAGACGGGAACTTTGCTCGCGCTGATGAAAGCACCTCGCGTGCCTCGGCCAGGCTGCGCCGCCTGTCTTTTCGGTCCATCAGGAGGCGCGCGAGGTCGATTGCGGTCCGCAATTCCCAGCCGACGGCTTCGAGCTTCTTCGCATAGGCGAGCGAGCGCCTGAACAGGCGGAGGGCGGCAGCGTCGTCGCGATGTGGTTCGGCGTGCAGCAGCGAACCGTGGATCCGGTAGATCTCCGGGGCGAGCCAGCGTTCGCCGGTCTGCTTGATCAGGGACTCGGCCGAAGTCACCAATGCAAGCGCCCTGTCCTTCTGCCCGATCCGTCCGAACTCGGTGGCGAGCAGAGCTTTATAGAGCGGCATCTGAATACATCGATTCTCCGCCGGCAGTCTGCCGATCAGGCCGGAGAGCTTCTCGAGCACGACCGGCGCAGGGCCGCGCGCCGCCAGCGCCGAGGTCGCCCATAGCGGACCGATGACCTGGTACATCGGATAGCCGTAGTCGGCGGCGACCTTCATCCCGTGCTCGACGCAGGCCAGATTGGCTGCGAGGTCTCCGTCATACCAGTGATCGCCGACGCCAAGGATGTGGGCGAGCGCGATCATGAAGGGATGACCGATCTCGTTCGCCAGCCGCCTTGCCGATTCACAGCACTCCCTGGCCCGGTTGGGCCGGCCGAGCAGCCATTCGATATGTCCGGAATAGACGAGCGCAACGACCAGAGGATCGTGCTGATAGGTTTGAACCAGCTTGCCGTGCTCACGCGGATTGTAGCGCGCTTCAATCGCGACAGCCAATTCGTGTGCTTCCTTCAAACGGCCGGTGAAGAAATTGACGATCAGCGCCGCGGTGGACGCCATGAGGATGGCCTCACCGTCCCGCCACTCCTCGGCTCGCCGGAGGAAGTCCTGCGAATGCTCGAGCACTTTGGTGAGTTCGCAATTGACCAGCTCGGCCACCGCGACACCCCAGAGGACAGCGGTCTTCTCGCGGATCGTGCCATGGCTGCCGGAGAGCTTCAGCGCCCGATGATAGGGCTCGTAGACGTTCGGATCGGACCAGCCCGCAATCGCGGTGTAGGCCATCGCAAGGTTGGATTGCAGCGCGATCTCGGCCTCGTAGCGGCGCGACGAAGCTGATAGCTTCGACAGCAAAGAGAGGCCCTCGCGCAGATGCGCCACCGCCTCCTTGGTGGCCGATCGGCTCAGCGCAGACTTGCCCGCCTGCAGCCAGGCGTCGATGGCTTCCGGAATGTTTTCTGCCTGCGCGTAGTGATAGCCCAACACGGCGGGATCGCTGCTCTCCCCGATGTCGGCCTGCTGACGCAGCCAGGACGCTGCGCGCGCGTGCAGCTTGCGCCGATCCTCCTTCAGCAGCGAGGAATACGCCGCTTCCTGAATCATCGCGTGCCTGAAAGCGTATAGCGTGCCTTCGTCTTCGTTGATGCGGTACACGATCCCGGCCCGCTCCAGAGCCTCAAGCGCTGATATCAGCGACTCGTCCTGATCCGGAAGCAGGCTGAAAATGCCGCGATAATCGAACTGCCGCCCGAATACGGAGGCGATCTGGGCCACGCGCTTGGCGGTACCCAGCCGGTCAAGACGCTCCATCAGGGAATCGTGGACGCTCGCCGGCACCAGCGGCCCTGGCAATTTGCCATGGTCGGTGGCGCTCTCGATCGCCCCGGAATCCACCACCGCCCGCGTGAACTCCTCGATGAAGAGCGGCACGCCGTCGGTCCTCTCGACGATCTGGCTGGTGATCCGGGGAAGAAACGCGACGCCGGCAACGGCGGCAACCATCCGCTCGCATTCGTCTGCTGCAAGTTTTTGCAGAGTGATGCGCTTGATGGATGGACCCGACAGCCAGCCAGCCTCGTAGTCGTCGCGATGCGTGACCAGGTACAGCACTCGCTCGCGCGCGCAGCGGGCGATCACCCGCGAGAGAAGGTCGACGCTCGTCGGATCGATCCACTGGACATCCTCGACGATGAACAGGACGGGCTTCCTTCGTGACGCCGCAACGAGAACTTCTGTTATCACCTGGAAGGCACGCGCACGCTCGGAAGGAGAACGGAGATCGGCAGGCTCGTATCCTTCGCACGGCGGGATCGACAGCAATGAGCCGTAATAGGGAAGCGCCTGCCCGACATCGAAACCGGCTCTTCCCAGCAGGTGACGCAATTTCGCCAGCGACAGCCGCGGGTCGTCGGTTTCGTGGATGCCCGTTGCGCGCTTCAGCCGCTCGATTTCCGGCGCAAGCGGCGAATTGACGTGGAACGGCGAGCACTGAACGGAGAGAACATCAACCGCGGACCGGTCGAGCGAGCTTCTGAACTCGCGGATCAGGCGCGACTTGCCGATGCCCGGCTCGCCGGAGATGACGCCGACGCGCCCTGCGCCGCCGAGGCTCTGCTCCCACAGCTCGGCCAGCAGCGCGCGCTCATCGTATCGGTTGATCATCGGCGGCAGCGGCAAGGTTCGCGCGCGGTCGAACCTGCTTTCGCCCGGCGAAACGCCGTTCACGCGCCAAGCCTCGGCCGGCTCCTCGACGCCCTTCAGCCGGCGCTTGCCCAGCGGCTCGCAATCGAACATGCCGCGGATCAACTCGTGGGTGCCTGAACCGATGACCACCGCGTTCTCGCCGGCAAGACCTTGAAGCCGGGCCGCGACGTGCACCGAGCTGCCGAACACTTCCCGCCGCTCGGAGGGCTCGCCCGGCACGCTGCCGACGACCACCGGCCCGGTGTTGACCCCGATCCTCACCCGCAGCCGGAGGAAGCTGCCATCCGACATCTGGAATTCCCGCTCCTTGATGGCGGCGGTGATGGCGAGCGAAGCGCGCACGGCGCGCTCGGGATCGTTTTCGTGCGCCTGGGGGACGCCGAAATAGGCGAGCAACCCGTCGCCGATCATTCTGGCGATGTGACCGCCATAGCGGCAAATCTGCTCGTTGCAGAGATCGCGATAGGTTCGGATGACCGCGAAGAACTCCTCGGGATCGATCCGCTCGCTCAGCGGCGTCGAGCCGATGAGATCGACAAACACGACGGTAAGCTGTCGGCGCTCAGCGTGGAGCCCTGCCATTTCGTTGTTTGGCAGCGCCGCAACCAGCCGAGGTCCATCAAATTGGTCCGGTTTCGCCTGCCCGCTCAAGGTCCAACCATGTTAAGCTTCCGCCGTACCTGCAGGGACGCAAGGTACACGGCAAGCCGCATCCGGTTGATGCTACCGAGAGGTCGGTGCTGCTGCAAGCAGTTCCACGGGCTGAACATCATGCGTTCGCCATCGAAAACCCGATCCGGCGTTAGGAAATTCTGCCTTGGAATCCTGATCTCTCCGATCGACACGGTCCGATCCTGGGGACGGGTCCACTGCAGGAGAGCGTTCTCGACCTCTTCCGGTTTGGCCGAATGGCGCACGTGCACCGAGAAATCGAACACGATATCACCTCCAGGTGGCGTCGGGCTGAGATCGCGAAGCATCGCCTCCTGGAGAAACTTCTCCGATAGCGATCCGAAAAGGAGACGCCACCACGACGGGACGTCATCCTGACGCTGCACCGGACCGACGACATAGCGCACGACATGCTCCTCACCTAACAAATAGGGTGACATGCTGTGATAGGTCGCAGTCAGCGGATTGCCGATCCTGACGAGAGCGGTGCGAATAAACGTGGCGAACTGGCGACGATTGCGAATGGCAAACACAATCCATTTGAGGAGCCGCTTGAACTTTTCGCGCGAGGTCCCGCTCGGCGCCGCAACGGCTTCCATCAACTCGGAATAATCGACCACATTCTTGCAGAAGAACACCGGGAAGCTGCTCAGCAAGAAATCGTGCTCGCCGGCCCGCGTTCTGCCGGGCTCGAGACCGCGCAGAATGGACTCGCCCGCGACATCGAAGAGTTTGATGGACATGCCGCGACCGTCAGGCTTGCGGTCGCTCTGTGGCTGGCCCTGTCCGTTGGAGAACCGGACAATCGTCGGATACCGGGCGCCTGGTCGAAACAGCGGTGTCGAGAACTCTGCCGGAAGATCGTCGCGGATAATAAACTCCGCATCGACGCAACCATGGGCCTTTGCATGCTGATCGCGCATCGCACAGGCGGAAGCGTCCGATGCCTTCATCTCACAGTAGTTCTTGATGACAAGGTTTGCGGCAATACGCGCCATGTTGGCGATCAGGGTTGCCTCGCCCGGCACGGCGCGCTCGAATTTCGTGAGCGGCATCGGTCGATCCTGCAGCTCCAGCGCGTTCGCGAGCTCTTCATATCTTGTCGGCGTCGCCTCCGAGCTCCGCGCCGGCGCCGGAGCGGATTGCGCTGATCCGCGGAGCATTTGCCAGAATCGCTGGAAATCGCGCACCACCCGGAACGACTGAACAATCGGATCTTCGCGCGGCGCTTGCGCGAAAAAAACCTCACCGTCTCGGCGGCGGCCGCGCAGCCAGTGTTGGATCGTGTCCCGGTTCATGCGACGACTCGGCCAGACGCCAATAGGCCGAGCGCGGCCAGACTCGGAACGAAGAAATAGTCGCCGCCCTTGGTCGTGACGAAGCGCGGGATGTCAAAGCAGATGAAGGGGCGTCGTCCCGTGGCTTCGTCGCCCGGGATCATCATTTGCGCGCTTTGACGACCGCCGACGGTTGGACGGTTGCCGGCGATCGGGTCGGTATCGTTGCCCTGCTCGAAATCGTCGCCAAAATTCATCCATTTCTGCTGCACGAACTCGAACTGGTCGAATCCGGAATTGAGCGCAATGAAAATGATGCCGCGCTTTTCCTGGCTCTGCGGACTCTGCTCCTCGCCCTTTGGCAGGAATTTGCCATAGGCGATTCCGCGCCGGATCAAGCGGTGTCGGCTCATCGTCTTGCCGCCGAAGCCAAACGCATCGCGCGGGTTGGCACGCCGCACATGTGCACCAAGCGGACAGCGTGCGCCTGCGGGATCCCCAGCGTAGCCGAATGTATTGCGCCTGTCCTCGCGAGGGGCGTCGGGGTGTTCGATCAACGAAGAGCCATCCTGCCATCGCCCCATCATCTTGGCGGCAAGAAACTTCTGCGGGCTGATTCCATCCGGCAGAGGACCGGGAATGGTTCGGGCAAATGCGTCCGCCTGATCATCAAGGTAGCGACGGAAACGAACGACGTCCTGCTCCAGCTTGCGGTACACGAGATAGGTGCCATCGTGCGCGAGAAGGTGCGGCAGCGGCATGGGAGCCATCTCGCCGCCCTCACCCGGGTGGCCGAGAAGAAACTCCCCAAGCGGGATCTTGCGAAATCGCCCCTTCTCATCCGGATTGCCAACGTCCTGACGGTCCCTGCCACCGTCGTCAGGCACTCCCTCGATCGCGGGGTTGCTCAAGCCGTCGAGAAAACCGAAGTGCTCCTTTCGAGTCTGTTCGCCGTTGATGTGCAGCAGCCCCGCCGGCTGACTGTCCTTCAATTCCTGCACGCCGTTCGGCAGCGAATCCCTGAGCTGTTGACAGTGCGCCGCGAGCGCCGGCTCTGTCCGGCCGTAGATCGAGATCAGCATATGAACGCGATGCGTCTTCCAGGGATCGTCCCAGTGCTCCGGTGAACTTTCGTCGATGTCACCGAGTTCGTTCGCACGAGGTTTCATGCCCTCCTGAAACTCGCAAGGAAACGTCGCGAGACTTTCCGTAGGCAGGCCAAGGGCGCGGAGGCCTTCAAAGGTGAAGGCGATGTTGAGGGTGGCGTCCGGCTTTGCGCGCCACAGTGCCGGCGTGACGGCGTTGGTCTCGAGCAGCCGCTGGATGAACGCCCTGGCATCATCAGCGTTTTGGATCTCGAAGAACAAGAACTGCGCGTGCGGAAACGAGGCGTAACCGCGAAGAATGTTGCCTTGAATATTGGTAAGGTTGAGCATCGCCAGACCCCTGCTCTGATCGTTGCGTACTCACAAATCTCCCGGGGACGGCCTCTCGTTCTGGAGACCCTCCCACATTTGCCTGAACTCTCGTTGGAGCACTTCGGGAGGCCGTGGATTGGTTTGAACAAGCCTGACGAACTCGCCGAGGCGCCGTCGGCACAGCAGCGCCATGAGAATCTCGCTTACGCTCGCCTCCGGCTGGTCCGCCAGAAACAGAGTGGTCTTGAGCTGGCACCGCTCGAAATATCCGGAGAGCAGATCGCGCCGATGGATACCCGGGAAGCCAAGGCAGCGTCCCCAAATGGTCGCGACTTCGTTCGGGATATTGCCGGCCAGGGCCTGGACCAAAGCATCGACGCTCTCGCCATCGAATTCGCACATGAACACCAGATAGTCCGACTTGAGCGCATCGAACTTCGCCGGCGTCCCTTGATAGGCGAGACGGTCGACAATGAACATTCGCGCCATGTGGATGATCGGCACATGGCTCAAAGGCGAGCCGCGCGGATAGGCTCGCGGGTCATCCAGCGTGCGCAGGAACGCTCTCAGATCGTCCGATTGATTGGTTGCAATCGGAAACAGGCCTGTGAAGCCGTACTTCTCACCGTTTTGATTAGCCACGTCGCGAACTCCGTTCGACCGGCCTGCTACACTGGTCCAAATGTACCGAGCTTGTTCTGCACGCTGATCAGCAAGCGATCGAACTCGACCGCAAACCGTTCGGGAGACAGTCCGCTCGAATTTTGAAAAAGCTTCTCGACTTCGTTGCGCAGTTCGAGTGCTGCGCGCACATCGCGCACGGATGCGCCCGGATAGGCGCTATAGGAATGATCCGACTCGATCTGATTGCGCTGGATATAGGCCTTGAGCGGCCCGACCGGACGGGCGAACGGATATCCGACGCTCCAGAACCAGACCAGGTCGAGCGGTTTGTAGAGCACGTCGGCGAAGGCTTCGATGTAAGGTCCCCAGGGACCGTTGAAGGTGCTCAGAAAGAACAAATAATCGTAGTGCAAATCTTCCGCCGGCTGGCTGTCGCTCACCCGCGGAAAACTGTCGCGCTTGACGACAACCCAGTGAACAAAGGGCAGAAACGCCAGCTCCTTGGCCGTGACTTGGGTCGATTTGAAGCGATCGAAGATCGACAGCAACACTCCGACGACAAGGGTGCCGAAGCGCGTCATCGGCGTTATCACGTTGAAAGTTACGGCTTTGCCCAATCCATACTGATTACGTGCGCGATCAGCCATGCAACGTCTCGCCATGAATCATTGTGGACTCGGCGAGACACGACGCCCGGGTCCACCTGTATAACAATACCTTAGGGAATAGTACAACGTCAGGTAATAACGTTATTACTATTATCGAAAGTCACTGCTCCGTCCAGTGCAATGAATGGTGTCGTGCACAACTGACTCTCGCACATTCGTCATGGCTTGCTAATGCCGGCAAGCATCAAAGGTCTGTCATACAGCGTGACCATCCATGTGATCGCGCAGTTCATCCAGAGCGTACCGACAGCTTCGATCACGTGAGCAATCCCGTCTGCGACTGCGCGATGCCGCTCCGGTGAGCAACCTTTCCGGCGCTGGCGTGACCAACCATAGACGTGGTCGGCGCAATCAGCAGGAAACAAGCCGTGGCAACCAATGAAATCGAAGCCATTCGCGTGCTGCTTTCGTCAAAACCGCGGCCGCTCGGATGGACCGAGCGGCGCGAACGCCTCGATGAAGTGGGTTCGGTCTGGCCGGTGGCCGATGACGTGAAGCTTGAAACAGTCGATTGCGATGGCGTGGCAGGCGAATGGTCGCTGACGCCAGGCAGCGAGCCATCGCGCGTGCTGCTCTATTTCCATGGCGGCGGCTACTGCTCCGGATCGATCCTGAGCCACCGCAGATTGGTCAGTGAAGCCGGGCGCGCCGCGCGCGTTCGAACGCTCGCCATCGATTATCGCCGCGCGCCCGAGCACCCCTATCCCGCCGCGCATGAGGATGCGATGAAGGCCTGGCACTTCCTGCGCAGGCAGGGCATTCCGGCGCACTGCATCGCCGTCGGCGGCGACAGTGCCGGCGGCAATCTTACGCTCGGACTGATCGGCCACTTGCTGAGAGACCGCGAGGACTTGCCCGGCTGCGCCTGGCTGCTCTCGCCATGGACCGATCTCACGATGTCTGGCGCAACCCTTGGCACAAGGACGCTGTCGATCCGCTCATCCACAAGACCTATCTGGAAGAGCTTGCGGACGCCTATGTGCCTGCCACCATCGATCGCAGTTCACCGCTGATCTCGCCCGTGTTTGGCGATTTCACCGGCTATCCCCCGATGCTGATCCAGGTCGGATCGGCGGAGACGTTGCTGGCGGATGCCACGCGGCTCGCTGAGGCGGCCGGCGCTGCCGAGGTCGAGGTGACGCTGGAGATCTGGCCCCACATGATCCACGCGTGGCCGCTATGGAATGCGAAGCTTAGCTCCGGCCGCCACGCCCTTTCCAGGGCGGGGCAATTCATCCGTGCCCGTTTGGCATAGCGCGTCTGGTGGTCGCTTGAGCCAAAAAACCTCGATTTCGCAGGTTTTTAGCGCCAATGCGTACCAATACGGGACAAATCACGGGGTTTTAGGCGCGCTGAGGTTGTGGTATTCGGAACCTTTAGAATTAGTCCGGTTTGGTGTCGAATGATGGACCTCACCCCCGGGAATTCCACCAGCGCCTTGCGCATTGGTGTGCAGCCGATTGCGGTCACCGCCGTCGGGCTCTTTCTGGTCCTGTTCGGGATCGGGACGATCGCGCTGTACCGGGTCACTACCGGCACATCGCCGGAGTCCGATCGGGTCATCGCCAGCCGGCAATTGCAGGCCCGCACCGCGCAGGTGTCCGAGCAGCTCGTCGAGAAAACCAAGGGGTTGGAAGCGACCCAGCAGGAATCCATCGACCAGCTCCAGATGGTGCAGGACCAGTTGCAGGCCATGCGCCGGATGCTTGCCTCCCAGCAGGCCGATACGAAGAAGCTGTCCGAGCAGGTCACGGCACTGACCGAAGCGGTCGAGGGCTTGAGGCAATCCTTCGCCAGCGCCCAGGCCAATGAGCCGGCGGCCGAACCCGTCCGCAAACGATCCCGGTCGCACGCGATTCGCAGCGGACGCAAGCGCCGCGGCTGAGTCGGTCGAAATCACCGCAAAACCCCTGACCGGCGGGACATATCCACCGTCGCTGCCGAATCTCGATACGGTTTTTTTCGCCGACTTTGTGAACTAGTTCACATTCGGGAACCCGATTCCGGGGCAAGGTGCCGCCCACCGGATGGCGTGAGCCGATTTCAATATCCGGGGCTGGCAAGGTCGTTGGCGGTATACTGCGTCAACGGCCTTGTTCTTTTAGAGGGCCCCGCTTCCGCCACGGGTGGCCTTTTTCACCGATCGCTTTGGCCGCCTCTCACGCTGGTGACTTGCCATCGGCAGGCTTTGCTTGCTGAATGCCGCCGCTTTTGAACCCGGTCTCGCCCACCCCTCGATCGGGTCGATGGTCTGCAAAACATTTTGAAATGAGGCCCCGCATGCGCGCTGAATCCCTGCCTTCGGATGTCATCGGACTGACAAAAACCGCCCCCTTCTCGCGCCGCGGCTTCATGACGGCTTCGGCCGCCGTTGCAGCCGGCTACACCCTCGCCGCCGGTCCCGTGCGGGCCGACGTGATCAAGACCGATCCCGCCGGCCTCACTGCGGGCGAGGCCAAGATCAAGGTGGCCGATGGCGAGATGCCCGCCTATTTCGCGCGGCCAGCCGGCGTCAGCAATCCGCCGGTCATCCTGGTCGCGATGGAGATTTTCGGTCTGCACGAATACATCAAGGACGTGACGCGCCGGCTCGCCAAGCTCGGCGCGTTTGCGGTGGCGCCCGACTACTATTTCCGCAAGGGCGATCTCACCAAGATCACCGACATTCAGCAGCTCCTGCCGCTCGTGAACGCCAAGCCGGACGCCGAGCTCCTGTCCGACCTCGACGCCACCGTGGCCTGGGCGAAATCGCAAGGCGGCGACACCTCCCGCCTCGGCATTGTCGGCTTCTGCCGCGGCGGACGCACGGTCTGGGAATATGCCGCTCACAACCCCGCGCTGAAGGCGGGCGCCTCGTTCTATGGTCCGCCGGTCGATCCGCAGAACCCGGCCTGGCCGAAGAGCCCGATGCAGCTTGCACCCGAGATGAAGGCGCCGGTGATCGGCTTCTATGGCGAAGCCGACACCGGCATCCCGGTCTCGCAGGTCGAAGCCTTCAAGGCGGCGCTCGCCGCGGACAAGAAGACCGCAGAGTTCAAGATCTATCCGGGCGCACCGCACGGCTTCCATGCCGATTATCGAACGAGCTATCGCAAGGAAGCCGCCGAAGACGCGTGGGCGCAGATGCAGGCCTGGTTCAAGAAATACGGCGTGCTGAGCTGAGGCCGCCATCCGCAAAGCGGTGCGCCAAGAGGCGCAGCGCGTTGGCGGTGACGAGCACGGTGGCGCCGGTATCGGCGAGGATGGCCATCCACAAGGTGGTCACGCCGAACAGAGTGGTAGCAAGGAACACCGCCTTCAGGCCGAGCGCGATCGTGATGTTCTGCCAGATGTTGCCGAGCGTCGCTCGCGACAGGGCGATCAGCTCGGCAACACCGACAACACGGTTCTTGAGCAGGGCCGCGTCCGCGGTCTCCAGCGCCACGTCCGTTCCGCCGCCCATGGCAATGCCGACGGAAGCCGCAGCGAGTGCCGGCGCATCGTTGATGCCGTCGCCGACCATCGCAACCGGACCGGCCTCCTTGAGCCGCCCGATCTCCGCGAGCTTGGCGTCGGGCAGAAGCCCGGCACGCGCCTCAAGCCCGAGATGACCGGCGATGGCATCGGCGGTGCGGGCATTGTCGCCGGTCAGCATGATCGCGCGGAGACCGCTATCGGTCAGCCGTTTGACGCCTTCATGCGCATCCTCTCGCGGCTCGTCGCGGAGCGCGATCAGCCCCTCGACCACCTTGCCGGACAGCAGGACGACCACCGTCTTGCCCTCGCCTTCGAGCGCGCTGATCCTTTCGACGACGCCGGGATCGACGTTCGCCTGCTCGCTCGCGAACCGGGGCGAACCGACTGAGGCAAAGCCGCTTCTCAGACGTGCCGTCACCGCTTTGCCAGGCGTCACGACACCGCCGCCGAAGGTGGCGGGAAGCTCCAGCCCGCGTCTCTCGGCTTCCTCGATGATGGCGCGCCCGAGAGGATGATTGGTGCTGCGTTCGATCGCCGCGACCCTGGCCAGAACTGTGTGCTCGTCCGCAACCGTCGCGACGACATCCGTCACCTGCGGACGACCACGCGTGAGTGTGCCCGTCTTGTCGAAGGCGATCGTTCTGACCTTGCCCAGCGTCTCGAGCGCGGCTCCGCCCTTGATCAACAATCCCTGCCGGGCACCGGAGGCGAGGCCGGACGCGATGGCGGCCGGGGTGGAGATCACCAATGCGCAGGGACAGGCGATCAGCAGCGTGGCAAGGCCACGGTAGATCCAGGTCATCCAGTCACCACCGAAGCCGAACGGCGGGATCAGGACGACAAGCAGCGCGACGAGCATGGCGGCGGGCGTATACCACCGGCTGAAACGATCGATCATGCGTGCCGTCGGCGCCTTCGACTCCTGCGCTTCTTCCACCATGTGGATGATGCGGGCAATGGTGTTGTCGGTGGCGACACGCGCGATCTCGACGCGCAGCTCGCCATTGGCATTGATGCTGCCGGCATACACGTTGGCGCCGATTTCTTTGAGAACGGGGACGGACTCGCCGGTCACCGGCGACTCATCGACCTCCGAGGAGCCGTCGATCACGGTGCCGTCCGAGGGCACGCGATCACCGGGGCGAACCATCACGACATCGCCGACCGCGAGATCATCGACCGGAACCTCCTCGACATCGAGAGAAGCCGCGCGCTGACGTCTGGCATTGCGCGGCACGAGATCGATCAACGCTTCTATCCCGGCCCGCGCGTGGCGGGCGGCGACCGTCTCGAGCAACTCGCCCACCGCGAACAGGAAGACGACAACAGCCGCCTCCTCGGCTTCGCCGATGGCAACCGCGCCGAGCGCCGCTGTCGTCATGAGGGTCTCAATGGTGAAGGGCGAGCCGGACAAGGCGCCGGCAAGCGCACGCCGCGCAAAAGGCAGGACACTGACAACCGCCGCCGCCGAATAGAGCCAACGCTCCAGCTCCGGGAACAGGCTGGCAAGCACGAATGCCAAAGCAAACAGGACGCCAGTCCCGAGGACGAGCCTGCTTTTGGCTCCCCGCCACAGGGGTTGCCGTTCCTGCTTCCGCGGCGCCTTCCCTCCCAATGAGGACGGCATGCCGGCCGGCGTATAGCCCAGCGCCCTGACCTTATCCTCTATGAGACGCGGCGCAGTGCGGTCCTCGTCGAGCCGGAAGGCGAGCGTTCCGGTCGTAAAGCTGACCTCTATGTCGGTGACTCCAGGCAGCCGACGCATCGCGTTCTCGATCTTGAGCGCACACGCGGCGCAATCCATGCCCTCGACACGCAGTCTGTAGGAATTGGCGGTCGCCACAACGTCACCTCGACGAGTTCTAGCCGAGACGATCGCGGTTGCGCGGCTTAGTCAATTGCCGTTCGACTTCCCAGAACATCAGGACAAAGGCGGCGCCCAGGCCGATGACGATGCCCAGGAAGACGAAGGTGAAGGCGGCGGTGGTGAGCGTGTTCAGCATTTCGAAATCGCGGCAATCGACGTTCCAGCCCCTATGCAGAAACGATGCAGCCTCGATGTGGAAAACACCGAGGCTGCAATCATCATCCCGATAAATTCGCTACAGCGCGCCAGGTTCAGTCACAGACATCAACCGACCTGATGCGCCAGCCATATGACGTCAAGACGCGCTGCTGGGCGACGTAGCAGCCGCCGTAGCCGGAATTGTCGTAATAGCCGTAGTAGGGATCGCCGTAGTCGTAAGAGTCATAAGGCCAGTCGCCATAGAGCCCGTAGCCGAGGCCAACACCAACCGCTGCGGCGGCGAACGGAAATCCACGACGATACCCCCAGCCGGAACGATACCCCCAGCCCGGCCGGTAGAAGCCGCCACGAAATCCGGCCGCACGGAAGCCGCCGGCGCCGATCGCGGCCGAACGGAAGCCGCCTCCGCCGAAGGCCGCGCCGCGGAAGCCTCCACCACCAAAACTGCCGCCGCGGAAACCACCGCCGCCAAAACCGCCACCACGAAAGCCACCGCCGCCAAAGCCGCCTCCGTGAAAGCCACCGCCGCCGCCAAACCCACCGCGCGCGGACGCCGTCTCTATCGTCAAAATTCCAAGCGAGGCTACCGCCAGCAAGGCAACCATCGTTTTACGCAACATCACTGCACCTCCATCACGGCCTGCCAATACCGGCGCGGCCTGCGCCAGCCATCGCAAGCGCCCGCCACAATCTAGAGCGAGTTCCGGGAGTGCGGTTGAACAATGCGCTCACTTCTGCGCGACCGAAAGGCCGGGCAGAAGTGATCTAGCAGCCTTTGCAGATGCCCTTGATCTTGCGATCGAGCGGCGCGTCCTCAGCATCGATCGCTGAATCTTCCCCGGTCCTCTGCCGGCCGGCTGCAGAGCCGGTCGTGGTCCCCGGACCGGAGGAGGATTGTGCAGTGCCAGCGCTGTTGGTCCCTGGCGGCGGGTTCGCAGTGGTGTTGGTGTTGCCGGGGTTGATGGCTTGGTTGCTCTGGCCGCCGACCGAACCGGACGGCGAGCCACCGGTGCCGGTGGTCCCTGTGGCGCTGCCGGTGCCTCCGGAAGCTCCGCCCGCCGCACCTCCCGCGCTTGCGCCACCGGCGCCACCACCTGCTCCGCCCCCACCGCCCCCGCCCCCGCCGCCTCCTCCGCCTTGGGCAAGCGACATCGCGGGCGCCGCGAGAACCGCGAGAGCGGTGATGAAGATCGCAAGCGATTTCCTGGTCATGAGCGTCTCCCTTATCCTGTCGTGCTAACGATGGGATAAGCCGGCCGTTCCTTACCGGAACCAAACGCTCCGGGAGCCATTGGGCCCGGCGCAGTGCAAGGTGCGAGGATGCGCAAACTGATCGCTTTCGACGAGGATACGTTCGACAAGCTCAAGCAGCTCGGGCGCGACAGGATGGCGACATTTCAGGAATTGGCCGATGAAGCGTTCGCAGACCTGCTCAAGAAGCACGGCATTCCGATCGATCTGCGCGACGCGTTACGTAAAAGCGCCGCGAAGTCGAAGACAGATACCGCCAAGTCCGCAGCGCCGAAGTCAAGGAAAGGACGTTCCGAAGCGTGACGCCGCTCGGACCGTTAACCGATCTTGCGGAGGCCCTTTTTGAAGCGCGGCCCGTTGAGCTGATAGAACTTCGCCGCGCTTCCCATCTTCGCGACCTGCGCAGGATCCAGCGCCCGGATCACCCGCGCGGGCGAACCGATGATCAGCGAGTGCGGCGGAAATTCCTTGCCCTCGGTGATCACAGAGCCCGCGCCGACGATGCTCTCGCGGCCGATGCGTGCGCCGTTCATCACGATCGATCCCATGCCGACCAGGGCGCCCTCTTCCAGAGTGCAGCCGTGCAGGATCACATTGTGGCCGACGGTGACGTTCTTGCCGATCACGAGCGGAAAGCCGAGGTCGGTGTGGCAGGTGGAATTGTCCTGGACGTTGGCGCCTTCGCCGACTTCGATCCACTCATTGTCGCCGCGCAGCACCGCGCCGAACCACACGCTGGCCCCGCTGAGCAGGCGCACCTTGCCGATTACGGTTGCGGTGTCCGCGATGAAATAGTTGCCGTCGGCCGGCAGATCGGGCCCCTGCCCGTCCAGTTCATAGATCGCCATGGATGTCTCCTCTTTCGAGCCGACATTGGCACAGCGGTCAAAGGCTTTTCAAGCGAGCGACCAAGGCGTTTTCGAGCGAAGTGGATACCGGTTCGCGTGAAGAAAACGCGTCAAACAAAAATCCAGAGCTTCGGTTCTGATTCCATCAGAGCCGAAGCTCTAGGGAACAACGGTAAAGCAGCGCTCAGACGAGAACGCCGGCGGCGCGCAATGTCATCAGGAAGAAGGTGCCGGACATCAGGCTCCAGAAGCCGGCGATGATGGTCGCCATCATCACGAATTCGAAGCGGCGGCTTTCGATCTTGGCCCCGCGCAGCGTGTTGCGCATGATGATGAAGGGCGCGGCGAACACCAGGAACGGCACCGCGGCGAAAGTCCTTGGCGCCGCGCCTTCCTGCAACAGGCCGAAGCCGGCCGGCCGCTGCGCCATCGCCTGATAGCCGCTGGTAAGTGCGCCGGCGAGCGCGAAGCCGAGGCAAAGGGCGAAGAACGAGTTCAGCGCATCGGGCGACATGGCAAACTTCCGCTACTCAACAGACCGCGCGCTTCCTTTGGCAAAATTGCCGCTCCGCCGCCACATCATCCTTAAGAAAGGGTTAACATGGAAGCTACATTGCTACCTTTACGCATGGCTCACCGCTCGCCGGATTCCCTGAAATCATACGGAAATTGGCCGCCGCGTGGCATATTCGCCGGATGATTCGGCATCACGCGAACCCATCCATTCTCGTTCGATGACATTGCTCTCGACGGCCCAGCACCTTGCGCGCGACACGCGCAGGAATCCGCGCGCGCACATCCTGCCGATCCTGGTTGCAGCCGCCCTCGCCTGCTGCGCGATCGCGCTGGTCACCTACCTGTTGTGGCCGACCTGGACCACCGTACCCTTGAGCGATCCGTCGAGGCTGCCGGTCAGTGTCGGCGGCACGCTGTTCAACGTGCCGACGGCGGCGGTGCGCATGAAGATCCAGCGCCACTCGGGCGCGCAGGAGCGCGTCGATCTCAGCTTTGCCTATCCCTCGCTCGAACCGCCGGCGCGCAAGCATGTCACCGCCGAGACGGTGGAGGACAAGGTGCAGCCGATCGACAGGATCTTTCTTTCGATCGCGGCACATCACGATTCACTTGCGCCCGACGCCCGCCTGCGCACAATCTATCCGCGCTATCTCGATCAAGCGGCAAGCACGGACGACGACCTGACGATGCGCGCGTTCCGCGACGGTTCGCCCTATGGCGGCGAGGATTTATTCACGTCGACGTCGCCCACCTTCAGCGCCCGCTGCACGCGCGACGCGCCGACGCCCGGCATGTGCCTGAGCGAACACCGCGTCGACGGCGCCGACTTCACTTATCGCTTTCCGCGAAGCTGGCTCTCACAATGGCGCGACGTCGCCGCCGCCATGGACCGCCTGACGACGCAATTGCGCGGCCCGAGAGGGTAATGGTGATTTCGTAGAATCTTGTAAGGTGGGCAAAGCGAAGCGTGCCCACCTTTCTGCATCGCCCGTGGATGGTGGGCACGCTGCGCTTTGCCCGCCCTACGGACTACAGGCCGGCGCAGGCCTACTCAGCCAGATCCTCTTCGAGGATCGCCATCTGGAATTGGAACGAGCGATCGTCGTCTTCATCGTCGACGAAGAGGACGCCGACGAACTCCTCGCCAATATAGACTTCGGCGGAGTCGTCTTTCTTGGGCCGCGGCACGACGCGGATCTTCGGATTGCCGAAGACGCGTTTGAGATATGCGTCAAGTTTCCTGACTTCCTGAACGTCCACGGGCGGTCTCCAATCGGATCGATGATTTGGGACGGAGTTTTAGGACGGGACGGCGGCAATCGCCAGAGCCTTTTCGGCTCTGGCACAATCTAATATTTGCAGTCGAAACGATCGCGAAACACGAGTGAAATCAAAGCCCGATCGCGTTGAGCATCTGGTCCATGGTGCGCGACGGCTCGGCGCAGCCGGCCTCCCCCACGATCTTCGCCGGCACGCCCGCAACCGTGACGTTGTGCGGTACCGGCTTGACGACGACCGAGCCCGCGGCGATGCGCGCGCAATGACCAACCTCGATATTGCCGAGGATCTTGGCGCCGGCGCCGATCATCACGCCATGGCGAATCTTCGGATGGCGATCCTCGTTCTCCTTGCCGGTGCCGCCGAGGGTGACGCCATGCAGGATCGAAACGTCATCGTCGATCACGGCGGTCTCGCCGCAGACAAAACCGGTAGCGTGGTCGAGGAAGATACCGCGGCCAATCTTGGCGGCTGGATTGATGTCGGTCTGGAAGACTTCCGACGAGCGGCTCTGCAGATAAGAAGCAAAATCCTTGCGGCCCTTTACATGGAGCCAGTGCGCGAGCCGATGCGTCTGCAGCGCATGGAAGCCCTTGAAGTAGAGCAAGGGGTCGATGAAGCGCGAGGTCGCGGGATCGCGGTCGTAGACCGCGACGAGATCGGCGCGGAAGGCGTTGCCGATATCGGGCTCATCACGCAACGCCTCGTCATAGGTCTGGCGGATCAGATCGCCCGACAGCGCCGAATGGTCGAGCCGCTCGGCCAGCCGATGCACGATCGAATCTTCCAGGCGCTCGTGATGCAGCACCGCGGAATAGATGAAGGTGGCAAGCTCCGGCTCGCGGCGAACGATCTCCTCGGCCTCGCTCCTGATCCGGTCCCAGATCGGATCGAGCGCGGCGAGCTTGCCGCCTTGCGGATTGACCTGATGCACTGCCATGGCTGGCCTCGCGTGATCTTTGCAGAGCATGATCTTCTTGGAGAACCGGTCCCCACTTTTCCGGATCATGCCCCAGTTTCGGTGTGCGCTATAGCACGGTTGAGCGACGCTTGTCCCGGTGCGGTTCGGCAAAGGATAAGCCTCGCTTAACCGCTATGCGGAGACGTCACATCCAATTGGTCGGCATTTGCCGGAAATCAAGCAGGCTTAAGTTCGATTTCCGTAGAAGAACATTCTCCTGGCGTAGAAGATCATTCTCTTTGCGACAGGAAGTCGATCACGCCGGTCTTGTAGACCTTGTCGCCCACCGCCCGCATGTGATCGCGGTTCGGGATCGCAAGCACTTGCGACTGCGGGATGACGCGGCCGAGCGCTTCGGCCGAGCCCGCGATCTCGTCATTGCTGCCGACCGCGATCAGGACGGGCACGTCGATGTCGGCGGCCTCCTGCCGTGTCATCAGCCGCCTCGAGCCGCGCAGGCAGGCGGCGAGCGCAGAGCGGTCGGAGCGGGTCTGATCGGCGAAGGCACGGAAGGTGCGACCGACCGGATCGGTGACATCCTCCAGCGAGGGCGCCTCCAGCGCGACAGCGACATTCTCCCCGGGACCGCCGCCCTCGATCAGGCCGATGCCGATGCCGCCGAGAATTGCCGAGCGCAACCGCTGCGGCTCGTTGTGCGCCAGCACCGCCGTCATCCGCGAGCCCAGCGAATAACCCATGATATCCGCGCGCGGGATGCCGAGATGATCCATCAGCGCGATCACGTCGCTTGCCATGACGGCGATGTCGTACTCTGCGGGATCGTAGAGCTTGGCAGATTCGCCGTGGCCACGATTGTCGAGCGCGATCACGCGGCGGCCATCCTTGCGCAGTTCCGAGACCCAGCCGGGATAGACCCAGTTCACGTTCTTGCTCGAGGCAAAGCCGTGCACGAGGAAAATCGGATCGCCCTCGCCTTCGTCGAGATAGGCGATCTCAACAGCGCCGTGATGAAAACTCGGCATCGCGCCTTCCGTTGTTTGAGGGATTTTCTTGAATTGACGACCGGCGAACGATCGCAGAGCTTAGCGGCAGGCGGTAGCGCCCGCCACCGCAGCCTCGGATGGCGCTTGTGCCATCGCGAGTTGTTTCCGCAAGCGCCGCGCCTTGCTGCGGCGCAGCCATGCCAGCGTCAGGCGTTCGGTGGTTGCCTTGATTGAGGACAGGAAGCCGAACAGCGTCAGCAGCGCGCCGAACAGCCACATAGTGAGGTTGAAGGCGCCGGCGGCAAGCAGCAGCGCGCCGCGGCCGAACAGTTTCAGGATCGCGCGAGCCTGGCTGCCCTTCGCTTCCGCCAGCCGCGCGGCGCGCGCGACATCTTTCGGTCCCTCCGCGATCTTGAGCGTCTCCAGCGCGCCGCGGGTGCCGGCTTTTTCGCCGATGCGCCCGACATCCTTGGCAAGGCGAACCAGGGCCCCGGCCTTTTCCACGCGGAACGCCGCCTTGATCGCGGTCATGGTCTGGCCCGGACGGAGCGCGGAAGCCGAGGCCACCGCCTCCTGCAGCATCGGCGCATCCACGACCTGGCGCGCCGAGCGGCCGGCCCAGGCCGAGAGCCCCTCGCTGATCCGGCCGACCTTGCGCGCATCCTTCACCAGCGACAGCCCGGCGCGCACCGGCGCGACACCGCCGACGGAAACATAGGTCGCAGCCGTCACTGCAAGGCCGGCGGCGGCGAGGCCAAGAATGAGATGATCGGTCTCCTCGCCCATCGCCAGATGCTTGCCTTCGCGCACGACATCCCTGACATCGCCGAAAACAAAAAGATCACCCGCGACCGTGCCGGACAGGCTGGCGAGATCGTCCGCGGTGCCGGTGACGAGACCCGTGGCAAAGCGCTTGGCGACATGCGAGGTCGAGCTCGCTTCCGCAACCGCATCGTTCACGCGCGTGGTCAGTCCATCGCTGATTGCGACATTCTTCTCACGCGCGAGTTCGAGAAAGCTGTTGGCGAGATCGGCGTCATCAGCAGCCAGCGCCTGTTCGATATTCTGCTCGATCAGGCGCTCGTCATTCCGTAAAGCAGAACTGATCTGCAGGTCGGCCAATTGCGCCGGCTCGTCCTGTGCGGCCAGCATGGCATACGCGTCGCTGGCATACGGCCACAGCGCGACGCCGGCGGCGATGCTCACCAGCATCCCTGCCACCCCTATACTGACCCGCGCTCGCTTCATTCGATAAAACCCAGGGTTTTGCTCAAGTTGGAAATAGTGCGTTTTTAAGACACAACAGCCCCGACGAAAGAAGGGCTTCTCTCCGACGACAAGATTGTGTCGAATTTGCATGAGCAAATGGATGGTCGGGGCTCTAGGAATCAACTCCACCCGCCAGTATGGTGCCGGGCATTTCGCAGTGCCGCATCGCGTTAATTGCGTCCGTCCGTTATTGCCATCCCAAGGTGAAGATATGTCCGACCACGTCGTCCCGCACTTCCATAACGATGCCGGAGTCTCGGTGATCGAGATCGGCTCGCAGGAGTTCATGTGCGTGGGCGCGAACCCGCCGTTCGACCATCCGCATGTGTTCCTCGATCTCGGCAATGACAACGAGATCATCTGCCCCTACTGCTCGACGCTGTATCGCTTCGCGCCCGATCTCGCGGCCGGCGAAGCGCGCCCGCCCGAATGCGTGCTGAAGGACAAAGTCGCCTGACTGCTCATGGCTGATTGATCCGTGGCGATCACGCGCACCGTTGTCGTCGCTGGTGCCGGGATCGGAGGACTGACAGCTTCGCTGGCGCTCGCGGCGAAGGGCTTTCGTGTCGTCATCCTGGAAAAGGCGCCGCGGCTGGAGGAAGTCGGCGCGGGCCTGCAGCTTTCACCCAATGCCAGCAGCATCCTGGTCGATCTTGGCCTGAAGCCGCGGCTTGCGCCGCGCGCGGTGACGCCGGAAGCGATCAGCGTTCTCAGCGCGCGCGCGGGCGGCGAGATCGCCCGTCTACCGCTCGGCGAGGCCGCGAGCACGCGCGCCGGCTCACCCTATTGGGTGGTGCATCGCGCCGATTTGCAAGGAGCGCTGCAGGCAGAGGTTGAGGATCATCCCGACATCGAACTCCGCCTGGGCTGGCAGTTCGAGGATGTCGCCGACCACGCCAGAGGACTGACGGTGGCCGCGCGCTGCGGCGACGCGCGGCAGCATGAGCTGGCGGCGGCGCTGATCGGCGCCGACGGCATCTGGTCGTCCGTGCGCAGCCGCCTGTTCCCGGAACTGCATCCACGGTTTTCCGGGCTGATCGCCTGGCGCGGCACGCTCGATGCGAAGGCGCTGCCGCGCGAATCCGCCTCGCCGCGGGTGCAACTCTGGATGGGACCGAACGCGCATCTGGTCGCCTATCCGATCGCCGCAGCACGACGGATCAATGTGGTCGCGATCGTGCCGGGAACCTGGAACCGGCCGGGCTGGAGCGAGGCCGGCGATGCGGGCGAGATCAAGAACGCGTTCTCCGCCGATTGGCCCGACAGCGCGCGGACGCTGATCGGCGCGGTCGAGGAATGGCGGCGCTGGGCGCTGTTCACGATGCCCGAGGTCAGCGAATGGAGCGCGGGCGCGGTCGCCCTGCTCGGCGACGCCGTGCATGGGATGCTGCCCTTTGCCGCGCAAGGCGCGGGCATGGCGATCGAGGATGCCGCCGTGCTTGCCAATTGCCTCTCTGGCTGTACCGGCGAGGACATCTCCGGCATTCCCGCTGCGCTGAAGCGGTACACCAGGCTGCGCCGCGGGCGCGTCAATCGGGTGGCGCGCACCGCGCAGCGACAGGGACGCATCTATCACCTCACCGGGCCGATGGCGCTGACGCGCGATCTCGTCATCCGGGCGATGGGTCCGGAGCGAATGCTGGCGCGGCAGGACTGGATCTATGATTGGCGGGCGTGATAGCGCGATTCAGCGCGAACGCGCGCCTCGGGCGGGCGCCGGTGGCACGATCGGCGCCGGCGCCGCCGCGATCGTCTCATGGCATCTGTTGCGTCGCCAGTTTTCCTCGGCGAGCTTCTGCTGCGCGCGCACCGCGACGTAATCGTTGCGGTAGGCCACCTCCGCCACCACGGCGCCGCCGACCCCGGTCTCCGCCTTCGACATCAGCCCCTGCAACTCCGCCGCGCGCGACGTCAGCGCCGCGCGCTCCGTCTCGAGTTGCTTGCAGTCGTAAAGATCGTATTTCGCGGGATCGACGAAGGCCGGGCTGAGCGTCTCGCCCATCTGGGCGCAGCCGCAAAGCAGGCCGCCAAGCGCAAGCAGCGCGGCGGTCACGGCCGCGCGCGGCGGCAGGTGGAGGAAGGTGCGGACGGACATGGCGCCTTGATAAACGGTTAAGTGTTGAGATTGGCTAAAGCAGCGGGAAATGTCCGGATTGAGGCTGGGCGGCCACCGCGCAGCGCGATACGCAAGATGTGGCGTCGTCGCGTTACGCGTTAAACTGTTGAAATAACATGTATTCGGCAACAATTATCCTGTTTCCACTTCGTCACCAAACGCGCTAGATATCCTTCTCCCGACGAACGCGGACGTGGCGGAATTGGTAGACGCAAGGGACTTAAAATCCCTCGATGGCAACGTCGTGTGGGTTCGAGTCCCACCGCCCGCACCAATCGAATCAGACGAATCTCGCTTTGGCTACGACGACGACGACACGACCAGAGCCGGCAAGTCAGCCGGCACAAGACGGTCAGGACCGAGACCATAGCCTACCAGGAACGAGGATATCATGATGCGCATTCTGGCTTTGGCTATCCTGGCAGTCGTTATGCTCGGCAAGACAACGCCAGCCCAGGCCCAGACTTACGATCCGAACTATCCGGTCTGCCTGCAGATCTACCAGGGCATGGTGGATTACTACTTCGAATGTCGCTACACCTCGATACCCCAGTGTCAGGCATCAGCCTCCGGCCGGGCGGCTCAGTGCGTGGTCAATCCTTACTATGCCAAGCCCATCCCGCGCAAAAAGCGGCGGACGAGCAGGTCGTAGAGATGAACGTGCGTGCGGTCGCTTGAGCCAGATTTTTTTGAGCGCGCCTTGAGACCATGATGCATCCGATCGCATCACTGCACGCCACTCTCACGAGATCGTCCGAAACAACTCGACGCAAAGCGTAAATCAGCACCGTTTGATTGCTGGCGAGAGCACGAGAACGTTCGAGTTGCGGTGAGGCAACAGCACGCTTGCGCGCGCCCCCTTCATCACGTTCCCGTCAGTGTGGCTGGGATCACATCAACGCCTGCCACAGAAACCTAGTCTTTGCGCGCCGACGGCAATCTTGCGGCTGTCAAATCTCAGCGCGTATGGATTGGAGATGTGACGATGGCAAGTTCGGAGCAGGATCGGCTTGCGGAGAAGACAGCCTGGATCGGCCGCGTAGCGATCATCATTGGTGTTCTGTTCTTATCGCGGCTGTTTCTCGTCGCGTTGTACGCCGCCGCGATGTCGCCAGGCACGGCACTCGGCGATTTCGCGACAATGACTGTGTTCCCGTAAATTCGGACATTAGAGACCGTCGCCGGGCGCGCAGCGGGTGCGGAACATTCTCTCGCCGAAAATGTTGTGATGCAGCATTGGAGTGCGATTGACATGGCGAAAGACTATCCAGGGGAACAAGGGGCGGCGGAACAGCATCCGGAACCGCAAGAGCAGAAGCAAGAGACGCGCAGGCCGGCTTCGCTGCCGGAACCCGCTCCGCCGCTTCTGAACGAAGGGTTGGAACGCGTGCGCGAGAGTCACTGCTGAGCGCGGACGAAACTCGCTCGCTCAATGAAAATGGCCGGGCTGAGCCCGGCCATTTTGCTTTATTATTCGATGAAGCGCCCTACTCGCTCTTGTCGATGTTCCAGAAGATCGGCGTCGCCGGACCGTCGAGCACGCCGGTGAGCGATTTGCGCCAGCCGCTCGGGAGAGAATACTGGCCGAGCGGGATATACATCACCTGGTCGTAGGCCTGCTTCTGGATCTCGGCGGCGATCTTCTTCTGCTCATCCGGCGAGGAGGAACGGGCAAACTTGTCGCGGAGCTCCTCGATCTTGGCGTCCTCAGCCCAGCCGAACCAACCGCCGTTCTTGCCGCGGCCGGTAAGGGAGGCGTTGACGATGGGATTGGCAACGTCGGCAGCGACCCAATTGGTGAAGAACATATTCCAGCCGCCCTCCTTCGGCGGCTTCTGGCTGGCGCGACGGGTCACCACGGTCTGCCAGTCAGTGGCCTGCAGGTCGACCTTGAACCCGGCATCGCGCAGCAACTGAGCGGCGACGATCGGTTGCGCCTTCAGCGTGATCACGTCGCCGGGCGCCATGATCACGACCGGCGTGCCGTCATAGCCGGACTCGGCCAGCGCCTTCTTGGCTTCGGCCATGCCGTTGCCCTTCACCAGAGTCTCAGCACCGACATCGGTCTCGAGTGGCGTTCCGCAACCAAAGAAGGCGCCGCAGATCGTCTGGTACTTTGCATTGCCGACCAACGCATCGAGCACGTCCTTCTGGTTCATCGCCAGGAAGGCGGCGCGCCGCACCTTCACGTTATCGAACGGTGGATAAAGGAAGTTCATGCGCCCCAGCGTCTGGAAGCCGAACTTATTGAGGACCTCGATCTTGAGATCCTTGTTCGGCTCAAGCACCGGCAGCATATCGAGCGGCAAAAATTCCATGAAATCTATATCACCCGACTGCAGCGCATTCACCGCGGTCTGCGCGTCAGGCATGGTGATCCATTCGACGCGATCGACCTTCACGACCTTGCCGCCGGAGGTCCAGTTCGCCGGCTCCTTGCGCGGCACATAGTCCTTGAACTTCTCGTAGACCGCCTTCACGCCCGGCTGGAATTCGGCTTGCACAAACTTGAACGGGCCGGAGCCGATCTGCTCGGGAATCGGCTTGTCGGGCGGGGTCTCGGCGAGACGCTTCGGCATCATGAACGGCACGCGCGAGGACGGCTTGCCGATCGAATCCAGCACCAGGCCATAGGGCTCCTTCAGCTTCAGCGTGATCGTCTTGGCATCGGTCGCGGTGAGGCTTTCGGCGAAGTCCATCAGCTTCTGACCCATGCCGTCGACCTTGCCCCAGCGCTGCAGCGAGGCGACGCAATCTTCCGCCGTCACCGGCGTGCCGTCATGCCATTTCAAGCCGTCGCGCAGCGTGAAAGTATAAGTGAGCTTGTCGTCGGAGACCTTCCAGTCCGCCATCTGAGGCTGGATCTTGAAATTGGAGTCGGTCGCGAGCAGCGTGTCATAGACCATGTAGCCATGATCGCGGCTGATGTAGGCCGTGGTCATGATCGGATCGATCACGCGCAAGTCCGAATGCATCACCGCGGTGATGGTCTTGCCGGCCGCGAGCGCCTGCGCGCTCAGCGCCACCGAGAGCGCAACGATTGATAACGCTGATGCCAGCGCCCTGCGCTTCCAACTGGACGTTTGGAACATTCGTGTCTCTCCTGACGTGAAACTGGTCAAAGCCGGCTTATTCGTTATGCACTCGGTCCGTTATTTAGGCGGACTAACATGCTGCAAGGGCGGCAAATTTGAGACTTGCACCAAGCGTGTTTTGCGTCAATCGGGTTTTAGTCGAGATCGGATGTACACAAACGAATGGTGCGGCTCCCCGCATTTGACGCTACAACTTCGCCGGCCGATTTCGACGATCGCGATCCGATTGCATTGCGCACCTGCAGCAACGAAGAGAGAGACCTCATGAATCCAGCCAATCTTCCCTTTGATTCCGAAGTGATGCTGCAGGGCCTGCGTAGCTGGGTGGAGTGCGAGAGTCCGACCTGGGACGCGGCGGCTGTCGAGCGCATGCTCGACCTTGCAGCGCGCGAGATGGCGATCATGGGTGCGACGATCGAGCGCATTGCTGGCCGCCAAGGCTTTGCCGGCTGCGTGCGTGCGCGCTTTCCGCATCCGAAGTTCGGCGAGCCCGGCATTTTGATCGCAGGCCATCTCGACACGGTGCATCCGGTCGGCACCATCGAGAAGCTGAAGTGGCGGCGCGAAGGCAACAAATGCTTCGGCCCCGGCATTTTCGACATGAAGGGCGGCAACTACCTGACGCTGGAAGCAATCCGGCAATTGATCCGCGCCTCGTTCACGACCCCCTTGCCGATCACCGTGCTGTTCACGCCGGACGAGGAAGTCGGCACGCCGTCGACGCGCGACATCATCGAGGCCGAAGCCGCGCGCAATAAATATGTGCTGGTGCCGGAGCCGGGCACCGCCGACAACGGCGTTGTCACCGGCCGCTATGCGATCGCCCGTTTCAACCTGGAGGCAACGGGACGGCCGAGCCATGCCGGCGCGACGCTTTCCTCCGGCCGATCGGCGATCCGCGAGATGGCGCGGCAGATCCTCGCGATCGACGGCATGACGACGGAGGACTGCACCTTCTCGGTCGGCATCGTGCATGGCGGCCAATGGGTCAATTGCGTCGCCACCACCTGCACCGGCGAAGCGCTGAGCATGGCCAAGCGCCAAGCCGATCTCGACCGCGGCGTCGAGCGCATGCTGGCGCTGTCGGGCACGTCGAACGACGTCACCTTCACGGTGACGCGCGGCGTCACCCGCCCGGTGTGGGAGCCGGATGCCGGCACCATGGCGCTCTATGAAAAGGCCCGCGCGCTTGCGGAAGGGATGGGCTTGAAGCTACCCCACGGCAGCAAGGGCGGCGGTTCCGACGGCAATTTCACCGGGGCGATGGGCGTACCCACGCTCGACGGCCTCGGCGTGCGCGGTGCCGATGCACACACGCTCAATGAACATATCGAGGTCGACAGCCTTGCCGAGCGCGGCCGGCTGATGGCAGGGTTATTGGCGACCTTGCAGTGATTGCCCGGACGCTGCAGTCGGCTCGTCATGGCCGGGCTTGACCCGGCCATCCACGTGCCGCGGCCGCGTGAAAAGGCGTGGATGCCCGGGACGAGCCCGGGCATGACGGCAGTGAGTAGGCCGATGGCACGGGAATTGCTGAAATGCTACGCTGGTGACGGAACTCAGGTTAACGGCCGACGTCACTCTTAACTGACCCTAATCTGACGGATCGACATTGCTGGGATATCTGCTTCGCCGAATCCTTGCCGCTATTCCCGTGATGGGCGTGGTGGCACTGTTCGTGTTCCTCCTGCTGCGGCTGACGCCGGGCGATCCCGCGGCGATCCTCGCCGGCGACAACGCAACGCCCGAGCAGCTCGAGCGTATCCGCACCTCGCTCGGATTGAACGAGCCGATCTATATCCAGTTCGTGACCTGGGTCGGCAAACTCCTGCACGGCGATCTCGGCGTGTCCCTGATCTCGAACGTGCCGGTACTGAAGATGATCAGCCAGCGCATTGAGCCCTCGATCTCGATCGCGCTTTCCACCATCGTGCTTTCGATCGTGGTGGCGGTGCCGCTCGGCGTGATCGCGGCCTGGCGGCACGGCACCTGGATCGATCGCTTCGTGATGGGACTGTCCGTGCTCGGCTTCTCCGTGCCGGTGTTCGTGATCGGCTATGTGCTGATCCAGATCTTCGCGATCGATTTGCGCTGGGTTCCGGTGCAGGGCTTCAAGAGCATCACCGCCGGCTTCGGCCCGTTCTTCCAGCGCATCATCCTGCCGACCTGTGCTTTGTCCTTTATCTATGTCGCGCTGATCGCACGCATGACGCGTGCCTCGATGCTTGATGTGATGGGTGAGGATTACATCCGCACCGCACGCGCCAAAGGCATTGGCGAGATGGGCGTGCTGCTGCGGCACGGGCTGCGCAACGCGGCAGTGCCTGTCATCACCGTGATCGGCAGCGGCTTTGCACTTCTGATCTCCGGCGTCGTCGTCACCGAGAGCGTGTTCAATCTGCCCGGCATCGGCCGCCTCACCGTCGATGCGGTGCTGGCGCGCGACTATCCGGTGATCCAGGCCATGATCCTGCTGACGTCCGGCATCTATGTCGGCGTCAACCTCTTGATCGACCTCGCCTATACCCTGCTTGATCCAAGGATCCGCTACTGATGGCGATCGATACCCTCCCCGAGTCGTCGCTTCCGATCACGACGCCGCTGCGGCCACGATTTGGATTCCTCACTTCGACGCCGATCATGACGGTGGCGACGATCTGCCTGTCGCTGATCATCTTGATGGCGATCTTCGCGCCATGGCTTGCGCCGCATGACCCGGTGCAGCTCGCACCGGCACTGCGACTGAAGCCGGCCAGCGCCGAGTTCCCGCTCGGTACCGACGCCTTTGGCCGCGATCTGTTGTCACGGATCATCTATGGCGGCCGGATCTCGCTTCTGATCGGGCTCGGTGCCGCCGTGTTCTCGATCAGCATCGGGCTCGTGATCGGTCTCGTCTCGGGCTTCTTCAAATGGGTCGACGCGGTGATGATGCGGATCATGGACGGCCTAATGGCGATCCCGAGCATCCTGCTCGCGATCGCCGTGGTCTCGCTGTCGGGCGCCAGCATCTGGACCGTGCTGGTGGCGATCACCATTCCCGAGGTGCCGCGGGTGGCGCGATTGGTGCGCTCGGTGGTGCTCACCGCACGCGAGGAGCCCTATGTGGAAGCCGCGATCTCGCTCGGCTCCAGCCTGCCGAAGATCATGTGGCGGCACCTGATGCCGAACACGATCGCGCCGCTGATCGTGCAGGGCACTTATGTCTGCGCCTCCGCCGTGCTGACCGAAGCGATTCTGTCGTTCCTCGGCGCCGGCATCTCGCCGGAAACGCCAACCTGGGGCAACATCATGGCCGAGGGACGCGCGTACTTTCAGATCAAGCCGTCCCTGATCTTCTGGCCCGGCCTCTTGCTATCGATCGCGATCCTCTCCGTGAACCTGATCGGCGACGCCGCACGCGATGCGCTCGATCCGCGCATGAAGCAGCGGGGGAGCGGGAAGTGATGAAGCCATTCACTCCGTCATTCCGGGGCGCGCGAAGCGTGAACCCGGAATCCATTTCTCCGCTTGCACTTGTGGCCCGATGGATTCCGCGCTTCGCGCTTCGCGCGCCCCGGAATGACGAGAGAGTAACTGAATGACCGACATCGTCCTCGACATCGACAATCTCGTCGTCGCCCTCGGCAATAAGCCGGGCGCAAGCCGCATCATCGACGGCATTTCACTGCAAGTCCGAGAAGGCGAGACGCTGTGCCTGGTCGGCGAAAGCGGTTCCGGCAAATCGGTGACCTCGCTCACGGTGATGGGCCTGTTGCAGAAGGGCTCGCTGATACCAACCGGTGGCAGCGTCAAGCTGGTGGGCGAGGAATTGCTCACCGCAAGCGACCGCCGCTTGCGGCAATTGCGCGCCACGCGGATGGCGATGATCTTCCAGGAGCCGATGACGGCGCTCAACCCGGTGGTGCCGGTCGGCCGCCAGATCGACGAAGTCCTGCGCGTGCACACCAATCTCGACGCCCGCGCGCGGCGGCAGAAGATCCTTGCGATGATGGAGCAGGTGCGGCTGCCCGATGTGGAGCGCATCTTCGCCTCCTATCCGCACCGGCTTTCCGGCGGACAGCGCCAGCGCATCATGATCGCGATGGCGCTGGTGCTGGAGCCGAAGCTCTTGATCGCGGATGAGCCGACCACCGCGCTCGACGTCACCACGCAGAAGCAGATCCTCACCTTGATCCGCGACCTGCAGCGCGACCATGGCACCGCGGTGCTGTTCATCACCCACGACATGGGTGTGGTCGCTGAAATCGCCGACCGCGTCGCGGTGATGCGTCACGGCCGGCTGGTCGAGAGCGGGCCGCTGGACAGCATCCTGCGCAATCCGTCGATGGAATATACCCGTAACCTGCTGGCCTCGGTGCCGAGCCTGGTGCCGCGGCCGCCGCGCGAGGAGACCAGGGAACCGGTAGTGCTCGAGGCCAACGAGCTCTGCAAGGTCTATCGCGAGCGTTCCTTCCTCGGCAAAATCCGCGAGGTCGCGGCCGCCAAGGACGTCACGCTGACGCTGCGCAAAGGCCGCACGCTCGGCATCGTCGGCGAAAGCGGCTCGGGCAAATCGACGGTGGCGCGCTGCATCGTGCGCCTGATCGACCCGACCTCCGGCGGCGTGCGGCTGGTGGGCCGCGAAATCTCCGAACTGTCGCGGCGGCTGTTGCAGCCGCACCGCAAGAAGATCCAGATCATCTTCCAGGATCCCTACCGCTCGCTCAACCCGCGCGTCACCGTCGGCGAGTCGATCGCCGAAGGCCCGATCAATTACGGCATGCCGCACAAGGAGGCGCTGAGCAAAGCACGCGAACTGCTCGAGCTGGTGCATTTGCCGGCGGACGCGATCTCGCGCTATCCGCACCAGTTCTCCGGCGGCCAGCGCCAGCGCATTGCGATTGCGCGCGCGCTCGCGCTCGACCCTGAGGTGCTGGTGGCAGACGAGGCGGTGTCCGCGCTCGACGTCTCCGTGCAGGCGCAGGTGCTGGATCTCCTGGATGAGATCCAGAAGCGGCTCGGCATCGGGCTGCTGTTCATCACCCACGATTTGCGCGTTGCGGCGCAAATCTGCGACGATGTCGTTGTGATGCAGCATGGCCGCGTCGTCGAACAGGGGCCGGCGGCGGAAGTGCTCACTCACCCGAAAGAGGCTTACACCAGGGCGCTACTTGATGCCGCACCCGGCCGCGGCTGGGATTTTGCCAATTTCCGGCCGGTGGCTGAGGCCGCGGAGTAGCCGGTCCTCCTCCGTCATTGCGAGGAGCGCAGCGACGAAGCAATCCATGCCTCAACAAGCGGAGAGATGGATTGCTTCGCTCCGCTCGCAATGACGGCGTTCCGGTATCCCAGATTGCCCCCACGCTCCATCCGGGCTACGCGTCTGCATCCGGGCTACGCATCATTCGCAATGCTTCGCGGCTTGCGCTGGCCGCAGCGACACGCTTAACGTCGCGCCCCACGACCTCTTTACGAGACCCTGATCAATGACCCGTATCGCCGTCGGCGGCTTCCTGCACGAGACCAACACCTTCGCGCCGACCAAAGCGACCTATGATGATTTCGTGCATGGCGGCGGCTGGCCATCGATGGCGCACGGCGCCGACGTGTTGAAGGTGATGCGCAAGATCAATGTCGGGCTAGCCGGCTTCGTCGAGGCCGCCGAAGCCAATGGCTGGGAATTGATCCCCACGATCTCCTGCGGCGCCAGCCCGTCCGCCCATGTGACCGAAGATGCGTTCGAGCGTATCGTCAAGAAAATGATCGACGGCATCGCCAGTGCAGGCCCGCTCGATGCTGTCTATCTCGACCTGCACGGCGCGATGGTGACCGAGCATCTCGACGACGGCGAAGGCGAGATATTGGCGCGCGTGCGCAAGGTGATCGGCAACGACCTGCCGCTGGTCGTGAGCCTGGATCTACACGCCAATGTCACGCCTGAGATGGTCGAGCATGCCGATGCGCTGATCGCCTACCGCACCTACCCTCATGTCGACATGGCCGACACCGGCCGCGCATCCGCAAGACATCTCGCGCTGCTACTGAAGACCAGGCAGCGCTTTGCAAAAGCGTTCCGGCAATTGCCGTTCCTGATCCCGATCAGTTGGCAGTGCACCAATGACCAGCCGACCAGAGGCATCTACGAGAAGCTCGCCGCGATGGAGAGCGATGCGGTGCCGACCCTGTCCTTTGCGCCGGGCTTTCCCGCGGCCGATTTCGAACATTGCGGGCCGAGCGTGTTCGCTTACGGCAGGACACAGGCCGACGCCGATGCCGCCGCCGAGAAGCTTGCCGCACTGATCACCGGCCATGAGGACGATTTCGACGGTCGCATCTATTCGCCCGACGACGGCGTCCGCCATGCGATGGAGTTGGCAAAGACCGCGACCAGGCCGATCATCATCGCCGATACCCAGGACAATCCCGGCGCCGGCGGCGACTCCGACACCACAGGGATGCTGCGCGCATTGGTGCGGAACAAGGCCGCGCGCGCCGCAACCGGCGTGATCTACGACCCCCAATCGGCGAAGGCGGCGCATGCCGCGGGCGTCGGCGCCACCGTAACGCTCGCGCTCGGCGGCAAGTCGGGCATCCCGGGCGATGCGCCCTACAAGGAAACCTTCGTCGTCGAGCAGCTCTCGGATGGAAAGTTCGTGGCGCCCGGCCCCTATTACGGCGGCCGCGACATGGACATGGGACCATCGGCGTGCCTGCGCATCGGCGATGTCAGGGTGGTCGTCAGCTCGCACAAGGCGCAGCTCGCCGACCAGGCGATGTACCGCTATGTCGGTATCGAGCCGACCAAGCAGGCGGTCCTGGTCAACAAGAGCTCGGTGCATTTCCGCGCCGATTTCGAGCCGATCGCCGAGAAGCTTTTGATCTGCGCCGCACCTGGCGCGATGCCGGCCGACACCGCCTCGCTGCCGTGGACCAAATTGCGGCCGGGAATCCGTATCAAGCCGAACGGGCCCGCCTTTGCGCCTGTCAACACATCACGTTCAACCGGATAAGGACCAAATGCCCACCATCGAACGCATCGAAGGCTTTGCCGACGAACTCACGGCGATCCGTCGGGATTTCCATGCCCATCCCGAGATCGGCTTTGAGGAGGTCCGCACCTCCGGCATCGTCGCCGAGAAGCTCGCGAGCTGGGGCATCGAGGTGCATCGCGGCCTCGGCGGCACCGGCGTGGTCGGCGTGCTCAAGGGCAAGGGCAATGGCGGCAAGCGCATCGGCCTGCGCGCCGACATGGACGCGCTGCCGATGGAGGAAAACACCAACCTGAAATGGCGCTCGACCATTCCCGGCCGCTTCCACGGCTGCGGCCATGACGGCCACACCACCATGCTGCTCGGCAGTGCGCGCTATCTCGCCGAAACCCGCAATTTCGACGGCACCGTGCATTTCATTTTCCAGCCGGCAGAGGAAGGCCTTGGCGGCGCCCGCGCCATGATCAAGGACGGTCTGTTCGAAAAGTTTCCCTGCGACGAGATCTATGGCCTGCATAATGCGCCAGATCTGGACCACGGCGAGATCGCGGTCCTGCCTGGGCCGGCAATGGCCGGCGCTGATTTCTTCGACATCACCATCCAGGGCTATGGCGCGCATGGCGCGATGCCGGAGCGCTCCAAGGATGCTGTCGTGATCGCGATGACGCTCGGACAGGCGCTGCAGACCATCGTCAGCCGCAACGTCGATCCGTTGCAGGCGGCGGTATTGTCGATCACGCAGATCCACTCGGGCTCGGCGTATAACGTCATTCCCGGCGATGCGAAGCTGTGCGGCACCGTGCGCGCCTTCTCCGACGAGGTGCGCGCGCTGATCCGCGAACGCATGCGGGCGATCTGCGCCGGCATTGCGGCGACATTCCAGGTCGAGATCACCGTCGACATTCGCGACGGTTTCAGCGTGCTCGTCAACCAAGAAGAACAGTCTCGCGTGGTCGAGCAGGTCGCGCGCACGGTGGTCGATCCGTCGAAGGTGATCACCCGCTCGCAGCCGAAGATGGGCAGCGAGGATTTTGCCGACATGATGATGGCCGTGCCCGGTGCCTATTTCTGGGTCGGCCATGACGGCTCGGTGCCGGTGCACAATCCCGGTTATGTCCTCGACGACAAGATTCTGCCTGTTGGCGCCAGCATGTTCGCACGCATCATCGAGACTCGTTTGCCGGTAGGTGCCCATGCATAAACCAGCCCCCGAAGAAGCCGTCACCTCGCTGCACGACCTTTCCGCCACCGACCTGATCGCAGGCTACCGCGCCAAGCAGTTCTCGCCGCTCGAGGTGCTGGACGAGGTGATCGCCCATGTCGCGCAGTGGGAACCGCACATCAAGGCGCTCTATCTGTACGACCCGGATGGCGCGCGTGCAGTGGCCAAGGCCTCGGCCGACCGCTGGCAGGCCGGCGAGCCGATGGGCACGCTCGACGGCGTGCCTGTCACGATCAAGGACAATATCGCCACCAAAGGCCAGCCGGTGCCGCTCGGTGCCGCCAGCGTCAAGCACGTGCCGGCGGAAAAGGATGCTCCTCCTGCGGCACGCTTGCGCGAAGCGGGCGCGGTGATCTTCGCCAAGACCACGATGCCGGATTACGGCATGCTGTCCTCCGGGCTCTCTTCGTTCCATCCCCTCACCCGCAACCCCTGGGACCTCAGCAAGAATCCCGGCGGCTCGAGCGCGGGCGCCGGTGCGGCCGCTGCGGCCGGCTACGGCCCACTGCATCTCGGCACCGACATCGGCGGCTCGGTGCGGCTGCCGGCATGCTGGTGCGGCCTGGTCGCACTGAAGCCGAGCCTCGGGCGCGTCCCGATCGATCCGCCCTATGTCGGCCGCGTCGCGGGTCCGATGACCCGCACCGTCGACGACGCCGCGCTGATGATGAGCGTGCTGTCGCGCCCCGATCGCCGCGACGGCATGAGCCTGCCGGCGCATGAGATCAACTGGAAGACGCTGGAGAAGTCGCCGCGCAAGATGCGCCTCGGCCTGATGCTCGATCTCGACGTCGGCCAGGCGCTTGAGAAGGAAGTGCGCGACGTCGTGGTGAAGGCGGCGAAAACCTTCGAATCCGCAGGCGCCGTCGTCACCGAGATCGACGGCTTCTTCACCCGGCAAATGCTCGAGGGTCTCGACAATTTCTGGCGCGCGCGGATGTGGGACGATCTTTCGAAGCTCTCGGCGGAAGAGCGCGCAAAGGTGCTGCCCTATATCTACAAATGGGGCGAGGCCGGCGCGAAGCTGTCGGGCGTGGATGTCATCCGCGGCTTCAACCAGACCATGGCGATCCGCGCGGCCGCAGCCAAACTGTTCTGCGACTTCGACTACATCATCTCGCCGGTCTCACCGGTGGTGAACTTCGCGGCCGAGCTCCCCGCCCCGCTCAACGATCCTGACAAGCCGTTCGAGCACATCTGCTATACCGTGCCATGGAATATGTCGGAGAACCCGGCGCTGTCGATCAACGGCGGCTACGACAAGAAGGGTTTCCCGATCGGCGTGCAGATCATCGGCCGCCGCTTCGACGACATCGGCGTGCTCGGCATGGGCAAGGCGTTCGAGGCCCTGCGCGGCCCGCAACGCCCCTGGCCGCAGCCGCCTGAGAAATAATCCGCACACTCCGTCATGGCCGGGCTTGTCCCGGCCATCCACGTCTATACGCTTGCGATGAAGCAAGAACGTGGATGCCCGGGTCAAGCCCGGGCATGACGATGATTTGCGCTGGGACGCAACGAACAGACACAAGGAAGGAAACCACCATGGCGTATGAGACGATCAAGTACGAGGTCGCCGAGCAGATCCTCACGATCACGCTGAACCGGCCGGACAAGCTCAACGCCTTCAACGCGACGATGCAGCAGGAACTGATCGACGCCTTCGATGCCGCCGACAAGGACGACGACATCCGCGCCATCATCGTCACCGGCGAAGGCCGTGCCTTCTGCGCCGGCGCCGATCTCTCCTCCGGCGCCAACACCTTTGACCGCGACGCGCGGCGCGGACCGGTGAAGCGGCTGCCGAGCGGCGCGGTCGATTACAGCGATCCCAATGTGCGCGACGGCGGCGGCCAGGTGACGCTGCGCATCTTCAAGAGCCTGAAGCCGGTGATCGCGGCGGTGAACGGGCCTGCGGTCGGCATCGGCGTCACCATGCAGCTTGCGATGGACATCCGCATTGCGAGCGAGGCCGCGCGGTTCGGCTTCGTGTTCTCCCAACGCGGCATCGTGCCGGAGGCGGCCTCGAGCTGGTTCCTGCCGCGCATCGTCGGCATCTCGCAGGCGCTGGAGTGGTGCTACACCGGCCGCGTGTTCCCTGCGCAGGAGGCACTTGCCGGCCGTCTCGTCAGCAAGGTGGTGCCCCCGGACGAGCTGTTGCCGACTGCCCGCGCGCTGGCCAAGGAGATCGCCGCCAAGACAGCGCCGGTCTCGGTGGCGCTGATCCGCCAGATGATGTGGCGCATGCTCGGCGCCGACGATCCGATGGAAGCGCACAAGGTCGACAGCCGCGGCATCTATGCCCGCGGCCGCTCGGACGACGTCAAGGAAGGCGTGGTCTCGTTCCTGGAAAAGCGCCCCGCGCAATTCAAGGACAAGGTCTCGTCCGACATGCCCGACTATTTCCCGTGGTGGCAGGAACGCGAATATAAGTGAGCACACTTCGGACGACGCCAGCACGGGACGGCGTCGTCCTCCTGCACGGCATCAGCCGGACCGCGCGTTCGTTCCGCAAGATGGAAAGCGCGATCGAGCGCGCCGGATATACAACGCTCAATCTCGACTACGCCAGCCGCCGCAAACCGCTTGAGGCGCTGGCGGAAGACATCCATTCCGCGATCGAAACTTTCGCAGGCCGTCTTGGTGGCCGAGTGCACTTCGTCTGCCATTCCATGGGCGGACTGCTGGCGCGCGTCTATCTCGCCAAACATCGGCCGCACAATCTCGGGCGCGTGATGATGCTGGGGACGCCCAACGGCGGTAGCGAGATCGCGGACCGCTTGAAGAATGTCGTGCTGTATCGCGCCTTCTTTGGCCCGGCCGGGCAGCAGCTTGGCACGCTGCGCGATGTCGCGACCATGGCGCTGTTGCCGCCGATCGACTATCCGGTTGGCATCATCGCCGGGAACCGCTCAATCTACCCTGTCGCCTCGGCCTTCCTGCCGCGACCGCATGACGGTCGTGTGTCGGTCGCGAACACGAGGCTCGACGGCATGACCGATCATATTGTCGTGCGCACGTCACATCCATGGCTGGTGCGCAATGACGCGGCGATCGCGCAGACGATTGCGTTCCTGCGGGAGGGGAAATTTACGGCGCATTGGTAAAGTGGGCGTCGATAACGTGCCACCTCGGCTTTTGATCCATGCCGGCCGCGCATGGAGGCGAGCAGCACGTCCACTGCAACGCAAATTCGCAACGCGATATCGTCGCTGCAAATCCAGTCACTGAATCGGTACCGATGCGACTTCGCCTGCGGATGCTTATCCTGGCACCCCTCGTCCTGGCCGGCTGTGCCGAACGGGACGCCGAATGGGCGCGGCGCGGCCGGGAAAGCCTGATCGGACTTAATCAATCGAACATCCGGATGTGCGCGGGGCTGCCGACTGGAACCACCAAGGACGGCACCGGCGAAATCTGGATGTATGAGCATGCCGCCAGTGCGCCCGGTGGCATCGCGCCGCCGGCTCTCACGATCCCACCCGGGCTGAACATCGGCGGCCAGCCCTTGAACGGCTATTGCCGCGTGCAGCTCCGCTTCGTCGGCGGCAAGGTCGCGGAGGTGCAGTACGCCGGGAATACCGACATCGGCGACGCGCGGGATGCCGTCTGCGGCCAGATCGTGCGGACATGTCTCGGCTACGCGCAGGCGGGCAAGTAATACTCGTAGATGGGGTAACGGGCCGCGGTCTGCCCTCCAAGCAAGCCGCGCTTGCTACGGCGCTATGGGTGGCGCGCTGC
>NZ_JCAMOQ010000050.1:0-71086 GCF_059512365.1 Bradyrhizobium sp. Ses1
GGTTCTGCAGCTCTTCACGCCCAAAGAATGCGCAAGCTACTTGGCAAACTCAGGATATGCACGAACCTAACTTCATCACGATCTAGTTTCACCGTTCCTGCTCCGGTGCCTTTCGAAGCGCAGCGGCACGGCGTTGTGCGAAATGCGCTTCGACCTCGCAATCATCGATATCAGGCCGCGTGTCGGCCAACACCTGGCGCACCTTCTCACGAAACCAGGTATCGTAAGCTTGGCTGTTGCTCACGAGTTCCAGCGGAAGCATCCCTTCATTGGCCGTGCGGGTCAGCAGGATCCGCACGGCATCGGATACCGTGAGACCCATGTTTTCCAGAACCGCAGTGGCCTTTTCCTTCACGTCCGCATCGATGCGGGTTTGGACGAGGGCATTCGAAGCCATAACGATCTCCCTTATTCGCAGCTGAGTGTAATACATTTGAATGACATGCACCAGAGGCTATCACGGCCCCGTGACCCGAGGCTGTGACAGCGGGCAAATGGCCCCGCCTTTCGGCGGGGCCGTTGCCGTGGGCCCTCAATCCCGCTTCGGCCGGGACCAGATGAGCTGGAGGCCGTCCTGGCCCTCGACCTCGATCAGGGTGGCATAGATCGGAGCCGGGAAGCTCGGATCGTCCGGCTTGACCGAGAGGTAATCGCGCTCGGTGTCCCTGGCGGTCTTCTGCCAAGCCGCCCCCAACTCGACATTGCCGGCGAAGATGCGGAAATGCGGTCCCTTGTCGGAGGGGTTCTCGACCCGAACCAGCTTGGCTTTGGCATTGAGAGCGAGGGTGCGAACCGTGCCGGTGAAGCCGTTGCCGGTCGAGGTGAAGGTGCCGATGGTCGCCATTGTCCTGTCCTTTCAGTTTCCCGGGCCGCCCATCGCGGCCTCGATGGCTGGCGACAGACCGGAGGCGATCGACCCGCACCCCGAAGGCGCCGGCACGCAGTAGAGGGCAGCCAGGGCACGACTTTCTTGGCTTGCGCGAGGAATGGACGCGCAGCGGCCAGGGGAAGAAAGTCGTAACCGGCTGTTGCGCGGATAAGAGCGAGGCGGCGCTTAAGCGACGGCGCCCTTCGCTCAGACATGCCAATCGAGGACGACGTGGGTGTGCCAGAAGAAACGGCCGAGGAACACGACAATGTCGACCATCGAAACTTGAGCGACAAAAGAACCCGATCACCGCTCGCGGCACACATTTTTCAACTGCTCGGGCGTCCGGGTCGATGCCCGAAACGGGAAGGTAGGCGTGCTGCTCTGCCGTCAAGAGAGCCACGCGGCCCGAAAGTGAATCCGCAGGCCGCGAGCGAGATTTACTCGGCACAGCGACGACCCGTGCAAAGTCAGAACGTCGTCCTCCTAAAGGACGGCACGCAAGGCCAAAATCAGGTTTGCGCAGCACGAGGAAGGAAGGGACGCTGGCCCTCGAGCGGCCAACAAGAGGCCGCATCTTCTGAGCTGAACCACCGGATAGCCAGGGGCCGGCAAGCGCCGGCGCCACGATCATGGTGTGGCCGACATCGCCGACATGAATCGAGAGCCTGAACGGGGTCGAGCCCTCCGTCTTGGCGAAGAACAAGGGGGGCGCGCCGAGATGCTCGTCCCGTTCAGGCCCGGCCCACACCGCCGACAGCGGAACGATGTGGGCAAGGCTGAGGGTCGAGACCGGTGGTTGCCGCACGTTGGCCTAGATCTGGCCGGGCAGTGACCCGAGCCACGCTTCGATCGCGTTGACGGTCTCATGGATGCAGGTGAAATCGCGGCCCTGGATCGTCTTCTCGACCAAGCGGAGCTTCTCGTCAGCGATGCGCGGATCGCTATCCCAGACGGCGAGCGTCGCGGTGACGTAGGCTTCTCCGATCATGTCGCTGCCCAGCTCTTGCAGTGCGGCGACCGCATCGGCCGCCTTGTTGGCGGTATCCGTGTCGAGCAACGTCGAGGCTTCGTTGGTCACCACCTCCTTCAGAATCGTCGCGACGGATTTGCGCTTGGCGAACCACTGCCGGCGAATCTTGGTGAGGAGCTTTGTCGCCTCTAGTTTGTCGAGCATGATCGCCCGCGTCGACCACCGGTACGCAAAGGCGAGCTGGTTCAGTTCATCCAGCACGCCGGGAAAGGTGACGGTCGGAAATCCGATCACGCTCAGCGTGCGCAGATGCTGCTCGCCAAGCCGTGGGTCGAGGCCGCCGACGAGCGGTTGGTCGGCCAGGACCGCGTCGAGATGCATCGGCATTTCTGGAATGCGCACGCGCTGACGCTTGGTCGAGATGCAGGAATGCAGGTAGGTCAGCGTCTCGCTGTCGGAGAGCCAAGCCGCTTCCGGTACGAACCCCTCGATCAATTGCAGGACGCGACCCGTGCGATCGACGAAGGTGCGCAGGATCTCACGTGGATCGACGCCGCCTTGCGCGCGTCCCTCGTAGAGCCAGGCCTCGGCGCGCGCCGCATCCTCCGCCGGCGGCAGCCAGCACAGGGTGAGGAAATACGCGCTCTCGAAATGCGCGGCGTCCTGCTCGAACTTCGCCCTGCGCTCGAGCTCAACCAGCCGGGAGACCGGATCGGGGAAATCGCTTTTTGGATAGGTGTTGGCGGCGTTGCGCTGCGCCTCGACAAAGATCGCCCAGCCGGAGCCGAGCCGGCGCAGTGCGTTTTTGAGGCGTGCCGTGGTGCCGACGAGTTCCGCCGTCGTCGCGCTGTCGAGATCGGGGCCACGAAAACGCGCCGTGCGCTGGAAGCTGCCGTCCTTGTTGAGGACTGTGCCCGGCGCGACCAGCGCGGCCCAGGGCAGGTAGTCGGCCAGCAGCGAGGGGCGGGTGCGGTATTCAGCGAGGTTCATCATGGCTGCTCACACCCCGAAATACGCCGGATAGCGCAAGTGACGCCGCACGACATCGACGAATTGGGCATGGCGGCCCAGACCGCGGCTGCGTGACCAAGCGCCCACAAGAGAATGCCGGGGATCCAGAGCCGCAGGCCGAGGCCGATCGCAGCGGCGAGTGTGCCGTTGGCGATAGCCACCGTCCGCGGTGCGCCCGCCAGCAAAACCGGCTCGGACAGCGAGCGATGCACGGTCGCGAAGAAGCCGGCGCCGGGTTCGTTGAGCGTGGTCATCAGATCACCGCCCCGCCACCAAACGAGAAGAAGCTCAGGAAGAAGGAGCTTGCTGCGAACGCGATGGACAACCCGAACACAATCTGGATCAGCCTGCGAAAGCCGCCCGAGGTGTCGCCGAACGCCAGCGTCAGGCCGGTGGTGATAATGATGATCACCGCGATGATCTTGCTGACGGGGCCTTCGACCGACTGAAGGATCTGATTGAGCGGCTGTTCCCACGGCATGTTGGAACCGGCAGCAAAGGCAAAGGGCGGTGCTGGCCGCAAGTATGAGACCGGCCACCGTGGTTGTCGAAATAAGTCCTGGCGGACGCCGAAATCTGGTCATGTCAGTCACTTGAATGTTCGGGATGATGGGAAGTGAGGGCGTAGTCGCCGGTCGGGGCCAGGGCCTCGATGATTGCGAGTTCGGCCACCCGGCGCTCGCTGCCGCGGCCGGCGAGCACAACGATAACGTTGACCGTCTCGGCGATCAGCGCGCGCGGCACTGTAGTGACGGCTTCCTGGACCAGTTGCTCCAGCCGCCGCAGCGCGCCGATCGCGCTTCCCGCGTGAATGGTGCCGATGCCGCCGGGGTGGCCGGTGCCCCACGCCTTGAGCAACTCCAACGCTTCGCTGCCGCGCACCTCGCCGACCGGAATGCGATCCGGGCGGAGCCGCAGCGACGAACGGACAAGGTCCAAGAGCGAGCGACGCCATCTTTCGTCCGCAGCGCCACGAGGTTCGGCGCGGCGCTTGCAGTTCGCGGGTATCCTCGATCAGAATGACCCGGTCCGAGGTTTTGGCGATTTCGGCGAGCAGCGCGTTGACGAGCGTGGTCTTGCCGGTCGAGGTGCCGCCGGCGACCAGCACGTTGCGGCGGGCTTGAACGGCTTGCCGCAGCAACTCGGCCTGGTCCGGCTGCATGATGCCGGACGTAACGTAATCATCGAGCGTGAAGACGGCGATCGCCGGTTTCCCAATGGCAAAGGTCGCAGCGGCCACGACCGGCGGGATCAATCCTTCGAAGCGCTCCCCTGTCTCCGGCAGTTCGGCCGACACGCGTGGGGAGGCAGGATGCACCTCAGCTCCGACGTGGTGCGCGACAAGGCGGACAATGCGCTCGCCGTCGGCGGGCGACAGCCGTTCGCCGGTGTCCTCCAGCCCTCCCTTGAGACGGTCGATCCAGAGCCGGCCGTCAGGATTGAGCATCACCTCGACGACGGAGGCATCCTGCAGGAACGTCGCGATAGCTGGGCCAAGCGCGGTACGCAGCATCCGCGCACCGCGCGAGGCGGAGTTGTCGCATTGTCCTATCGGGGCCATCGCGCCCCCCAAAATGACCGGCGCGATCGCGCCGAACGTCGGGGACGAATAGAAAAGGCATCATCGGGAGGGTAGCAACAAGCCAATCATGGTCGTCGTAGATTGGCGTAGAGATACTTGCGATTGGCGCGATCGCACCGAGCGGAGACTTCGCATCAATGGACTGTGGGGATATCGCAAGCCGCAAATCTGTTGAGGCAAGCTGATTGCCTCTACAGATCGAGCAATTTTTGGGTTTCGAATCCAAGACTATTGCGCCGCGTGAGCCTTGCGGCGAGCCGCTTCGATCAACTGACGGACTGTGTCGGCATCTTCCTTGACGGCCATGGGACGTCCTGGCTGCAAGCCCAAACCGATATAGCTGCCCGCCCTTGAATTCGCCTCGCCCGGATATTGATGCATATGACCCAGCCGATGGGACTGGCTTTCATCCATGCCTTCGCCCCGGACAGCAATGTTACCTGAATCAACTGGTCGCTCCCGGCAAGTTTGACGATGTCGTCGACGCTCTTCCTCCACGGGCATCAGATTGGCGAAGATCCCCAGAACCAGTGTCACCGGCGGCTTGCCTGTCTCCGTGTCCGATGTCACTTCGGCCGAAACGGGAAAGAAAATCTCAGATGACACTTGTGGCGCAACTGACTGAAATGCGTGCGTCATAGGTGGGGAGCGCGACAACGGCCGTGATCCGCGCCGGATCGAAGAAGATAGGCGATCCCGCCGTGGGAGTGAGCTGAACGAAGGTCGCGGCGGTGGCGCCGAAAGCCGTCTCGGCAAAACATCCGACGCTTATGCCAACTGCCGAGATAACGGCAGCGAGCACTGCGACAATCCACTTTCTTATGTGCGTTCCCTTCATCAACGAGCTTTAGCCCGAGAGCCGAACAAGACAGGACGTATCAATGGTTCGGATCGCCAGCTCGCGCCGGCGATCCCAATTCTATTTTAACGCCGCATTCAGGAGGTTGGCCAGACGGGCGGCTGCCAATGCGGCCTGGCTACGAGCGATATTACGCGCATTCGTCTCGTAGTCGCGTGTGAGCTGCACGGCGTTCTTGCCGAGACTGATCGGGGCTGCATAAGCGAACTGTTTGGCGAGTTCCGCGCTCTCCTGGACCCAAGCCTCTGGATCGGAGATCTTCGCAGCACCGTAGCTGACGCCGTGGCTCGCAAGTCCATCCTTATCGTCTGCATCGAACACGGCGCCATAGAGCGAGGAATACCCGCCAAATATGCGATCCCAATAAGCATGGAGGGCAAGCGTCTCGCCCGTAGCCGGGATCACGGGTTCGGCGTTGCCGCCGGCATCTCCGTTCGGAATCTGTTTTGTGAACCGGCCTACCGCATGGAGCGGTTGGTGGGCGTCGCCAACGAGGTGAAGGATCCACGCAAGATCATACGAGCGCACGTCGTCGGACGCGCCGGATGTGGCGGGCAGGGCTGCGATCATGAGCTTGAGCTGCGTGACAAGGTCGACTGGGTCCGAGGCGGGCAGGGTCGTTCCATCGGGCGAAAACTTCACATCCATGAAATGCCAATGGGCGTGCTGATTGTGATCGGCATAGCCGATGTTTTGCCCTGCCGTGGGGCTATGGACGTTGTCGCGTGTGTATCCATATTCCTTGGTCTTGATGTCATCGGCCCAGGTTGCCGCATGGACAAAGGCATAGAGCTTGGCGGTCTTCTCGTCAGGAGTGCCTGCGGTCCACTTGGCGTAATCCTTGTTCAGCTTGAGCAGCGCATCAGCCTTGTCTTTCACGGTGTCATCGAGGTGCTTGTAGGCGACATAGGCAATCTGCATGTGGCCTTCGTCCCACCAGGCGAATGCAAGTGACGCCACCATGTTCAGGCAGGTGACCAAAACTCCGATCGCGGTCGCGTAGCGCATCTTTGAAATCCCGGTTGCGAGAATGGGACGCGAAGCGTGACCATATCAAACGCTGTCTTCCTGTCATAACGATGACGTCCCGATTCAAAGAAACTGGTGACAAAAAATCATGCCCCCGGTCAGTACACGCTGTCTTGCGCCAAAACACGATCAAGGCGGAATAGGGGTTGCTATTTTTCGATTGGCGGCACTTTGTTAACGGCGAACGCTTCTGGCTGAGGACAACGCGATGCCATACATCGATGTATCGGGGACAAGGCTCTATTTTGAGGACCACGGCGTCGGTTATCCAATCATCTTCTTGCATGAATTCGGGGCAGATCTGCGTCTGTGGGAGGATCAGGTTCGCCACTTTTCGCGGGCCTCGCTGCATCGCCTACAATGCCCGCGGTTATCCGCCGAGCGATGTCCCGGATGATCCCGCCGCCTATGGTTGGGAGCGGGCGGTCGAGGACCTCGCATCGCTGATGCAGGAGCTCGATCTGAGCCGTGCCCATATTGTCGGCCAAAGCATGGGCGCATATACGGCGCTGCATTACGGGCTGAAATATCAGGGTTGCGTCAGCGCCATCGTCGGCGCGGCGGCAGGCTCTGGTTCACTTCCCTCGCAGCGCGGGACCTGGCTGCGAGAGACCGAGATTCTGGCGCGAGGCTTCGTGGAGCGAGGCTTGCGGAGCATCGCCGAGCAAATGGCAAAAAGCGCGATCCGAGTGCAGCTCAAATACAAAGACCCGAAACGCTGGCAGCAATTCATCGATCAATTGCAGGAGCAGCTCGCGCGAGGTATGGCCAATACGCTTGTCCGATGCCAGGCGATGCGACCGCCACTCCATGAATTGCGGGACGCATTCTCGAAAATGGCGACACCTGTTCTCCTGCTGGTCGGAGATGAAGACACGCCATGTCTTGAGGCAAACCTGATGCTGAAATCCATGCTCCTCAATGCCGGTCTTTCGGTCGTGCCAAACACGGGGCATGGCATCAACCTCGAAGAGCCGGCGGTATTCAATGCCCAGGTCGACGCATTCTTGAGCGCTGTCGAACGAAATACGTGGCGCCGATCCTATCCCACATCACGCACAGAGCAGACAGGAACGCGCTGCCTAAACCAGAGATCGCACACCGATGCCGTCGCGGGTCTCGGTCAGGACAGGGGCGACGCGACCATCATTCCGTTGCGTCCCAAATAGTCAGAGGGTCTGTGTCCCGGAGCGACGCATTTGGCCTATCCAGCACCATCATGTCACAAGATCAGTGCATCTATCTCGATGACGGCCTCGCCGCATGTCTTTCCGCGGCCGCCGCGGAGTACGGCACGACCGAAGCGGATATTGCCGCTCTCGCCGTGAGGCAGTTTCTTGGAGGCGGCAGTGCTCATAATGAGCAGACGTCGATTGAAGGGCGGCTCGCGTGTATGAGCCGTCAGCTTCATTGTCTTGAGCGAGAACTCCGATACGTCAATGAAACCGTGGCGCTGCATGCGCGCTACCATCTTGCGGTCGCACCAGAATTCGCCGACAGGAAACTGCGGGCCGCCGGCGCAAGAGGTGCGGCGCGGTTCAACGAGTTCGCGGGTCCAGGTCGAGAAGCGCGTTCGCACCGGCCAGCCACTCATCCATGAAACGGTCAGAGCGCTGCGGCCGCGGCGCAGGACGAGCCCGCCGCCGCGTGCAGAGGCCAAGACGACGGCGAGCCGCAGCGCAACTGGCCTCCACTCCTTGAGCGAGAGGGCACGTCCCGCCTGCAGCGTGACCGGGCCGCGCTTCGCTTGCCGACCCGCGAAGCCTCGTGTCGGCGCTTCGGCTTACCGCGGCTTCAGAATAGTGCTTTTGAACTAGCTACTTAGTAGCCAGGAACCAACTTCCCTGGCCCGCGTTGTTCTGACGATCCAAGCAAATCGATACATCCACCAATAGCGGGGGACAGCAATGGACCAGGCTGCGAGCGATGTTGCACGTGAGAACGACCCGCGGGAGCGGGTCGCATCTGCCCTCGGCGGCGGCGTAATCTTTGTCGATCCCGACGGACAGATCGTCTGGATCGACGAAGGCACGCGCCGCCGCTTGGACGGCGGCCTGAAGGATCTAGCGCTGCCGATCCAAAAGGGCGAGGCGCCTGCAATCGACTGTTTCGTTTCAGCCGTGCCGGTGACGCTTGGCCATGAGCAAACAACGGTCTCCGTGATTCAGGAAACAAAGACACCGGATCACGATCTGGTCTCGGTCATTGAATCGGTGCTCGCCGATACCACCCGCAGCATCGTCGGCAGACTAAAGGGACTTCGCCAAGGGGCCAAGGCAGAGGTCTCCGAGCCGGCCAGACCGTCTCTGGATGTTGATTTCCTCACCCACCGCGAGCGAGAGGTTCTCGGGCTCATATGCGAAGGCCACAGCGATTTCGAGATGAGCAAGAAACTCAACCTCTCGGAAAACACCGTGCGTAATCACATCGCCTCGCTGTATCGAAAGATCGGTGTCAACCGTCGCAGCGCCGCGATCATCTGGGCCCGGGAGCGAGCCATCACGAGCAAGGCGAGCCTGGACCTCAAGCAACAGAGGCACCCCTCGGACGGCTCGGCGCAAGGATGAAACCTACTAGTAGTTTTCGCTCCCTTGCGCGGGAACCACGCGCGTTGTTTTCTGCGCCGGCCCGTCAGCTCGTTCGCCCGAGGCTCCGTCTTTTCGGCAGCCTCGGGCGTTATTGTGCTCTCAGGCATCGCGCACCATCCAACGATGACAAGGCACCTCTGTGGCCGAACTCGTGCTCCGTCTTTACGTTGCCGGGAATTCGGCCAGCTCTCGTCGAGCCGAGCAAAATCTTCAACGCATATTGGGGCTCATTGAGGCCGAAGGCTGGAGCGTCGAGATCATTGACGTGCTGAGCAAGCCCGATCTCGCGGAGAAGGCCGGGGTCATCGCCACACCGACACTGTCCTACGAACACTCCATTCGTCCACGGCGCATCGTCGGCGATCTCAGCGATGCCAAGCGGGTTCTTGAATTTCTGGGGATCGAGATAGCGGGAGACCTGCATGACCGCACAGGATAGCGACGTTCCGGATGTGTTGGAGCGGGTCAAAACCGGCGTCGAGGCCTTCGACGATCTCGTTATGGGTGGGCTTCCGCGGGCCCGCACAACCGTTGTTGGCGGCACGCCCGGAAGCGGGAAGACGGTTTTCGCAACGCAGTTTCTGGCGCACGGAATCACGACCTTCGGCGAAAACGGCGTGCTGGTGACGTTCGAGGAGCCGCCTGCCGACATCGAGGCCAATATGCGCGGATTCGGGTGGGAGCTCGGTCGGTGGCGCAGGGAAGGCCGATTGGCGTTCGTCGATGCAAGCCCTCCGGCCAATGATGAACTGGTGATCGGAGATTTCGACCTCACCGGCCTGCTTTCGCGGATCCAGCATGCGGTGAGGGGCGTCCAGGGCAAGCGCGTCGTGCTGGACTCGCTCACGCAGCTGTTTGACCACTTCATTGGCGATCCCAAGATCTTGCGCCGCGAGCTGTTTCATATCAGCAGCGCGCTGAAGAAGGAGGGACTCACCGTGCTGATGACGGCGGAACGCAACAGCGAGTACGGAGAGATCACGCGACACCGGCTGGAGGAATTCGTCGCCGACAACGTCGTGATCCTGCGCAACGTGCTTCACCGGGAAAAACGGCGGCGAACGATCGAGGTCCTCAAAATGCGCGGCAGTCATCACGCCGAGGGTGAGGCGCCGTTCACGCTGCTCGCGAGCAAGGGGGTGGTCGCCGTCCCCCTATCCTCGCTCCGCCTCGAACAGCAGTCGAGCACGATGCGCGTCACCAGCGGAAATCCCGCCATTGACGAGATGTGCGGCGGCGGATTGTTCCGCGACAGTGTCACGCTGGTGAGCGGCGCCACCGGCACGGGCAAGACCCTCCTGGTCACCAACTTTCTCGCGGGCGGGGTGGCATCGGGCGAAAAGGCGATTCTCTTCGGTTACGAGGAAAGCAAGGGTCAATTATTTCGAAACGCGAGCGGCTGGGGCACAGACTTTGCTCAGATGGAAGCGGAGGGCAAGCTCAAGATCATCTGCCTTTATCCAGAGGCCCAGGGCTTGCCCGATCACCTGCTCACAATTCAGAGCCTGGTCGATGAATTCCAGCCCAATCGAATCGCGGTGGACAGCCTCTCGGCGCTGGAGCGCATTGCTCCTGACAGCGGCTTCCGCGAATTCCTGATCAGCCTGACCTCCTTCATCAAGAAGCGTGAAATAGCGGGACTCTGCACCGCAACCAGCAAGTCTCTCATCGGCGGTGAAAGCGTCAGCGAGCAGCATATCTCGACCTTGACCGATTCGATCATCCTGCTGCGTTACATCCAGGAGCAGGAGACCATGAACCGGGGTCTCATGGTGCTCAAGATGCGCGGCAGCGAGCACGCCAAGGAGATCCGCCGGTTTACCATCGACGGGGCCGGCATGCATCTCGGCGGGGCATGCGAGACGGCGCCGAATGTGTTCAAGGAGTAGGAGCGCTCGAGCGAGGCCAAGTCAAGACAGGCCACATCAAGGCATGCACGATGAATATGACTAGTGCTTCCAGCGGCTCCGGCATTGACCAGACCGAGATCAGATTTCTCATCGAGAAGAACGCCGACGGCATCATCGTCGTCGACGAGAGCGGCACGGTGTTGTTCGCGAATCCGGCGGCCGAGCAGATCTTCGGCCGGTCGTCGGGATCTCTGATCGGTTCGCCAATTGGAATACCCTTCGTCACCGACGATACGACCGAGATCACCATTCACAAGCCCGGGGACGGACAAGTCGATGCCGAAATCCGCGTCGTGGAGACGAGCTGGGATCGGCGGCCTGCCCGTCTCGCCAGCCTCCGCGATATTTCCGCACGCAGAGCGCTGGAGGAGCGACTGCGGCACTCCGTGAAGATGGAGGCAATCGGCCGGCTGACGGCCGGCATCGCCCATGATTTCAACAACCTGCTCACAGTGGTTCTGGGCAATCTCGAAAGCGTGCAACGGCGATTCGCCAATCTCGATCCCACCGCGACGCGCGCTCTGGAGAATGCCACGCGCGGCGCTCAACAGGCCGCTGTTCTCACCGAGCGGCTATTGGCATTCGCGCGACGCAAACCGTTGGAGTCCCGTCGCCTTGAACTCGACGCCGTCATCCGGAGAATGACCGATCTGCTTCAGCGTACTCTCGGAGAAAGAATTGTTGTTCGAGCCAGGATCGCCACGGATCTCTGGCACGGTCGAAGCTGACCCAACCGAGCTGGAGGCGGCGATCCTCAACCTCGCGGTCAATGCGCGAGATGCCATGCCCTCCGGTGGCGAGCTTATTATCGAGACAGCAAATATTGAACTCGGCCTGGATCCCGAGGCGACGGAAGGCGCGGCCAAGGCAGGGCCTCATGTGCTGATTTCGATCACCGACTCCGGCAGCGGCATGACACCTGAGGTGCTCCGTCACGTATTCGAGCCGTTCTTCACCACCAAGACCGATGGGCGCGGAACCGGCCTCGGCCTGAGCCAAGTCTACGGCTTCGCCAAGCAGAGTGGCGGTTACGTCAAAGTACGTAGCCAGCCCGACGTCGGGACGACGGTCGGCATCTATTTGCCGAAGGCCACCGCCCGCATCGACGCGGCCGAACCGCAATCCGTTCAATCGCAGAGTGTCGCGCCTGTTCCGGCAGCGAGAACTACGGAAACGATCCTCGTTGTCGAAGACGACAAGGGCGTCCGCCAGTATGTTGTAAACAGCCTGAGAGAGCTTGGGTATACCGTGTTCGACGCCGCTGACGCCAAGTCCGCGCTGGCAGTCCTTCAAGACCAGCCTGATATCGATTTGCTTTTTACCGATCTGGGCCTGCCGGGCGGCATCGATGGAAAAAACCTGGCGGAGCAAGCGCGACGGATTCGTCCGTCGTTACGGGTGTTGGTCACGTCCGCCTACGCTGACAGTTCCCTGATTCAGGAGGGGCGGCTTGCCCCCGACGTCGACCTCCTGATCAAGCCCTTTACCTTTACCGCGCTCGCAACCCGCGTGCGCAAGGCGCTGGATCGAGACGTTGTGGGAGGGGAACACGCCGCAGGCCGAATTCTCGTCGTCGAGGACGAATTGCTGCTGCAAGATTTCCTGGTCGATGGACTCGCCGAGCACGGTCTTCAGGCAGAGACCGCCGCCAGCTTCAAAGAGGCTCTCGCCAAGTTTCAAAGCAGCAGCGAGCATCTTGTGGCAGCGGTCGTCGATCTCGGGCTGCCCGACCGACCCGGCGACGAATTGGTGCCCGCGTTCAGAGCCTTGCGTCCGAACCTGCCAGTCATTTTGACGACCGGATATGCCAAGGACGATGTCCGTGCGCGCTTCGCAGAGGACGCGTGTCTGGACATCCTAACCAAGCCGTTCGATGCGAACGAGCTTACCAACATACTCCGGAAATATGGAATTGGCTTGCGCAGGCCCCTATTTGCAAGCCGTGACGCGACTAAGTCGAGCTGATGCGTTAGAAAACTAAAACTTTCATGCAATGAATGGCGGTCGCGAGTAGGACTAAATTGCCCAGCTCGCGATTGCAGCATTTCCATCGGGGATAGCTGGCGCTCGATTAAAGGCTGAAAATGGAGACCAGCCTATTCGATTGGTGTTGAGCGCTGCCCAGTGGGAGCGCATTGCGCCGGAACTAGCGGGTAAGGCCGGTGGCCTGGCAGTAATGGCGCGCAACCGGCCTTTTTGTCGAGGCGGGCTTTTGAATTGCGCGCACAGGCTCGCGATGGCGCGATCTGCCGGAGGCGTACGGCAACTGGTTCACCGTCCACATTCGGTTCTGGCGCTGGACCGAGCCGGGAGTCTGGGGGCGGATTTCATGTCGTCCGGTAATGGCCGCCTTGCGGAATGAGGCGTGTTGGGCGAACTGTCCTCATAGACGGTGTGCATGCGCAAGTCGAAGGGCTTGACGTGGTGGACAGCGGCGCGGCGGTGCCGCTGGTCCGAAGATGAGAATCATTTGCAGCCCTATTCGACGTCATGGCGTGCTTATTGCACCGATTGCTTGCCTCAAGCCCCACTCAGGCGATTTCAACGCGACCTGCTGAGTCCGAGACTTCTTGAGCCCTGCCAAAACAGACAGGTCATCAGTACAGCCGACTCTGACCTTCTAATTCAGACCACGCTTGTCGAGCAGGCGGAATGGGCAAAACGACTCGCGTGCTTGAGAGCGCAAGAGATCGCCAGAATCGGGCGACTGGGGCAGAGCAGGGCATCAGAACGATGTGGCGTCGACTATCGATCATTTGCGTCATCGCTTGGCAGCTTGGCGGCTGCGCGAACTGGTCAAAGGGGCCGCCGTCCTGTGATGGACTAGCTCGGCGGCCGCTCAATCGCTCGCTGTGGGATTGGGAGTCCGGGGCGCCGCCGGCGGCACCGGAGCCGCAAGCTTCGCCGTCCGAGCCCCTCATCCGGAAGGGAGAGGGCGGCTCGCCGGCACCTTCGCCCCATCGCGCCGCCTCGGCCCGCTGGCACCTGGCGGCCTCTTATCGCTCCTGCGGCAAGGAGGCGTGAAATGGTCGGGCATGATGACCTGAAGAGCTACTTCGACAATGCGCGGCGATGGGAACAGGATCTGCTTCTGTCCGCCCATCGCTCGCGGCGAACAGCGTGGGTAGTTGCCGCTGGCGCCTGCGCCTTGGCAGTGGCCTCGGTCGGTGCGGTCGCAGCGCTGGCGCCGCTGAAGACGGTCGAACCGTTCGTCATTCGAGTCGACAATGCCACCGGCATCGTCGACACCATCTCGGCCCTCAATTCGACGCCGGCACGCTACGACGAAGCCGTCACCAAGTATCTCCTCGGGCGCTATGTCCGAGCGCGCGAAGGTTACAGCTACCCAGAAGCTGAAACAAAAATTCGGACGATTTCGCTTCTTTCGGCGCAAGGCGAGCAGGCCCGCTTCGTTGCATGGTACCGTGGCTCCAATCCCGAAAGCCCGCAAGTCGTTCAGGGCCGTTTTGGCGTGGCCACGGTTCGGATCAAAGCGATCTCGCTCCTGGCCGACAACGTCGCGTCTGTACGGTTCATGAAAGAGAGCCGCAAGGGCGAGGAAACCCATGTGACCCACTGGGTCTCGACCCTGACATTCTCTTACGCCAACGCGCCAATGTCCTCCGCAGACCGCCTGATCAATCCGCTCGGCTTTCTGGTTTCGGAGTATCGCGCCGATCCGGAGGTCGTGCCATGAAACGTTTTTCGCTTCTGATCTCTCAGCTCTCGCATTCGCCGGGCCCGTGCTGGCGCTGCAGCAGCCAGCGCCCGGGCAACACGATGCGCGCGTACGTACTGTGACCTATGACCCAGCCAATGTGGTCCGCCTCAACGGCGTCGTCCGCGCCTCGACCCAGGTCGTGTTTGCCGATGACGAGGAAATCGCGCATGTCGCGATTGGTGACGCGATCGCATGGGAAGTCGCGCCGGCTGGTTCGATCCTGTTCCTCAAGCCGCGCGAAAAACATCCGCCGACCAATCTGCAGGTTGTCACCACCCGGCCCGACGGACGCAAGCGCTCCTATCAATTCGAGCTGTCTACCGCCGAGACGACGCTCGCGGACAGCTACTTCGTCGTCCGCTTTACCTATCCCAGCGACGAGATCGAGCGTCGGCGCGTCGATGCGGCTGCCCGCGGCGCCGAGCGGGAAGGCGCGCTGATCGATCAGACGTTTGACCTGCATCATGCCTATGGCGCGCGCAACTGGCGTTTTTCGACCCAGGGCTCGGTCGGCCTCGAACCCGAAGCCGTGTTCGACGACGGCAAGGAGACCACGTTTCGCTTCGCTGGCAATCGCGAGATCCCGGCGATCTACCTGATCAACTCGGACGGCTCTGAAAGTCTTGTCCCTAAGGATGTCCGTGGCGAGCTCGTAGTGGTCCATGCCACGGCCCGCGAGTTTCGGCTGCGGAAGGGCGAGACCGTGCTCTGCATCTTCAACGAAGCGTTCGACGCTGTCGGCGTCAATCCCGGCACAAACACCACAAGTCCCTCGGTCGAGCGGCGGGCGAAGAAGCCATCTGCAACCCTTAATGCACAATAGGCAGGCGCACATGACCGAGATGGAGAATGAGACGCTTGCCGGCGAGCGCGGAATTACTCCGGTGGGAGGAGGGACAGCGGTCGAACGGCGATGCTCAACGCGGCTTCGGCGCGCTCGCGCTCACCGCATTCGCCTTCCTGATCATCTGGGGAACCTGGAAAAGCGATAAGCCGGTCGGCGAGTCCGCGCGCAAGCTTATGATCCGTCAGGCCGCGGCGTTCGAGCCCGCCGCGGAAACGCCTGCCGCACCAATCACCACGGCGTCCATTCCGGTTGCAACGATCTCCGCCGCGCCTGCAACCGCAGCCTCCGAGGCCAAGGGTCGCGAGGTTGAAGTTCTGACCGCTCTTATGAATGGTGCCGGCGTGATCGACGCGTTGCGCGTCACAGCACTGCCGGAACGCGTCACGGACGGCGCAGATGTCGTTACGTTTAAGCCCCGGAGCATCGCGGGGACGTAAGAAATATCTGGGCAACTCCTTGGTGGCGGCCGGCGGCGTCGCTGCAAAAAGATCACCTCCTCGCCCAGATGTCAGCTCCAGAGGAAAAGGTGATCGACCGCCGGAAATAGAAGGGGCCTCGCCGCAAGCGAGGCCCTTTTCATTATAGGCCGCAATCCGCCGGAACAACCGGCACTATTTCCGCAGATGGCGCTCATCGGCATCGGCAAGAAATTGCTTTCCGTCTTTCTCGCTGGCCCACGGATCACCGAATTCACGCACATCGGGAATAGGCTCGCCAGCCTTGATTGCGGATCGCACGGCTCGCCGCTCGGGTCTATGTTCCGCCTCTTTGAATGGCTTGTCGCTTTCGGCGGTGGTCATGCCGACGATCGGCGTTTTCTTTCTGGAACGGCTCATGATCATCATCCATCTGCGCGCAAATGAAGGGATACCTTCAATCCCGCGCATATTGCAAACGTCGCGTTACAGCATCACCGGATACCATCGCGCTCGCGGCGTAGCGCGTCGCCTACGCGTGTTCGCGCAGCGCGCGGGGGTGGGAGAGCCTTGGATCAAGATCGCGCGCTATGGAGCGCTAATCCACAGGCGGTTTTACGACCTTGGCGAGCGCCAGCCGCCGAAATAGTCTAGCCCCTGGCTAGGGGGACGACATGAGCATACTGCGCGAAATCCAAGGAGCTATCCTTCAGGACAATCCGGACCTGGGGACGATCCTGCTGAAGCTGCGGTTCTTGGCCTCGCGACTTGGAAGCGAGCCGCTCGCGGATTGAGTGAGATACGAGGCGGAAGGATACCCACCGGACGGAGACCTTCCCGAATATCGAATAGTCGGGCTATCCTTTACTGGTAGTTGGTCCGGCCCTTGGGGGTCTGGCATCACTAACACGCCAATTCCGTCATATCTAATCGAGAAGCACGCTGGGAAAAATTGGACCCAGTATAAGGTCAGGGAAAGTATAGCCAGCGTCCAGGAGATGGCGGCCAGCGGGAAGACGCTGGGTATCAATACCTCAAACCTGATCCTCCTTTTACAAGGCAAGGTCTATGAGGATTGGGCATGCAACGAGATCAGCGCCAAAATGTCGCCGGTCGCCCTGCGAGAGGTCATGCAGGCCGTGCGCTCTCGCATCCTCGAATTCACGATAGAACTCGAAAAGCGAATGCCGGTTGCAGTTGAGGTCACTTTGGAGCGCGCGGCGAACAAGACGCCAGAGGACGCGGCGAAAGTAACGCAGATTTTCAATCAGACGGTTTATGGAAACGTCACGCACGTCACGGCAACGGACGGCGCTCAGGTGACCCTTGCAATCACAGCCGGCGATAGTGGTTCGATGGTCAGTGAGCTTGTAAAGGCGGGGTTGCCGGATCACGCGGCGAAGGAGATCACCGACATCGTTTCGTCGGAGAAGCCGCAGGACGCGGACAAGCCTCTCGGGCCGAAGGCCCTAGACTGGATCGCGAAGAACGCGCCAAAGGCGGCTTCCGGGGTCTGGAAGATCGGCTCCGCTGTAGCGACCGATCTGCTGAAGGAAGCGGCGCTCCGCTACTACGGTTTTAAGTAAGAACTGCGCGCCGCTGATATGGCCGATTTTTGGGAGATTGTGAAAGGCTTCGGCGCGATCGTCGGTCTGATAACCGGCTGCTTCGTGCTGTGGGAACGGCTAGTCAAGGAGCGTCCGCTCATCTTCATCGTGGCGCAGCCGTTAACGCCGGGAAATGTCAACAAAGTCGCCTGCTTGCGTATCATCAATCGGAGCGTTCGACCGCTTCTTATTTCATGGCGCTCCGGTTTTCACGACAACGCCCTTCATATCGCTAGGGATGACAGTGTTAGGGAAATCGTCTCGGCGTTTTTTCCGGGCGAGCCGATCCACGTCATTGACGGGAATGAAACTGCTGATCTCAAATTGCTGACGCCAAACAAGATGAGGGAAATCGACCCCGACAACATTATCGAGACAGAACTCAGGTGGTCTTTCGTGCAGCCCGTTATTTGGCAACGTCCACGGCGGCTACGGATCCGGATCACGAAACGTGCGTACCTGGCCCTGCTCGGGGAAAAAGCGGAGCAGTACGTAGAGGGGGAAGATTAAAGCTGAAAGGCTATCGCCGCCGTGGCGACGGCAGCCTTCATTCACGAGGCTTTTCGCAGCTTCTTGGCCTTGCGCAGATCGGCGTTTATCCTCGACTGCCAGCCTTCGCCCTCATCTTTATATGCGGCGACAACATCTGGATCGAGCCGCAGCGTAACGACTTCCTTCCGCGCCTTCTTGCCGGGACCGCGCCGCTTGATCGAGGCCGCAAGCTCGGGATGAGCTTCCGCGAATGGCCGCGCGCTGGCTATCTCTTCGCGGGTCCATTCAGGATTGTCAGAGACTGCATCCCAATCGGCTTTGGTATAGCCGCGCCCCGGCGCGAATTCCTTGCGGGTCGGATGGCGCGTGAGTTTCTTCGTCATTCGAGTTCCTTCCGCTCTTTCGGACTGGCGTCCCGCATACTGATGATCGAAACCGCCTCGCTGCCGTATTCGGCGTAAATGACGGCAAGCGTCGCATCGAGAAACACGCCGATTGCTTTCTTGCGGCCCAACTTCGCCGGCTTGATAGTCGCGGTGGCGAAGAACTCCTCGGTCAGCTGGGCAAAGTCGAGGCCGTGCTTGTCGATGTTCGCCTTCCGCTTCGGTTCATCCCAAATAATCCTCATGGACTTCTTTTGGGGTGCTAAAAATAGGAAGTCCAGAGCAAAACGTCAATACAAAAAGGGTCGCCGATACTTGGGTAAAAGTCGGAGCCTATTTGCGCCGCGCATTCCGCGCCGGCTGCTGTCCCTCTATTCTTCGGCAAGTTGATCCGGAGCGGGGCTATCGATGGACGAAGCGGGGCATCTAGACCAAATTGCGGATGAGATGGATGCGATCCTCTCCCGCTTTAGCCATACGCGCGACGGCCTGTATATCGCTGATGGGGATGAAGGAAAATTCACTGGCTTAGTCCTCAGAGCGAAATCTCTAATGACAAGACGGCTCGGCCTACCAAATGACTTTGCTTGGTCGCTTGAGCGGACCCGAATTGAGGGGGTCAGCAATTATCTTGGGTCGCAGTCATTTCATTCCGTCGAGCAGTCCATCGGTATTGTCCGCGCGGCGGCGGATACGATCCGAAGCGAGGCAACGCTTGGACCTCGCCAAACTGCCTTGACCGTTTCCCAACCTACAGAGCCGCCTTACGTCAGCCCTGTTCGGATCGGCGAGTTGCGCGCGATCAATTCCACGAGCTGGGACTTACGGAAGCTCGTCCGGCTCAGCGAGGAGATCAATGCTGCCTTTGCCGGCGGCAACTTCCTGTCCGTTGCCATGCTGCTAAGAGCAATCGCCGATCATGTGCCGCCTATCTTCGGCGCACCGAGCTTCCGGGAATATGCCAGCAACTGCGCGGGCCGCTCGCACAAGGGATCGATGCAGCACTTAGACGCCTCCCTCCGACATATCGCGGACGGCATTCTACATCAGCAGATACGAGCGCGTGAAAGTCTGCCGACTGCAAGCCAAGTGGACTTTCGTCAGGACCTGGATGTGCTGTTAGGCGAAGTGGTCCGCGTGCTTCGGTGAGGCTTCAGTCGTTCTTTCCCGAAGGAATGCCGCGATAGGCCGGCGGCAGTCCGAGGCGGTCGCATTCGTTGCTCGCGATCGTCATAGCTTCCCCGGCCGACTGGAACGGACCAAGCAGCGTTTGCTTGAAGTTCTCGATTGAAGCGACGTAATGCTGACCGCACACGCTGCCTATGCTGACGAAGTTTTTCATTTCAGTGCCTTCAGGTTTTAGGCGCGGGGATGATCCCCGCGCACCTTGGCACCATGCGCCCAAGATGGTTTCCGGCTAAAACGGCCTCGTCGGCTCCTCGACACGAGCGAGTATTGCGTTGATGGCCCGCTGAGCTATGCCGGGATCAGCCTTTTCGGCGGCAATAAGCTGCCGTCCCTCAAAGGCAAGCTTCGGAAGGGCCGGATCGATATCCTTGGCTGAAGGGATATTCTGGTCCGCAATATCCCTTTTGCCTTGCCCGCCATGCTGCTGAACTTCACCAGCTTCCTTTGCCGCGTCGTATTCCTCCGCTAGCCGTATCTTGGCGCGAGCCTCGATCATCAGCGCGTCGGCTTGCGCGCGCTATCCTCTCCCCCGAGCGAACAACGTCCGCGAAAGAATTTTGACGGGGCGAAGGTCGCCGCGATTGATTAACTTATAGATCACGCTGCGCGACAACCGAGAAGGCGTCCGGCCTCACGAATAGAAATCAGCAAAGGGGGATCGGCGTCCATCGCGTTATCTTATGACCGCCGCTATCCGACTTGAGCGGAAGCCCTCGACGGCCAGACGATATCCCTCAAAACTTACGATCAAAACGGCAATAGTTGGAGTTTCTTCGGACTTTACTTGCTGGCTATAGGGTGCGAGACGCTCCCCCGCTACCAATCGTACGATTTTCTACGCCAATCTACGATTTCGTGCGCTCGATGGTAGCATCACGCAGGGCCGGTGCCGCTCCTTGTTCGAAGCTCGCCCCTCAATACTTCTTCGCCACCCCCGTTTCGCGTTGCGGCCGCGGGAGCCTCTCAATCACAAGCGCTATCGCTGATTCTGGCTGTCTAATTGGGAAGGATTGAACGGGCGGCAGCTCCGACGGCCGCGGCTCCGGCATACATCGCGCCCCGGTACGCAGTGTGCCGCGCAAAGCCCGCAAAGGAAAGCGGTGTAAAGGGACGGCCGATGATATCGATGAAGATCGAGGCCGCTCCGTCGGTACCGGTGAGATCGCCCTCAAGTGTCTGGACGGTGAAGACCAGCTTGTCCCCGTCCAGCTTCGGATTCTTCAGGACGACCACAGCGTTCTTGACCGAGCCGCCCTTGCAAAACCGGCCGCCTAATGCAAAATCGGCAGAAGTGAACGCAGTTTGATTATGACGCTCTCAGCATAGCCCAGTGCGCACGAATCAGGCTTCTGCTCGCGGCAGCGTCGTCATGTTATCGCCCGGCGGCGCCGTCACTCCAGGCCAGCAGTCTGATCGCTGTCATCGACCAGCTCTTCGAACACAGCTAGGCCTTGCGCTGAAGCGACGTCAGCGGTGCTTCTCCGAAGGCGGCGCGATACGTCGCAGCAAAGCGTCCGAGCTCAAAGAAGTGATGCCCCCGCGCGATCTTGGCGACGCTCGCGGTGGCAGGATCGGCGCGCCGCAGCGCGGCGCGGGCCTTGTTCAGCCTGCGCAACAAGAGGTATCGCATCGGGCTGACGCCGAGAAACTTGCGGCAGCACATCCGCAATGTGCGTTCAGCCACGCCGATTTCGGCACAAAGGTCGGGCAGCGTAAGCTTCCGGTCGACTGATTTGTGCAACGCTGTTTCGAGGCGCGTCATCAAGGCGGCGTGGTTGGAGCGCGTCCTGGAGCTGTCTTCCGTCCCGTCGCCGCTCAGGCAATGGATCACGGCATGAAGCAAGTCCTGTTCAAGCGCTCTTGCTACCTCGGACCGCTCGATCAGTTTGCCTCCGGGAGTGGCCAGGTGGCAGGCGTGCCGGAACAGGTCTTGAAAACGGGACAGGTCCGCGCCGCAAGGACGGAGCATTCTGGTGGAGCGCGGTGGCAGGATCGGCTGGCCGGTCAATGCCGCACCACTGTCTGCGAGTTGATCCACGGGCAGGGATATCAGACCCCACTTGCATTTTCCGCTCGATAGCTGATGCATCTGCTGGCCTGGGCCATGAAAGGCGATCTGGTCACTTTGGAAAGAAAACCCGTCGCATTTCAGGCACGCTCGGCCCACCGGAAAGGACAAAAAGACCCTGTCGGCTGCAAGCGAAATGCAGGCAATGCGCGGCAGCCATTCGCGCAACCGTATGATGACGAGATGATCCAGTTTCAGCCGCAGCAGCTCCGCTTCGAAATCTCCGGGACCAGTTATCGTGAGATTGACACCGGCGTCATCAAACGCGGCTTCGTAGGCTCCGGCATCGTCAAATCTTGAAATGGAGTGTTCAGCCATATCCCCTGTCCCATCGGACGGGCGAATGGCTCTTGCGGCCATTTCATGCCCATGGGCTTCCTCGATGGAACACCATCAGTCAATGGATAGGGTGCGACTATGCAATTCCGGCGCGATACGAATTGACGCGTTTAAAGAAGCGCGAAGGAATATTTCGAGCGAAGGCCGAGCTGGCGGAAATCGGCCGGTCGATTTGCGCGGTCGGGTAAGGCAATGCTGCGCTAGTGAAGCCGTCCCACGATGACTTCGGCTGGCAGCGTTGTGGGACGAATGAGATGGAGATCGGGATCCTGCGCGGGGCGACGCAGTGTTTCCGACGGCAGCTCTCCAAACAGCGTGCGGTAGGCGACCGAGAAGCGCCCGAGTTCCCAGAACCCGTAGTCGGTCACGACACGGGTAACCGTAGCCGTGGATGCATCCGCGCGCAGCAGTGCGCGCCGGACCAGATGCATTCTTCGCAGGGTGAGATAGCGCATCGGAGCCATGCCGAGATGTTCTTCGCAGGCCGATCGCAGCATCCGTTCGGAAACGCCGGTCGCAGCGCACAGTTCGGTCAGATAGACGGCTCGGTCGGGGTTTTCGGCCAGGTGATCCTCAAGCCGCGCGATAATCGTATCGTGGCGCCGCCTGCTAGCGGTGATCTCGACGCCGGCGCCTTCCGCAAGGCATCGAACCATCAGGTGAGACAATTGTTGTTCGACCCCGCGAAGTAGCTCCGGCGACTCTAGAGCATCGGGTGTCCTGTGGGCCAAATCGCCGACGATCTGGTGCATCTTCAACAGGCGCGACATCAACTCAGGACGAGGCCGGACCACGCGAGTCGTCAACTTTTCTAGAAAGTCAGCTCCGATGACGGTCGCGAGGGTTGCATTCATATCATCCTCGGGGAGTGACATCCCGCCATAGCGATGGTTGGCGCCGGAACGCTGATGTGACACGTCGAACCTGTCGACGACGATATCGCCCGGCGCGACGTCCATACCGCAGTGCTGAATCGAGGGGCCGCCCATTTGCGTCAGGAAGCCGATGGATCTGCGCCCGGGCCGGACGGCAATTCTATTGACTTGAGGCAGATTCAGCTCGTACCGGCTCATCCAAAGCCGATTCAATCCAATCTGGTCGATCTTGAGGTCGAACTCGCCACGTCTCGTCGGAAATATGTTGATCTCGCATCCTTGGACCGCGGTCGGGCAGAGAAGCGGATCCTCGATCCTTAACGTTCTAATCCAAAACACTTCGGATACTCCCGCAACATTTGGATTTGTTAGAGAGATCGCTTGGGAGGTAACGCCGTCTTCGAAGGTAAACTACGATCAAATATCACGCACAACTTCTGATCAATGTGACAAAAGGGTCGGCTTTCGTCCAGTGCCGCCGCATCTCAAGAGAGCGACGCGGCGAGGCGAGCTCGGCCACGAGACTCTCGCCCAGCACTCAGCCGTCGAGGGCGCGATTTTTCGCTCACGGCGGCTTTGGCGTGCCGATTTTGCATAGCCTCATCGGCTTCGCGCATGCTCCTCTGCGAAATACAGAAGGCGGTTCAGGACTAGGCGCCTGCCCGCGATCAACGAGGTTTTGCGAGATGATCGGGAAGCGAATGCGTGCACGAATTCTGGCTGTCCTCTGTGCCCTCTGCGCATGGTCCGGCTGCATGTCTTCCGCGGGCGCCCAACAGCCATCGTGGAGCCAGGTCGGCATGCTAGCTTGCAAGCTCGACCCCAGCGTCGGGTTTGTCATATTTGGCCATCAATCGATGTCATGTCGCTTTACACAAAATCCGCCATTCCCGACTCAACTCTATGAAGGCGCCCTCAGCACTATCGGAATCGATATCGGCGTTTCGGCCGGAGGCGCACTCGCCTGGGCGGTATTTGCCCCGACGGCAGGCCCTTCGCCTGGAGCTCTCGCCGGCGAGTATGTCGGGGCGTCAGGTGACATCGGCCTCGGCTTAGGCGCCGGCGTCAATGTCCTTGTCGGTGGCTCGGGGCGATCATTTGCGTTGCAGCCCACCTCGGTAGAGGGCTCGGTAGCCATCAATGTGACCGTCGGCCTTTCCGCTCTCCAACTGCGTCCGATCTATTGACGCGCCGCCGTCCGACCGCCCTTTGGCATGACCGGATAGGACGCGACTCAAGTTCGTGATGCCGAAAGCGCATAGCGGGAGCGAGATGGCAGAGATGGGCGAGCCCCATAGGAAAGACATCGGAAGACCCGGTGCCAACTGACCTGTCGAAGACATGGTATGTTTCGTTCGAGGCGCCGAAAAAGGTGCGCAAGGCGTCTGCGCAACGACATCCGAGACGGAGTGAGGGCTTCCCGACCGAGCTCGACGCCCAGAAGTTTGCTCGTCAGAAGTTCGAGGAAGGATACATCGTGACCGCAGGTACCATCAATCCCTGCACGCCGCGACGGGCAATACCTTCGACGGTCATTCACCATTGGTTCGCTGAAACGTCTGAGCCGCCATTGGTCGAGCCGGCCTCATTCGAGGACACTAAGGAGGAGACAGATCTGCCGTAGGAGCTTGCCGCCAATGCAGTGCCCTTATGCAATGGCAGATTTTGCATAGATCGTTCCGGCCCGTTGTCGATATCGTTCCAACAATCCCGCAATCTCCCGGAATATCGAGTCGGGTTCACTGGACGGCACATAATGCACGGATTGCCCGAGATATAGCCCATCACTCCCTCGATCGATCCGCTACGCCGCATCATACTGCGAGACATCGCGTATCAGAATCTTGTTCGAGGAAAGCGTCTTGCAGGTTACTGCGAAAGTTCGAGCGCTGGACGCGCGCTATCGCGTTCGTTTCCAGCGAGTGGTGCTCGCCGTCTTGATTTGCCTCTCCAGCGGAATTGCCCGTGCTGGCGACGATGACGATAATTCGTCGGAGGGGGCGTCGAGCACGCCGAACATCTACGTCGACATAAGAACTTCCTACGCCAAAGTGCCCGCCGGTGCGCTGGCAGTCGGTTTTGGCAATTCGGCCTTGGTCGCGGCGCTGCAATCGGCTGCCATATCGAACGCAGGTAGCTTGCCGGCAATTGCAGGCGGGGCGACGCTGCCGGGCGCCCAGAGCGTCGTGGTCGATCTTCCCATGACGGTCGACGTGACCGATAACGTCTCGCTCTATGCTGGCGTATCAAACAGCTCGACCGGCACTCCGACGACCGGCTGGTCGCCCGTGGCGATCACGAGCTGGAATCTCGGATTTCAGGCCAATCTCTACAACCAGAACGGCGGCTCGATTCCGACCTTGAGCTAGCAATCGACCATTACCCAGGCGATTCCGAATGGACCGTTTGCCACCGCGACATTTACCAACGTTTTCGAATTCGACTATGCGCTCGACCAGGAAGAGACTCGTGGGTGGCTCGCGGGGGTGCAGGACACGCGGGTTATCGTCGGCAGTCCGCTCGTGACGATCCATCCGGATATCATGGGCTATGTTGGCGGTTACTACCAATGGCCAAACAATTGGAAGTTTACGGGCCGCGCGGGCGTGCAGTTTTTCGGCGGCGCTCAGTTCTTGAACCTCGTGTCGGTCTCCTCCTTCACCCAGCCGGTCGTGCGACTCGACCTCGACCGGATGGACGACAACGACAACCGCCTGTTTGGCGTGACCGCGCAGATCATGTGGACGCCAAAGCCTGCCTACCAGCTCACGCTCAGGACGCCGCTCTATTTCGTGCGCAATTAGGCTGCCGGTCACGATGACGGTGTTCGGCAAAGTTGAATTAGGCGATCGCCGCTCAACATCGCCGGTTGTCAGAATTTGCATATTCGTCAGCCCGCTGCGGCAACTTGGCCACAGTCGGGAAAACTAAGAGCATGCGTCAGATTCTGCATAGCCGGTTGGGCGCATTCGATGCGACTACCGCTGCACGATTTCTTCAATCAATCAGGTGCGGCAATGAACAATATTGGAAGGTGTGGAGTCGCGATCGCGGCTTCGCTGATGATGGGCGGCTACGCGGCCGCGGCGGATTTGCCGGCGGCGCCCGTCTACAAGGCGCAGGCTCCTGTTGCCGCTGTCTACAACTGGACGGGATTCTATGTCGGCGGCAACGCCGGATTTGGCTGGGGCAGCCAGGATCCGCTGGTGCTGTTCTCCAACAGGTTCGATCGTGCCAGTTTCGACATCAGTGGCGGCATGATCGGCGGCACGTTCGGCGCGCAGATTCAGCAGGGATATGTTGTGCTCGGCTTGGAAGGTGATTTGGACTGGGCCAACATCAAGGGCTCGTCAGTCGTAGCACCCAGCGTTCTCGGCATCGGGCAGGGCGTCATGCTGAACACCTCGTCGAGCATTACCGCGATGGCAACCGTGAGGGCGCGGGTCGGCGTCGCCATGAACAACGTGTTGATCTACGCCACCGGCGGCGGAGCCTTCGTCAGGTCGACCGCCAGCGCGTCGACCATCGCCGGCGTACCCTGCGGCACGCTTGGCGTCCTGCCGGATTGTTCGGGCTCGTCCTGGCGTCCGGGCATCACCGCGGGTCTGGGCCTGGAATATGGCTTCACACCAAATTGGTCGGTGAAGGCCGAGTATCTCTACACGAAAGTCGTCGGCACCGGAGTCAGCACGGATGAATTGAATGTCGTGCGTGGCGGCATCAACTACCGATTCTGAACAGGACGCATCGATGATCATATTCGGTCTTGTTCGGCGCACCTTCGCGTCCGGCGTTGTTCTCTGCGCGGCCATTTTGGGCGGCGGCGCAAACGCGCAGGGCGATGACGCTTCGCTCATCCTGAAAAGAATGTCCGCCTATATCGGCGGTCAGTCGACCATCCAGGCGGCGTTCGATTCGGATATCGAAGTCATCACGGACGATCTGCAAAAGATTCAGTTCGCGAGTTCCGGGCAGGTGATGCTCAGCCGTCCCGACAAGCTGCGTGCCAGCCGGACGGGAGGCTACGCGGACGTCGAGCTGGTCTTCGACGGCAAGAAGGTGACGGTCTTCGGAAAGCATGTCGGCGCCTATGCCCAGGCAGATTTTTCCGGCAGCGTGGACCAGCTGATCGACAAGATGCGTTCCGAGTTCGGCGTCGAGGCGCCGGGTGCCGACTTGCTGCTGTCGCGGTCGTTCGATGAACTGATGACGGGCGTATATGATGCCAAACACGTCGGCCGTGGCGTCATCGACGGGGTCGAGTGCGAGCATCTCGCCTTCCGTTCGTCGGACACCGACTGGCAGATATGGATCGAAGCTGGGGCCAATCCCATCCCCCGCAAGTTCGTCATCACCAGCAAGTCGGTGACCGGAGCGCCTCAATACACTCTGAGGATCAAAGACTGGAAGACGAACATCCAGCCGCCGGCCGACGCCTTCGCCTTCAAGCCTGCGGCTGAAGCGAAGCAGGTGGCTTTCGGCTCGCTTGTGAACATCGACGAAGTGCCGCCGGGATCACCACAGGGAGGAAAGAAATGACATCTTCCATCACCAAGTCCCTGCAGTTCGCAGGAGTCGCGGCCGCCTTGATTGTCGGCCTGTTCACGAGCGACAAGGCGCTCGTTGAATCCGGCTCCCTTGTCAGCCAGGCGCATGCGATCATCGGCCGGCCCTTGACGCCCATGAGTTACGCTGGCGTTGCCAGGCGCACGACGAGGCGAGCGGTGACGGCAGGAGCTGTCGCCGCGGGAGCAGCGGTCGGAGCGGCTGCCGTGGCCGCGCCGGTTGTTGTCGCACCCGCATGCGTCCAGGTGGTCGATGCCTATGGCCGCATTTACATGCGCTGCCCCTGACCCATCGGCTTACACGGTGCACCGATTCGACCATAGCGTTGCATTGATCCTGATCGCGCATCCGAGCCGATAGTTTCAGCTCGGATGCCGGTCGCCCGCGAAGGCGCGCGGAATCCGAGATCCGGATCGTTTAAAATCTCTCCACATCCGATTCATTCCAATGGGGTCCCCAATGCGTTCGAGACTGCTGCTTTCCGCCACTCTGCTGGTTGCCACTATGGCTTCAGCCAAGGCCCAGACGCCGCTGTCGGCCTATGTCGATGCGAACGGATTCATCGATGTCCAGAAGCTGACCTGCGCGCAACTCGCAGGGACCTACCAGGAAGACGCCGATGCGCTGACGGCCTGGTATAGCGGGTGGTACAACGGCCTTGCCAAGAAGCATTTCCTCGACCTGCGCAAGGGCAAGCTCGTGGAGCACGAAGTCATCGTCTACTGCAAGGCCAATCCTGAAAAACTCATCATCGATGCCATTGCCGTCGTGTTCAAAGCGGAGCGGGAGTTGATGGGCATCCAGGTGAAGTAGCTCATCTGCGACCGGCGTCGGTCGCCGGCGGCAGACCAATTCGCTTGTGCATTGCCAGCCGCAGAGCCTCCGACCCTGCTTCACCTGTGCTGCCGCTCTGACGGAGCGGGATTTTGGGTTTGAACGATTTCGGGCAGTACACCGAGGCCATTCGGGGCGCGAGGGTGACATTTCTGAAATCAGCTCCGTCCTACCATCGTTGGGGAGTGAAGTATCTCACATTGAATCGCACGATCCTTCAGTTCGGAGCCGACGGTGGCCCGGGGATCGTCCATGGTGTCACCGACCCGAATTTTACGACGCTGATAATCCAGTCGTCCAATTTCGACGATCGCGTCGTGCTCGATGGCGCGCCATGCCAGGCGTCGGACCTGGTCATTTTTCCTCCAGACTGTCACTTCACCTTTGTTCGTTCCGGCCATGTCGAATGGGTAGCGTGGTCGCTGCCGGAGGAAGAGAGTCTCGCAAGGAAGATCCTTCCCGCAGCCACAAGTCAGGAGTCGCCGAAGACCGCCAAGCATCTCGTGCGGCTGCCAGAGCCGATCGCATCGAGACTGATCGAAGCATCGAGGCAGGCTCTGCGTTCTATCTTCGATTCCGCTCCCGCCGACCGGCCCATCATGGCCCGGGAGACCGAGCGCGCCTTGATGGATGAGCTGGCTTACGTCTGGGACAGCCGCCTGGGCGAAACCCTCCTGCCCAACAAGTACACCCTCTCGTCCGAGCGAATCGTTCTGGAGGCACTCGAATTCATGCGGACAAGGCCGGCAAGGATTATCAACATCACGGATATCGTGAAAGCTACCAAGGTTGAGTACCGAACCTTGCTGCGCGCTTTCGTGCGCTATCTCGGCTTCTCGCCAAAGCACTATCTGAAGCTGCGGCAGCTAAACCTCGTTTACCATGAGATCCGTCGCGAGAATGGCGCATCCGCCAGACTCGTCGATATCTTGGCGGCTCATGGTGTCACCGAGTTTGGCAGGTTCGCCGGCCGCTACCGGTGGCTGTTCGGCGAGTTGCCATCCGAGACACATCGTCGGTTTCGCATGTTGAGGTCTGGCAATTCGCTATGAGTGGGACTGCTGTTTTGGTGCAACACTGCGGCGAAATGGTTGGCGCTGACAGTTTCTGCATACCCACTGAACCGAGGTCGATGGCAATTGGCTTATGTGTTTTCCACTTTCGATGAGGCTCCAAGCGATGAAAAAAATTAGCTTACTTACCGCAGCGGCGATGATGTCCGTTTCGTTCACGGGTATTGCAAAGGCCGCCGACCTTCCACAGCGGCCCGTCTACAAGGCGGCGCCGATCGCGGCGCCGATGATGTACAACTGGTCCGGCTTTTATCTCGGCGCGAACGGCGGATATGGCTGGAGCAACCAGTGCATCGATATCACCGCCATCAACGGATTTGGCGGCTTCTTCTCGGAAGGCTGCAAGAGCGCCGGCGGCGGCGTCATCGGTGGCCAATTCGGCTATCGCTGGCAGGCCGGACAACTGGTGTTCGGTCTGGAAGCGCAGGGCGACTGGGCCAACATCCGCAACACGCGCATCAGTGGGCTGGGCCTGGACAGCATCACCTTCAAGTCGACCCTCAACGGCTTGGGCCTCTTCACGGGTCAGCTTGGCTATGCGGTCAACGAGAGTCTGTTCTACGTCAAGGGCGGTGCCGCGGTTGGTAGCCAGAGCTTTGCCATCTTCGACACTCTGACCGGCGCGGGCCTTGCTTCTTCGGATCGGACCCGCTGGGGTGGCGTCGTGGGTGTCGGCTTCGAGTACGGCTTTGCCCCGAATTGGTCGGCCGGCATCGAGTACGACTATCTGTGGCGGGTGAACGAGAGCAACACCTCCCTGACGCCGGCGCTGGCGCCTGCGGTCACTTCCATCACCACCAATACCAAGACGGACGTGAATCTGCTCACGCTTCGCGTCAATTACAGGTTCGGCGGTCCGGTGGTCGCCAGATACTGATGAAGAGAGGACGCCGGCCAATTCAGCCGGCCTCCATTCTTTCACATCATGCCTGGACCCAGGTGGTCCCTGATTTTGGAGTTGATCATGCTGTCAAATGCGATGCGTGCGGTTGCTTTTCTCGGTGCTCTGGCGATCACCAACGTGGCCTTGGCGCAAGACCCGTCGCCCCATGTGCCGCTAAAGACGATCGGGGCCACCAAACCCCAGGTCGTTCCATCGCTGATTGTTTTCAACTCCAAAGGCGCGAACATGCAGCCCGGCAAGCTGCTCCTCACCGGCGTCGCGCCCAACGCGATCATATTTGCGGATCGGCCGGTTCGCTCGGCCGGCCATGATCTGACCAGTCATATCGTGGAAGACTGGGGAACTGGCAGCGACAATTTTGCGAAGAATCCGCCTAATGCCACGGTGTCCGTATTCCAGAAGGACGGCAACGCGGTGCGCGATGTCGTTGTCACCTTGAAAAATCCCAAGCTCGACGGTGATAACCTTGCCTTCGATGTTGATGTTCTCGAAGGCGATATCAAGGGCGCCGACGGCCCTGCCTCCGTCTTTATCGACATCATTGGCCTTCCCTTTACGCCGCTTTCATTTGCGGGCGTGGCGCGACGTACAGCCTATCGGGGTGCGTTCTATGCTGGAGCGGCCGCGGCGGCTGGCGCTGCTGCAGCCTACGCCTACCACCCGTATTATTATCGGCCGCCGGTTTGCGGATACTATCCTTATCCTCCATGCTACTAACGGAACTGCGCGGAGTCTGGCCCGGCGTCTTTGCGCCGGGCTAGCTGCGGGCTGACGCGTCTACGGATTTGGTTTGCGATGGCTGAGGTCGTTCAGTGAAAGGCGAGCCTCGCGCACCAGATCGACCAGCGAGAGCGTGAAGAAGCTGAGGGCGACAATAAAGAGCAGGGCAACGCCGTATTCATGCTGGAATTGAAGGAAGGAGGATACAAACGCCAGGATCACCAGCAGCGAGGTGATTGCGCTGGTCGTCGCGAGAACGATCGCCTTGTTCAAGAGCACGGCGCGGCGCCTAAGGTGCGGCACGTCGGGGTGCGTTCTGAAAGCGTCGTCCTCGATTGTCGCATGCAATCCCTGTAGCCTGTCGACGATGCGATTCATCCGTCCGATCAGAACCGAGACGAAGGCCGCAACCGAGCCAAGGAGAAACGCGGGCGCAGTCACCTGCGAAATGACCTGCGACAGATGCGCGGCGGTCGGTGTATCGATCGGCATGGATGCTTTCCTCAGGCGGGAGGAAGCCGCCAAGCCTCCCCTCGCGCCGTGGCTTTCATATTTCAAGTTACGTCGCTTTTTGGGCCGCCGGGATCGACCATGTACCGTCGAGGATCGACGGATCGTCCTCGTTCGGCCAATACATGCGCAACATCAGGATGAACTTGCCGGCCGGTGCAGGCAGCCAGTTCGACTCCTTGTCGGCCCCGGGCGACTGATTCTGGATGTACAGGTCCGTTGAGCCGTCCGGATTGGTCTTGAGGTTCTGTCGCGGGCTGATCGAGTACCGATTGATCGGGTTGGGAACGAAGAAGTAGTTGGCGTCATACATGGTAACAGACCAGAAACCGCTCACCGGCGGCAATTGGCCCTTTGGAAAACGCATGACGTACTTGTTCGAGCCGTGATAGTCGCGGCCGTCTGCGTCCTTTAGCGAAATCGGATAGACCGCGTCTCTATTGCGGTTCGCGCCGAGCCCGATCGCGGTGACCAGCGCGCGGTTGAGATAGTCGGTCCCGTAGACGCCGGTCTTGGTGTCGTAGATCCATCCGTTGATCTTCTTGATGGCGTCGTTGACCTTGAGCTGGAGCATGATGCGATCGAAAGCGGCGCGGGGAATGCGCTTGACGAAATCGGCGTCCAGCTTGCTGGCATCGAAGTCCTGGCCCGGGACAAGACCGATCTTCGCGAACCGCGCGAGTTCGGGCGCGTCGGCAGCAGAAGGGGGATTCGCCTTCATCAACTGGGCGAGCAGGGTGAAGTATTCGGCCGCATCCATTCGGTTGACCTGTTCGCGCACGGCCGTCTTCATGTCGATGGACGGATCGACCTTGCCCGGCGGCGGCGTGTAGTCCTTTCCGTAGGAGCTCAGCGGCACCAGCTTGAACTGGTCCTGCAAGGCGTGGACGGCAGCGTAGTCTTCCGGAGTGCCCGTGCAGTAGATCCGGCCGAGCAGCCAGACGATATTGGTTGGGGCCTTCAATTCCTTGATACCGGACGGAAGCGTGCCGCTCCAGCCGGGGCCGGTGATTGCATAGGTCTGCGCCCCGGTGCCGGTTGTGCGTTTTCCGGGTACGGCGAACACATTGGTCCAGCCGTCGAGCATCGGCAGCAGGAAATACCTGTCCTTCATGTCTGGAATGCTCAACACCCATGGCTCCTTGCCGACGTCGAAAAATGCTGTGGTGTAGAGCGTATCGGCGTTTGGTGCGGTCACGTCGCGAAACGAGGCGTCCGGATACTGACGCAGCTTGATGATTTGCCCCATGGGGCCGCGCGTGCCCTCCGCTTTGGCCACGTTGGTGAAGACTCGGCGCGTCATCTCGATTGTGACAAGTGGATAACCGAAGACATAGGCGTCAGTGGCGAGCCAAAACTCTTCCGCCCCTTCAACGATATCAAATATGGGACCCTCGTGCGCTCGGAGGATCGACGGGGTCAGTGCGGAGGAAGCGGCGGCGAGTCCGGTCTGCAGCGCAAAACGGCGGGTGATATCCATCGGTCTTTCCTGGGATTGGTTTCGTTCAAGACGGTTGTTTGGCGCGTTGCGGCGCTCCATTTTGTGCCGCGCGAGGCAGGCTAGCGTGTGCTTCCCAGCATCGGCTATGCAGTTTCTGACCTGGATCGGGGCCATCCAATCAATTGAATGACGAAGCGGGGCTTGCCTGGCGGGCGCATGCCGAACTCGAAGACCCTACGCAGGCAACAAACCGGACGCGGCTGGCGGCATTGCTTCGCGCCCCAGGTTGCAGATTACCGAATCTGCATAGGCGGGTCGCTGCGTTTTCGGCAAATTGGCAAGCGGACGAGAAGACGCTTCGCGCGTCATGCCCGTCCACTATGGAAACGGAGTATTTTGATGCAAAAGCGATCGACCCAGAGCCCGTACATGCTGACGAAGCGCGATTTCCTGCGATCTGCCGCATTGGCGACCATCACCACGGCTGGCGCGACATCAAGCCAGGCCTGGGCCCAGTGGTCGGAGCGCCCCGGCTTCTTCAAGGCCAAGGACATTGCAGAGGCCGGATTCATCTATGGCCTGCCGACCGTGATGGCTTACGGCATCATGTATGAGTACGCGGTCGACAAGTCGTCGGGCCAGTACAAGGCGCCGTTCAATACGCTGTTCAACGTGGCGCGCGTCTTCACCTACGAAGATACTGCGGTTGTCACGCCCAACAGTGACACGCCGTATTCGTTCGCATGGCTGGACTTGCGGGCCGAGCCCCTTGTCTTTTCGGTGCCGGCGATCGATCCCAAGCGCTACTACGCGCTGCAGCTGAACGACCTTAACACGTATAATTTTGGCTATGTCGGCACGCGCGCCACCGGTAGCGATGCCGGAAGCTATATGGTCGTCGGCCCGCGATGGACTGGCTCGACACCAACCGGCATCAAGAAGGTGTTCCGGTCGACCACAGATTTCTGCCTGGCACTTTTCCGCACGCAGCTGTTCGACCCGGGCGATATCGAGGCCGTCAAGAAGATACAGGCCGGCTACAAAATGCAACCGCTTTCCAGCTTCCTGAACCGGCCCGCGCCCTCGCCGGCGCCGGCGCTTTCCTTCCCCAAGTTCGAGAAGGACCTCGTCCGCACCGAGTTCTTCGAATACCTGGATTTCGCCCTTCAATTCGCACCGGCGCTGCCGGAAGATCGCTGGATCCGCGAACAACTCGCTAGAATCGGCGTGGGGCCGGGCAAGAGCTTTGATTTCCGGAGCCTGTCGCTGGAAGACAAGGCCGAGATTCTGCTTGGCATGAAGGAGGGCGAGCGCAAGGTCAGCGAGGCCGTTGCGACCCTCGGCAAGGACATCAACGGCTGGCGCGTCGGCGCGCCGTTCGGCGATGCCGCATTCTATCATGGCGACTGGCTCATGCGTGCGGCAGCCGCGAAGGCAGGGATCTATGGCAACGACGCGGTGGAGGCCATGTATCCTCTAGGCAAAGTGGACGCCGATGGCAAAGAACTTGACTGCTCCAAGTCGAACTACACGCTGACCTTCCCGGCGGGACAGCTGCCGCCGGTCAATGCCTTCTGGTCGGTCACGATGTATGACGGCAAGACGCAGCTGCTGGTGAAGAACCCCCTCAACCGTTACCTGGTCAACTCGCCGATGTTGCCGAACATGAAGCTCGGCTCCGACGGCTCGCTGACGATCTACATCCAGAACAAGTCTCCGGGAGCAGACAAGGAGGCAAACTGGCTGCCGGCGCCGGATGGTCCGATCTACGTGGTGATGCGACTGTACTGGCCGAAAACCACGCCGCCATCGATTCTGCCGGCCGGTGAGGGGACGTGGAAGCCTCCCGGCTTCAAGCGCGTATCGTAGAGATCGGATTTGTATCGGCCGGATGCGCGGCGACAGTGTCGCGGATGCCGGCATCTGGCCGACACTGGCGTGCTACCGGGCTTGTGAGTGTGCAATCCCGGTGCACGCCAGATAGAGGAATTCAGTCGTGCTCATCGTTCTGACGCTCTACCTCGTTCTGGTATGGCTCGTCTTCTTCAGGCTCAAGCTGGTGAGGTGGGGCTGGGCGTCCGGCACCCTCGCGGGGCTCGTCGGCGCTTTCATCCTTGCGATGTTTCTGGCGATGTTCAACTACCTGACCCCGTCGGGAAACTTTGTCGTGATTTCCCGCGTCATGGAGGTCGCGCCCAATGTTTCCGGCGAGGTGATCGAAATCCCGGTCAAGCCGAACGAACCGGTGAAAGCCGGCGCCGTGCTGTTTCGCATCGATCCAGCGCCGTTCCAGTACAAGGTCAGCCAGCTCGAGGCATCGCTCGCCCAGGCACGCCAGCAGGTCAAGCAGCTGAGCGCCAGTTACGAGCAGGCGACGGCGAATGTCGATGGACTGATCAAGCAGCTCGCCTTTCACACCCAGCGGCTTTCCGATTACCGCAAGCTCGTGAGCGAGGACGCGCAGGCCGAGTTTAAATTGCAGGACGTCCAGGTGCAGTACGACACGGTCGAGTTCCAGCTCCAGGCGGCCAAAGCCGCGCAGCTAAGTGCGCGATTGGCAATGGAGTCGGAAATCGGCGGCGTCAACACGACCGTCGCGCAGATTCAGGCCCAGCTCGACAATGCCAAATGGGAGCTCGAGCAGACGACGGTCCGCGCCGTCGGCGACGGTGTCGCTACGATCATGGCGCTATCCGTCGGCGACCGCGCCCTGCCGGCGCGCCCGGTGATGTCCTTCATCGTCGCAAACGATATCGTCATCACCGGCATGTTCCCGCCGAACGGATTCACGACCATCAAGCCCGGCGCGCAGGTCAAGCTCGTGTTCGATGACGACCCCGGTCGCATCCACGAAGCCACGGTCACTACCATTCCGCAGGGTGTGGGGCAGGGGCAGATCGCAGTCTCAGGGACGCTGGCGCGGGTCGGATCGATCGGCGGCGCCAGGGTCTATCCGGCAGCCATTTCGATACCGAAGACCGTCGACCGCAGCCAGCTCAGGCTTGGAATGCCAGGCACCGCCACTGTGTTCGCGGAGAACGCCGGCGTCATCGGCTTGCTGATGTCGATCCTGGTCTGGTTCAGCTCCTACATGGCATATTTGTAGACGCCTTCCGTTTCACTCCCAGCTACCAATCGGTAGTCCACCCAGGTATCTCCGGAGGAAAAAATGGGTCTTCGATCTGCAGGCGCTCCTGCAGCCATCGTTTCGGTCATTCTGGTCGCCGGGTTGTACGCCGGTGCCCGCGGCTACGCCCAGCAATCAACAGGCCAATTGTTGATATCATCGGGGTTCAATCCCATCGCAGCCACCACGCCGGAGATGTTGAATCGGCTGATGTCATTCCCGCCCAATCAGTTCCAACTACGGCAAAAGGGCGGACGTCCCTACTACGTCTACGCGGATCCATCCGGATGTACCTGTGCGTATGTCGGCAGCGTGGCCGCGATGGACAAATATCGCGCCAGTTATGGTGCATTGCCGGCAACTACGCTCTCGGCAGGTGGCTTTACGGATCCCGAGCAGAACCTGATTAACAGCATGGATGACGAGGACGCCTCAGCCCAGTTCAACAATGACGTATTTGGTCCGGACTTCTAGGCTCCTCGGATAGCAGTCGCTCTATCGTCAGCCGCGCGAAGCTGGTTGCGCTCTAAGTACACATACCCGCGAACAAGAGAAGCGCCCGAAACGGCAGGCAATAAGACGACGCCGTCGGGCCAAGTGCCACTTTTGAACGGAAGATGCGCAATTTCCTGGGCCATAAATTCTGGGCGCGCGGATGCTTTGTCATGACCATTGGTCGTGATGAGGAAATGATCCGCGCGTAAGCGAACGGGCGACATTCGTTCTGAGCTCGAAGTAAATTGCCGGCTTGTTCGGCGCAGCCGGACTGTCGCTATCTTCCCCAGTGTCAGCGCCGCGTGCCGGCGCCGCGCAGCAGCGCGTCAGCATCATGCTGGCCAGCAGCCCCCCGGCCGGTTCTGCTGACTTCAGTCAGGCCAATGACGACGGCGTGTCGAATCAAGCGATACTTTCAATCACTCGGGCGGCAGGGCGCCCGAGGCGAAAGGCGCCTATCGCAGGCGCGATTGTTTGCGAAACTGCCGCGGCGTGGCACCGGCAATTCTGCGGAAGGCGCGGGTGAAGTGCGCCGGATCAGTGTAGCCGGAGGAGAATGCGATTTCGATAATCTTGGAATCGGTGTCGCGCAACAGCTTGCTCGCGATATCGAATCGAACAGTATCCACTAGGTCGGAGTAGGTAAGGCCTGCATGCGAAAGTTTGCGTTGAAAGCTTCGCGTGCTGACGCCGGCCATCTCCGCGATGTCAGCGAGGGTTGGAACTCCTTCATCCAGATATGATGGCAGCATCAGCTTGAGTGATTCGATGATTTCATAGCCAGAAGAGCCACCCTCGTCATTGTGCGGCGGAGGCCCTATTTCGTTTGGAAGGTTAGAGAGGCTCAGGGACGAGATTGGCACGTCGATCCATGAGGCATGCTGGCCCGACAGGAAGCGCGTATTCGGCCAGAAGGACTGCGTCGCCGGGCGCGGAGTGTAGCGAGCTTCAAAGGCGATCGTCGCCGGCATCCAGTCGGGTCCTGCGAATTGCCGGACGATGTATATGGAGAAAATGTTCTGAAGCCATTGCGAATGCTCCAGATGCAAGAGCCCATTTGTCCCGGCGAGCCTGCTGCAAATCCTCACATGTTCGTCGGCGTGTTCGATCCAGATGCTCAGGTTCGTGTCCTCCAGCGGCGCCCATTTGCAGACGTGCTGTAGCGCGACCAGCAGCGTCGGGGAATGAGCGATCAGGATTCGGGTTTTCTCGCTCAGGTGAGAAAAGTTCAGGCGCCGGGTGGCGAGGAAGCCAAAATCCTCAATGTCCTGCGTTCTCTGAGCGCTCTCCGCGAAGCGGATTGCCGGCAGTATCGGGACGTAGAGGGCGCTCTTTTCCTCCAACGACGACGGGAGACGAAACTTTTCGAGAAGCGAACTGGTCGGTGCGCCAATATCGGTTAGAACGTCAGCGAAAGGCATAAGGAACTGGCAGCGCGTCAACGGAAGTCTAGCCATTGGTTCACCCCTCGACCGTAAAATTGATGCTCTCGGCCAGCCGGAATTTCGTTGAGATCGGGCGTTCGCACCGCCGGCGAGAACGGAAAAATTCGCCGTCCGGCTTTCGGCACGCTCCGGTCTCGCATCGCCGCGGTATGTTGCATCGGGCAGCAGCGACGCTCTCTTTCGATCCGACCTCTGTCGGTTTTTGGCGGCTTATGGCCAGACGGCCAACAATTCCGTTCATAAGCTTACATGAAATCAAGACGACGACCTGAATGGAAGGAAATTCAGCCTTTCGTGCTGCGTCCATGAAGCCTGTCCCCTGCCTTCGCAGTATCCGTGCGCGCGACGATGGTTGGGCGAGAGCCGCTGGGTTGATCGAAAGGCAATTTCTGACAGGCCCTGCTTGTCCAGGGCAGCCGTCGCAAAGCAAATGGCTAGCAGCAGCGGCATGTACTGATCCGCCTTTTCTTCCAAAGACGTAGGTAGCTGAAATTTGGCGAGAAGCGATGCTGTGGGGCCGCCCATTTGTGAATGAAGCTCGGAAGGGCATAAGAAACTGACAACGGGTCAACGGAATTACGGTCGTTACTACCTGCAGAAAAATTTGCCGCGTTCGCAGCCTAGCAGGTTTGCTGATTTTCTTGCCTTGTCTTTTGTCGCGTAATGCCAAGCCCTGCGGGAAAGGCGCCCGACTTGCTCCCTTTTGATGCAAATTTGGCGGCTGATGGCCAGATTCGGGCCGGAAACGCCCTTAGCCTTGAAACATCGGTTTTTTCCTAAGGGGCACATGGGGCTTCACGCCCCACATCAACCGATGAGAGCTATCCCATTGCCTTCATCCCCGGAGGTTCGCGCGGCCATTGTTGCGTCGCTGCAACACGGTGACGCAACTCTCGATAGTACGGCCCGCGCACTCAAAGTCAGTTCGCGAACGTTGCAGCGTCATCTCGGCCGCATGGGCACAAGTCACAGCAAAATGCTTGCCGAGGTTCGCCTGAACGTCGCTTGCCATTTGCTCGCGGACTCAAGCAAGCGCCTGTCGGAAATAGCTAAATTCCTTGGGTATGCCAACGCAAGCAGCTTCAGCCGCACTTTCGCGCGCTTGATGAAAGTTCAACCCGTTGTCTACAGGCGGCAGCAACTTGCCCGTAAGCATGGGCAGGCGCCCCATCGCAGACGACCATGCGCGACCGATAGCTGAATTATTCCGCAAGATTGGCGTGAAATGGCAAGACGCGCGATCTGAATTGGCGCGAAACGTTTGGCGAGAATTCCAGGCTCCTGAAGGAGCCATTTTGTTTTCGACGTTCGAATGAAGGGCAGGGACGCTATGGGACGCTATCTGAGCCGGCCGAAGAAAAAGCAGTCTGCCTTTATAGAAGAAAGAACAACCATGCCGCTTCGCTCAGCCCTGATCGCCGTTTGCGCTGCCGCATCGCTGGTCTGGCCCCAGGATATTTTTGCTCAATCGGCACCCGAACATAAGCCGCATGTGCCGCTTGAGAAAGCGATCGGCCAGGCCAAGCCGGAAGTCGTGCCCTCGCTCTTCGTCATCAATTCGCGAAGTGCGAGCCTGAAGGATGGCAAGCTGGTGCTGGCAGGGGTTTCGCCGAATGCAATCGTGTTTGCAGATCGGCCGGTTCGGGCGGCCGGTCACGATCTGACAACGCGAATTGTCGAGGATTGGGGCAACGGTAGCGACAACTTTGCTAAAGATCCTCCGAACGCCACGGTTTCCGGGTTCAAGAAGGACGGATCATCGGTGGCAGATGCCGTCGTTGTACTGAAATCGCCCAAGCTTGAAGGCGACAAGCTGACTTTCGATGTCGATGTGCTCGAGGGCGACCTTGCGGGGGCTGACGGACCGGCATCGGTCTTTATCGACATCATTGGGCGACCGCTCACGCCGCTGTCCTTTGCTGGCGTTGCCCGCCGGACGGCCTGGCGCGGCGCTTTCTACCGTGGCGCTGCCTATGCGGGAGCGGCCGCCGTGGCAGGAGCTGCGGCCTATCCTTACTACTACGCGCCCCGCTGCGGATACTATCCCTATCCGCCCTGCTATTGAGCGGCGCAGGCTGGCGAGCAGCGTAGCCACCGCGTCATGCAGTCACTTCGCCGAGCACGAGCGGCCGAGCGCAAAACCAGCTCCATCCGTTCGAGACAAACAAGAAGAGCTAGGGCCATGCGCCGGACGACTGTCGTTGCGCCGTCGGCGAGCCTTGCGATCGTCCAATCGGCGCATGCACACGCTGATCTGAGCGCTTACGCCAGTCCCGACCGGCGCATTGTCGAGGCGATCGCAGTCGCGTGCCTGGCACACGGGATAGGTTGAATGTCCAAGCGTCATCAGCTCTCGACCATTCGAGGAATGATATCCGCGCGACAGCGAGATGTCTGTTGCGATCTGGTAGGACAGGCTGAGAAATTGGCTTTGAGCCGTGCCGATCAAGCGCTATCTATTTCGGATATATGTCGGACCCTTGCGGTGAGTGAGCGTACGCTGCGCAATGCATTCGCCAAGGTTCACGGCGTTCCGCCCTGTAGGCGCCTGCGCATGTTGCGGTTGTTACATGCCAGGAAAGTTCTTCTGGCGGCCGATCGTAAGCTGACCACGGTTACCAAAGTTGCAGCAGCTTTTGGCTTCGGTGAGCTAGGGCGCTTTTCTGTCGAATACAGAAAGGCATTCGGCGAGAGCCCGTCTCAAACGCTTGACGAAAAAATTCCGACTTGCTGTAGCGGCGCCAACGGTGATCTCGGCGCAACGTCGCGGGCTGAATTTGCATAGCGTGGCTTCCGGAGGTGACATCAACTGTATGAACTAACGGATTGCGGACGGAGGGAGATCGATGAGTCGAGGTGTGGTACGCGCATCGCGCGGTCGATTTACAGCTGGGCCGTCGCGGTATCGGCAGCCACCCTGCAGATATTGTCGGGAGAGGTCCAAGCCGACGAAGGCGGAGTTTCATATGGGCTTCCCGGCACCTTCAGCAGCCTTGCGGCGCCCCCAGGTCCCAGGTTGGTCTATGGCCGAAGTTTATTATCACACGAGCGCAAGCGCCTTCGGCAGGACAGCGGCTGCCAGGGAAATCGAGGTCAGCAGATTCGTGGCCACGGCGAACGTAGATCCGAACCTCCGTTTGAATGCGCAGGCGGATCTCGTGCTGCTCAATCCTACTTACACGTTCGCGACGCTGGTGCTGAGTGGACAACTTGCCATCGGCGTAACCGGGCTGTTCGGGCGCTCGAGCGCGAACCTTGACGAGAGCTGACGGCGGTTGTCGGCACCGCTGGTGACCACGCGGACGGGACGTGTTGGCGACTCGATCACCTCAGTCGGCGACCTGTACCCGCAGGCGACACTCAAGTAGAACGCCGGCGTGCACAATTTCATGACCTGCGTGATGGGAGGTCGCTCTCACCCGACCGGTAGCCCGAGGTCTTTCAATGTTCCTCCGTATGAGCGAAGATCTGCGCTCGTCCCTGGGCTCACGAACGGCCTTATGCGTAAGATTGGGTGAGGTATCGTAGGTTTGGTTGGTGTGGGGAAAGGTGGTAGCGCTCCCCCGCTACCAATCCTGCCACACTCCTTTGACCTGGTTTGGATAGGCCTTTTCCCCGAGCAGGGCATTTAGTCGGCCTGCTATCTCCACGGCTACACCACCTGGGCGGCCTGGATCGCGGAACACAGTGACCGTCTCGACCAGGTGTTTGTGCCGAAAACCTCATTCGAGTTGATGACGTGGTGGAATCGCCTAAGCCGGCGGAATGATCGGGCTGTTTTGCTTCGTTCTTTCCGCCCTGGCCTCTCCATTCAAGTCGAAGTTGCGGCTTGAAGCGGAGAACGCGGTGCTTCGACATCAGTTGATGGTCTTGAGGCGTAGGCTGCATGGTCGCGTCGGGCTCACGAACCATGATCGCTGGTTCTTTATCCAGCTGTATCGCTGGTTTCCATCAATCCTGAAAGTTCTTACCATCATCCGCCCGAGACGCTCGTGCGGTGGCATCGTGCCGGCTTTCGCTGCTACTGGCGTTGGAAGTCGAGCGCACGGGGAGGGCGACCGAAGATCGACACGGAGCTCCGCGCGTTGATCCGGCGGATGAGCGGCGACAATCCGCTCTGGGGCGCACCACGTATTCACGGTGAACTGCTCAAGCTCGGGTTTCAAGTCGCACAGTCAAGTGTCGCGAAGTACATGGTCAAGCGGCGTGGGCCGCCACATCAGGGATGGCAGGCCTTTCTGCGAAACCACGCTCCGGACATTGCCGCCATGGATCTGTTCGTGGTCCCGACCATTGGCTTCAAACTGCTGTACGGCTTCGTGATCGTACGGATTGACCGTCGAGAGCTGATCTGGATCAACGTCACAACCAACCCCACGGCGGAATGGATCGCACACCAGATCACCGAAGCTTTTCCTTGGGATGGGGCTCCGGGTTATATGATCCGTGATCGCGATCGGATCTATGGCGCCGTCGTCACACGGCGATTGCGCGCCATGGGCATTCGAGACAAACCGATTGCACCCGCTTCACCTTGCCAGAATGGCTTCGCCGAACAGCTGATCGGATCGATTCGGCGGGAATCTCTGGACCACATCATTGTCCTGGGCGAGGTGCATCTGCGCCGCATTCTGAAATCTTACGCCCATTACTATAATGGCACGCGCACTCACCTATCCTTGAACAAGGACGCGCCGATGTCACGTTCCGCCGAGGCAGCAGGACGCATTCTGTGCCGTCCGATCCTGGGTGGACTGCATCACCGATATGCTCGCGTTTGATTTGCGGTAGGCACAAGCTCGGCTATGCCGATCGTCCAGCCGAGAGCTCCGACATGGCCTTCATGGCGTTCGGCATCGTGTTCGGCAGCCTGGTCGGCGCCTTCACGATCCGGATCGGGGGCATCCCGCTATCGCTGGGCACAGCCGTGGGTGCGATCGTCGCGGGCATCATCTGCGGCCATATGCGCTCGACCATGCGCACCTTCGGGCACATCCCGGACCCGGCCATCTGGGTGTTCAACAATGTCGGCCTGAACGGCTTCATTGCCTGCATTGGTCTGAACGCGGCACTCGGCTTCGTTGGCGGCATCCAGAACTACGGTGTGACCCTGTTCCTGGCCGGCACGCTGGTGACACTGGTGCCTATCATCGCCGGACTGCTACTCGGCCACTACGTGTTCAAGTTCCACCCGGGCATCATGCTCGGCGCCTGCGCTGGGGCACGCTCGACCACCGCCGCACTCGGTGCGCTGCAGGAGGCCGCCAAGAGCAATGTCCCGGTCGTGGGCTATGCGACGGGCTATGCGGTGTCCCGTCTCGTGATGGCACTGCTGACGATCGTCGTCGTCAACGCCTTCAAGGCGCCCACTTCTCACGCCGCCGCTGTCCTCCGAGGACGCGGCGGCGTTCTCTTGACGGTTCGCTCCGCTCCACCACCGCAAGAGGAGCTTGCCCGTTTGACTCTGCTCGGCGCTCATTTCTGGTGGTGATGGATCGCGCACGAACGGCGGCTTTTGGCGGACTATCAAGGCGCTATGTGGCGAGCTAAGCCGCCCTCCGGTACGAAAACAGTGCTTCCAGCATAGTGGGTCCAGCGATGTGGCGGACCCCCGCTACCAACGGCCACCCCCGATCGAGCCGTTATGAGCGGCAGGACAAACGGTGCGATGCACGTGTGGTGGGGCGTCCGCCTGCGTACGGTATGTTCATCCGACTTGGCTATGTCGATGGAAGACAATCGGCGGATCCGCGCCGTCGACGAGACCGGTCAAGATCGGTCCCTGCAGTGCGCTCTCAAGGCCGTCTTGTACCAACCAACCCGGCGTCGCTTGGCGGCGACGAGCTTGGATGATGTCACCACGTCAATGATCCTTCAGTCGAAGGGGTAGCACGAGCAGTGCAATAGGCATTTTCCGCCGAATCAATCGCTTTCCAATTCGAATAAATCGGTAATAAGCTGCGTTCCTTGGACAACGGAGTCGCCCAGAGCGTGGAGTAGTTTGCCTCACTATGGATTTGATGGAGAATAGTGTCGGTGCATGGCGTGTCGGCGTGCTGTTTTCGCAGACAGGCGTCACATCGACGATCGAGCGGACGCAGCTGAATGCCACCTTGCTCGCGATCGAGGAAATCAACGGGAAAGGAGGAGTTCTGGGACGGCCGATCGAGCCCGTGTTGTACGACCCTGCTTCCGATCCCAAGAAATTTCGGGCTTTCGCGGAGCGGTTGTTTCAGGTCGATCGGATCAGGCTCGTGTTTGGCTGCTACATGTCGAGCACGCGCAAGCAGGTCTTGCCCGTGGTAGAAGCGCACCGTGGTCTCCTGTTCTATCCGACCCTCTATGAGGGTTTCGAGTACTCGCGCCATTGCATCTACACCGGCGCGGCGCCGAACCAGAATTCACTGCAGCTCGCCAAGTTCCTCCTGTCCGCCTATGGCAACAGGTTTCTGTTCGTCGGCTCCAACTACATCTATCCCTATGAGTCGAACCGCGTGATGGCGGACTTCGTGGTGCAGAGCAAAGGCAAGGTGCTGGACGAGATCTATGTGCCCCTGCGCCCGGATCCGAAAGATTTTGACAAGGTCATCAGCCGCATCAAGAAGACTTCGCCCGACGTCATCTTCTCCACTGTGGTGGGCAGCGGCACATCCGTGCTTTATCGTGCCTATCGCGCGGCCGGCCTGGATCCGGCGCGCATGCCGATCGCGAGCCTGAGCACCAGCGAAGCGGAGGTTGCGGAAATGGGTGCCGAAGCCGCCGAAGGCCACATCACCGCTGCTCCCTTCTTCGAGACGCTTTCCTCGCCGGCGGCAAAGCGCTTCGTCACCAGCTTCAAGGAGAAGTATGGTGCTGATGCTCCCGTCACCGCCTGCGCCGAGGCCGCCTATTTCCAGCTTCATCTGGCGTTTCGTGCGGTGGCGAAATGCGGCTCCGACGATCCCGAACAGGTGCTCGGAAACTTGCGCGACGCAGAATTCGATGCCCCGCAGGGCCGCGTCAGGGTCGATCCGGAGAACAATCACACCTTCCTGTGGCCGCGGATCGCCCGGCTCGACCGTCACGGCCGTTTCCAGACGGTCTGGAATCCCGGCGTGCGGGTGAAGCCCGATCCCTATTGTGTCGTCCAGAGCCTCGACGATTGGTCGGTCGAGCTGCCGTTGCTGCACTCATGAGCACCCCGTAACGGAGAACTGGACGTGGCCATCCAAATTCTTCGGGACTTGCGCGGGTTGCGGGTTCACGTCGTGCATCCGGCTGACACCGAGCGCACGAGGTTGGTCGAGCATCTGCGCCGCATCGGGTGCATGGTCGAGACTCAGTGGCCGGTGCCGGACTGCTGGGCCGAGGGTGCCGACATCGTGCTGCTCGCGATCGAGCACGACGTACGCGAGGAGATCCAGCAGCTGTTGAAGTCGGATGCAAACCACCGGCCGACGCTGATCGCCGTTGTCAGCTACGAGGATCCGTCCACGCTGCAGCTTGTGCTCGAAGCCGGCGCGGTCGCAGTGATCGAGCGGCCGATCAGGCCGTTCGGTCTGCTCACCAACCTGACGATCGCGCGCAGCCTCTGGCTCGAGCGGCGCGAGGCCGACAAACGCGTGCGCAAACTCGAGCGCAAGCTCGCCGGCATCCAGCGCATCCAGAAGGCGAAGGTCATTCTGATGGACGGTCAGGGATTGAACGAAGCGGAAGCATACGAAACGATCCGCAAACAAGCGATGGCGAAGCGGTTGTCGATGGACGACATGGCGGCCGCGATCATTCACGCAAACGAGCTGTTGCAATACCGCGTGAAAGGTGATTAGCTTTTGAGGCGTCGCGAGAGGAAATCCTTCTCGCGACTTTTGCTGGACCATCGATGCTGCTGGTTCAGCTCAGGCTAGGTAAGCCCGAAAGATCCGCGAGGATCTGTCGGGCTTTTTTGCTTTGTGGGGTCGAGATTCGCCGCCGACGCGTTAGCGTTTTCGGGGAGCGGCCTGATCTGGGATTTTTCTGGCTTCGAAACAACGTGCTTCGGCGCGAACGGCTTGGTGTGCCTCGACACATGGGGAGTGTAGGTATGGCGATCGACAGACGCAGGTTTCTGAGGAATGGCTTGCTCGCAAGCGGCACGGTGATCACGTCGCCATGGGTCTTTCAGACCGGCGCGCGTGCGGCGGGCGAGGTCAAGGTCGGCGTGTTGTTCTCTCTGACCGGAGGTCTTTCGATTATCGAGAAGTCGCTGCATGACGCCACGCTGATGGCCATCAGCGAGATCAATGCCGCCGGCGGCGTCAAAGGGATGAAGGTCGTGGCGATCGCCGAGGACGGCGCATCCGATCCGAAGACCTACAACGAAAAGGCTTCGAAGCTCGTGATCCAGGACAAGGTGCCGACCGTGTTCGGTTCCTACACGTCGGCGAGCCGCAAGGCGGTGCTGCCGGTGTTCGAGAAGCGCAACAATCTCTACTTCTATCCGACCTATTACGAAGGATTCGAATGCTCCAAGAACGTCATCTATACCGGCGCCGTTCCAAACCAGCAGCTTTCGAATTTCATCCCCTGGATCATCAAGACGCTCGGCAAGAAGAAGTTCTTTATCGTCGGATCAAACTACATCTATCCGCGCGAGATGGCGAAGGTCTCTAAGATCCTGATCGAGAAGAACGGCGGCGAATGGATCGCCGACGAATATCTCGAGCTCGGCCATTCCGAATGGGGCTCGATGGTCAACAAAATCAAGAGCTCGGGCTGCGACGTTGTGCTGTCCAACGTGGTCGGCGACTCCGTGGTCGCCTTCTACCGCGAATACAAGAACCAGGGCTTGACCCACGACAAGCTGCCGATCTGCGCCACCGTTACTTCCGAGATCGAGATCGCGGCAATGGGCGCGGAATATGCGGTCGGTAGCTACACTTCGTTCCCGTACTTCCAGGCGATCGACACCGATCGCAACAAGGCCTTCGTCGAGCGCTACCGCGCCTTCGTGAAGGATCCGAAGGCGGTGACGCACCATGCGCTGGAATCTTCCTATTTTCAGGTGTTCCTGTGGAAGCAGGCGGCCGAGAAAGCCGCTGAGATCGCGCCAACCGCGATCCGCGAGGCGGTGAAGGGACAGGAGTTCGATGCGCCGAACGGCCACGTGAAGATCGATCCCGAGAACCTGCACACCTACCTCACGCCGCGCATCGCGCAATGGCTCCCGGACGGGCAGGGCAAGATCATCGACGCCTATAAGGAGCCGGTCGTACCGTTGCCCTATGTCGCCTATGGCGAGACCCCGACCAACCTGTTCTGCACAGGCAAGGGGCTTGACACGGCCAAGCTGAAAACCTGATCGAGGCATACAGCCTCCGCCGCGCTTGCTCGCGCGCGGTGGAGGGTGGGGCGGTGGCATGCTTGAAGTTCTCTTTATCGGTCTCAGTCTCGGGTCGATCCTGCTTCTGGTCGCCCTTGGCCTTGCGATCACCTATGGCGCGATGGGCGTGATCAACATGGCCCATGGCGAGATGGTGATGGTCGGCGCCTATGTCACGGTGCTCTCGGGCATCTGGCTCGGCACCAATATCTTTGTCGCGATACCGCTCGCCTTCATCGTCACCGCGCTGCTCGGGCTCTTGATCGAGCGCGTGGTGGTGAGGCGGCTCTACGGCCGCCTGCTCGACACGCTGCTTGCGACCTGGGGCATCGCCATCCTGATCCAGCAGGCGGTACGGCTGGAATTCGGCCTGTCGTTCCTGGGCATCCACATCCAGGGCCTGGGGCCGGGTCTGCAGAATGTCGCCGTGCCGCCCTATCTGCAGGGCACGTTCTCGTTCCTCGGCGCCGATATCAACCGCTACCGCACCTTCATCATCCTGGTGACCGCGATCCTCGCGCTTGTGACTTGGTTCATCATCTACCGCACCGCGATCGGCACGCAGGTGCGCGCCATCATCCGCAATCCGAAGATGGCGGCAGCCTGCGGCATCGACGTGACCCGCGTCAACGCGCTGACGTTTGCGTTCGGGTCCGGCCTTGCCGGCGTCGCCGGTGTGATGATGTCCGGCTTCAAGACGGTGTTTCCCGATATGGGCACGTCGATGGTGGTCGACGGCTTCCTTGTCGTTGTCATGGGCGGCGTCGGTAGCCTGCTCGGCTCGGTGTTGTCGGCAGGCATCCTCGGCGAGATCAACGGGCTGGTGGCGGCCGCCACTAACGACATCCTGGCGCGTGCGGTCGTGTTCGGCGTCGTCATCGCCATCATCGTGCTCAAGCCGAAAGGGCTGTTCGCCCTGAAGGGGCGCTAGCGATGCCGATGAAACGCAAGATCGACTGGGCGATCTATGCCGCGTTCGTGGTGCTGGTGATGCTCCTGCCGCTGGTCATGGATGCGTTCTGGCTGAATCGGGTGGCGAAATATCTCGTGTACGGCATGCTCGGTGTCGCCGTGGCTCTGTCCTGGGGCTATGCCGGCATTCTCAATCTCGGCCAAGGCCTGTTCTTCGGCGCCGGCGCCTATATGCTGGCGATGTCGCTGAAGCTCGCGAGCACGACCAGTCTGCAGCAGGGCTCCGACAAGCCGGTGCCGGATTTCATGCTGTGGAACGCCGAGCCGGGCGCGCCGACCGAGCTCTGCTGTATCAACAAGGCCTCGTTCCTCTGGCTGCCGTTCCAGAGCCAGTGGTTCGGTGTTGCCATGGGACTGATCCTGCCGGTGCTGCTCGCCACCATCCTCGGCACCATCGTGTTCCGCAAGCGCATCTCCGGCGTATTCGTCTCCATCATCACGCTGGCGCTGGTGCTCCTGGTGCGGCTGGTGGTGATCGACTCGCAGCCCGTCACCAACGGCTTCAATGGGCTCACCGATCTCGGCTGGTTCAATGTCGCGGGCCTCGAATTCGACCCCTACATCGTCCCGACCTATTACCTCGTCGCGGTTTCGCTCAGCCTCGTCCTTGTCGGCACGCGGCTCCTGATCGACACGCGTTCCGGCCTGATCTTGCAGGCGGTGCGCGACGACCAGAATCGGGCGCGCTATCTCGGCTTCGACGTGCCGGCCTACCAGACCTTCTTCTTCGCGGTCTCGGCGGCGATCGCGGGTTTTGCCGGCATGCTTTACGTGATCGTGTCGGAGTTTGCTTCCCCGACCTTCATGGACCTCACCTTCTCCATCACCATGGTGGTGTGGGCCGCCGTCGGCGGGCGCGCTTCGATCCTGGGGGCCTGCATCGGCGCGATCCTGATCAACACGATCTCGGCCACTGTCAGTGAGACCGAAGGCTTTGCCGAGGCCTGGAAGGCGATCATCGGCCTGATCTTCGTGCTGGTGGTGCTCTATCTGCCGCGCGGCCTTGCCGGGCTCGCGCATGATTTCATCGATCGCTTGCTGGCGCGCAAGCCTACGGCTTCGCCGCAGGCGCTGCCGGTGAGCGACACATCGTCACAATTGGCGGAGTAGGCGATGGCGCAATCGGCACTCACCATCGACGGCTTGAGCGTGGATTTCGAAGGCTTCAAGGCCGTCAACGGCGTGACCATGACCGTCGATGACGGCGAGTTGCGCGTGCTGCTGGGCGCCAACGGCGCCGGTAAGACCACGCTGATGGATTTGATCTCCGGCAAGACCAAGTCGACCGATGGCCGCGTCTATCTGCACGATACCGACATCACCAACTGGGAAGAGCACAAGATCGCGCGCGCCGGCATCGGGCGCAAATTCCAGATCCCGAGTGTGTTCAAGGAACTCACAGTTCGTCGCAATCTCGAAGTGGCGAGCTGTAAGAAGCCCGGCGTGTTCGCCAATCTGCGCTTCGGCTTCGGCACTGATGCGGAGCGCAATGTCGATGAGGTGCTGGAGCTGATCGGCCTCACCGAGGAGCAGGACCGCATCGCCGCCTATCTCAGCCATGGCGAGACCCAGTGGCTCGAGCTCGGCCTTCTGATCACGCAGAATCCGAAGATCATCCTCCTGGACGAGCCGACCGCGGGCATGACGCAGGCCGAGACGCACAAGACCTCAGAGATCGTCAACAACCTCAAGGGCCGTCACACCATCATCGTCGTCGAGCACGACATGGCCTTCGTCCGCGAGATCGCCGAGCGTATCACGGTGCTGCATCTCGGCCAGGTGCTGGCCGAGGGAGACGTCGAGCAGATCGAGAACAATCCGAAGGTGCGCGAAGCCTATCTGGGATCGAAGGGGATTTCGTGATGCTCGCCTTCGCCCATGTCGACAGCTTCTATGACCGCAGCCATATCCTGCACGATGTCTGCCTCGACGTACCCGACGGCGAGGTGACCGCCGTGATGGGCCGCAATGGTACCGGCAAGACCACGCTGCTGAAGACGCTGATGGGCCTCACCGACCGGATGGGCGGCGAAATCAGCCTCCATGGCGATGATCTCGGCGCCAAGCCGACCTTCCAGCGCGCGCGGGCGGGCATCGCCTATGTCCCGCAGGGCCGCGAGATCATCCCGGACTTCTCGATCCGCGAGAACATCCTGATGGGCTCGTTTGCCCGCAGCGACGGCAAGCGGGAGATTCCGCCGCTGGTGGCGGAATTGTTCCCGTATCTCATGAGCAATCTCGACCGCAATGGCGGCGTGCTGTCCGGCGGCCAGCAGCAACAGCTCGCGATCGCGCGGGCGCTCGCCGCCGATCCGAAGATCATCCTGTTGGACGAGCCCAACGAAGGCATCCAGCCATCGATCGTCGAGGAGATCGAGAACGTCATCATCCGCCTTAACCGGGACGTCGGACTCACCGTCATCCTGGTCGAGCAAAACGTATCGTTCGTCCGCCGCGCCGCGCATTGCTTCGCCATGATGGAGAAGGGGCGCGTGGTGGCATCGGGCAAGATAGGCGAACTCAGCGACGCGCTGGTTCACCGCCACATGGCGGTGTGAACGGAGCGTCGCGGTGGCAGGCAACGGTGCGTGAGGACCAGAACCAGTGACCAGAAAACCGCAAGGAGAGCTATATGTTGCACGGTGATATTACTTCCAGCAACGACACGGTGGGCGTCGCCGTCGTGAACTACAAGATGCCGCGGCTTCACACCAAGGCGGAGGTGCTCGCCAACGCTCGCAAGATCGCCGACATGATCGTCGGCATGAAGACCGGTCTGCCTGGCATGGATCTGGTGATCTTCCCGGAATATTCCACCCATGGCATCATGTACGACTCCAAGGAGATGTACGAGACGGCGTCTGTCGTGCCGGGCGAGGAGACAGAGATCTTTGCCGAAGCCTGTCGCAAGGCGAAGGTCTGGGGCGTGTTCTCGCTCACCGGCGAGCGGCACGAGGAGCATCCGAAGAAGGCGCCCTACAACACGCTGATCCTGATGAACGACAAGGGCGAGATCGTACAGAAATATCGCAAGATCATGCCCTGGGTGCCGATCGAAGGCTGGTATCCCGGCAACTGCACCTACGTCTCCGAGGGGCCGAAGGGCCTGAAGGTTTCACTCATCATCTGCGATGATGGCAATTATCCCGAGATCTGGCGCGACTGTGCGATGAAGGGCGCCGAGCTGATCGTGCGCTGCCAAGGCTACATGTATCCGGCCAAGGACCAGCAGGTCATCATGGCCAAGGCGATGGCCTGGGCCAACAATGTCTATGTCGCGGTTGCGAACGCCGCCGGCTTCGACGGCGTCTACTCATATTTCGGCCATTCAGCGATCATCGGCTTCGACGGCCGCACGCTCGGCGAATGCGGCGAGGAGGATTACGGCGTGCAATACGCCCAGCTCTCGAAGTCGCTGATCCGCGACGCGCGCAAGAACGGCCAGTCGCAGAACCACCTCTTCAAGCTGGTCCACCGTGGCTACACCGGCATGATCAATTCCGGCGATGGCGATCGCGGCGTCGCGACCTGCCCCTACGACTTTTATTCGAAGTGGATCGCCGACCCAGAAGGAACGCGCGAGATGGTCGAATCTTTCACCCGCTCGACTGTCGGAACCGAGGAATGCCCGATCGAGGGAATCCCGGCCAAGAAGGTCGCGCATCGCTGAACAGGCCTATAATGCGGCGCCGGCCGGAGAGTCGGCCGGCGCACGCGAAACCATGAAGCAAGAGAGGATGCGCCGTCATGACTCTCGATTACGAAATCTACGACCTTGGCGACGTCAGGCTGCAACGCGGCGCCACCCTGCGTGGCTGCAAGCTGGCCTACAAGACCTTCGGCACGCTGAACGCGGCGAAGGATAACGTCGTCGTCTATCCGACCTGGTATTCCGGCCAGCACTACGACAATGAATGGCTGATCGGCGAGGGCCGCGCGCTCGACCCGAACAAATACTTCATCATCATCCCGAACATGCTCGGCAACGGGCTGTCGTCTTCGCCGAGCAACACGCCCGAGCCGTATAACGGCCCGCGCTTTCCCCATGTGACGGCCTACGACAATGTGCGCGTCCAGCACCGCCTGGTGACCGAGAAATTCGGCATCACACACATTCGCCTTGTGACCGGCTGGTCGATGGGCGCGCTGCAGACCTTCCACTGGGGCGCGCTCTATCCGGACATGATGGACCTGATCGCGCCATTCTGCGGTTCGGCCAAGTGCTCGCGGCATAATTTCGTCTTCCTCGAAGGCGTGAAGGCGGCGCTGACGGCGGATGCGGCCTGGAAAGAAGGCTGGTACACCGAGAAGCCGGCCCGCGGCTTGCGCGCCGCCGCGCGCGTCTATGCCGGCTGGGGATTCTCGCAGGCGTTCTATCGCGAGAAGCTTGATCTCGATACGTTGGGCTACTCCTCGCTGGAGGACTTCCTGGTCGCGTTCTGGGAAGGTTTCTTCCTGCCCAAGGACCCGAACAATCTCCTGACCATGCTTTGGACCTGGCAGAACGGCGATATCAGCGACAACGAGATCTATAAGGGCGATTTCAAGGCGGCGCTCGGCGCGATCAAGGCCAGGGCCTACGTCATGCCCGGTCAGACCGACCTCTATTTTCCACCCGAAGACAGCAGGTTCGAAGTCGAGCATATGCCGAACGCCGAATTCGTTCCGGTGCCCTCGATCTGGGGCCATTTCGCCGGCGGCCCCGGCACCAACCCGGTTGACGTCGACTTCATCGACGTCAAGCTGAAGGAACTGCTCGCCAAATGACGGCCGGAGCATGATGACATCAGGTCAAACTCTATCCGAGGCTGCACCCCTCTCCCGCAAGCGGGAGAGGTGAAGATGTGGGAAGGAGACTGCGATGCTGCGCATCGACCGTGTGCTCGGTAGCCGACTGGAGCCGGAATTGTCCGAGGAGCTGCATCGGCTCGAGCACCGCGGCGCGGTCGATATTGTAAACGTGCCTGTTGCCGACCTGGCGCGGCGGCGGCTTTTGATCACCACCCGTGGCGGCGTCGAACTGGCGATCGCGCTGCCGCGCCACCAGAAACTGTTCGACGGCGCAGTACTCGTGCTGGAGAGCGACAGCGCGATCGTCGTGCGCGCGGCGACCGAACGCTGGCTGAAGCTCGAACCGCGCTCGATCGCGGATGCGATCGAACTGGGCTATCACGTCGGAAACCTGCACTGGCGTGTCCGCTTTGGCGGCGAAGTTCTGTTCGTGGCGCTGGAGGGACGGCCCGAGGATTACATCGCAAGGCTGGAGGACATGGTCGCCTCGCGCCGCGTCGGCATCAGCGTGCTCGACGAGGAAGAGGACGTGCCAGATCACGCGGCGGCCGAGGACGATCATGATGGACATCACGTCCACCAGCACGACCAGAGCCACTAAGCGATGCTGTCGACCTTGCGCGCGCTATGGCAGGCAGACGGGGCGTTTCCCAGCGGCTCCTTCGCCTTCTCCTATGGGATCGAGGGCCTCATCGCGCTGCGCGATGGCCTAGACGCGTGCGAGTTGAAGCGGTTGGTGTCGGCGGCGCTGAAACATCGCTGGGCCAGCTATGACCGGGTCGCGTTGCTGCGCGCTTTCCGCTGCAACGGCGATCTCGCCGTCATCGCTGCTGTCGATCGCGACGTGGACGCCTCGACGCTGGTCGAGAGCCTGCGCGCGGGTTCGCGCCGCAATGGCGCGTCGTTTCTGGCCTCACATGCGCGGATCGGCAACGATCTAGCGGCGATCCTGCGCGACGCAGTGCGGTCGGGCGAATGCCTGGGCCATATCGCGGTGATGCAGGGCGCGGTCTGGTCCTCGGTGGGGCTCGACGAAAACCTGGTGCAGCTGACCTCGGGTTACACGGTCGCGTCGGGCCTGATCACTGCTGCGATCCGGTTAGGGGCGGTCGGGGCGCTGCAAGGGCAGGAGGTGCTCGCCGATTGCCTGCCGCTGATCGAGCAGATCACGATGAGCCAGACATTGCCCGATGCGGAGCTCGAAAGCTTTGCGCCCTTCCTCGACGTTGCCGCGGCTCGCCATGCGCAGGCCGACCTGCGACTGTTTGCCAATTGAAAGCGAGAAGGCATGCTGCTGACACCCACGGAACTCGAACGGTTGACCATCTTCAATGCCGCCGAGTTGGCGCGCCGCCGGCGTACCAGGGGATTGAAGCTGAATTATCCCGAAGCGGTCGCGATCATCACCGACGAGATTTTGGAAGGCGGGCGTGACGGCCGTTCGGTCGCAGACCTCATCGGCCATGGCTCCACGATCCTCTCCACGGATGACGTGCTGCCCGGCATTGCCGCGATGATGCATGTTATCCAGGTCGAATGCGTGTTTGCAGATGGCACCAAGCTCGTCACCGTGCATGAGCCGATCCGCCCGCCGCCGGGCGCTGCCGCCGACACCGAGCATCCCGGCGCCATCACCGCGCGTGACGGTCAGCTCGAACTCAATCCCGGGCGGCGCAAGATGAAGTTGACTGCGGTCAACACCGGCGACCGTCCGATCCAGATCGGGTCGCATTTCCATTTCTTCGAGGTCAACAAGGCGCTCGAATTCGACCGCGCCGCGGCCTTCAATATGCGGCTCGACATTCCCGCCGGCACGGCGGTGCGTTTCGAACCCGGCGCCTCCAAGGAGGTGTCGCTGGTCGAGTTCGGCGGGCGGCGCGAACTGACCGGGCTCAACAATCTCACCGACGGTGTCGGCAGCGATCCGGCCGTGCGCAGCGCCGCGCTGACGCGAGCACGCGCGCGCGATTTCAGGGGAGCATAACCTGTGGCGATGATCGACCGGCGCGACTACGCAGCGCTTTATGGGCCGACAACCGGCGATTCCGTTCGCCTCGGCGACACTTCGCTCTTCGCCGTGGTCGAGAAGGATTATGCCGTCTATGGCGATGAATGCCTGCACGGCGGCGGCAAGACCTTGCGCGACGGCATCGGCATGGCCGGCATCACCTCGGCCGAAGGCGCGCTCGATTTCCTGCTCTGCAATGTCGTGGTAATCGATCCCGTGCTCGGCATCGTCAAGGGCGATCTTGGCATCAGGAATGGCCGCATCGTCGGCATCGGCAAGGCAGGCAACCCCGCGATCATGGACGGCGTCGATCCGCAGCTGATCGTCTCGACCGGCACCACCGTGCGCGATTGCGAGGGCCTGATCGCAACGCCCGGCGCGATCGACGTCCACGTTCATTTCGACAGCGCCGGCCTTGTCGAGCATGCGCTCGCCAGCGGCATTACCACCATGATCGGCGGCTCGCTCGGGCCGATCACGGTCGGCATCGATTCCGGCGGCCCCTTCAATACCGGCAAGATGCTGCAGGCCGCCGAAGCCTGGCCGATGAATTTCGGCTTCCTCGGCCGCGGCAACTCCCATCGCGCGCCGCCGATGGTCGAGCAGCTCGAGACCGGCGTGATGGGATTGAAGCTGCACGAGGACTGGGGCTCGATGCCGGCCGCGATCGACACCTGCCTTCGCGTCGCCGACGACTACGATTTCCAGGTCCAGATCCATACCGATACGCTGAACGAATCCGGCTTTGTCGAGAACACGCTGGAGGCGATCGGCGGCCGCACCATTCACATGTACCACACCGAAGGCGCAGGCGGCGGCCACGCGCCCGATATCATCCGCGTCGCCGGCGAGATGCACTGCCTGCCGTCGTCGACCAACCCCACCAATCCGTTCACGGTCAACACCTTCGACGAACATCTCGACATGACCATGGTCTGCCACCACCTCAATCCGGCGATCCCGGAGGATGTGGCGTTCGCGGAAAGTCGCATTCGTGCGCAGACTATTGCGGCCGAGGACGTGCTGCACGACATCGGCGCGATCTCGATGCTCGGCTCCGACAGCCAGGGCATGGGCCGCATCCACGAGGTGATCTGCCGCACCTGGCAGCTCGCCTCGAAGATGAAGGATCAGCGCGGCGCGCTGCCGGAAGATCGCGAAGGTTTTGGCGACAATGCGCGCATCCGCCGTTATGTGGCGAAGTACACCATCAACGCCGCGCGGACCTTTGGCATTGCCGACCATGTCGGCTCGCTGGAAGACGGAAAGCTTGCAGACATCGTGGTCTGGCGGCCGGCGTTCTTCGGCATCAAGCCGGAGCTGGTCATCAAGGGCGGCTTCATCGCCTGGGGCGCGATGGGCGACAGCGCGGCCTCGCTGATGACCTGCGAGCCGATGCTGATGCGCCCGCAATGGGGCGCGTTCGGCCGCGCGCCGGCGGCGCTGTCGGCCTGCTTCGTGCATCCGCTCGCCGTGGAGCACGATCTCGCCGGTGCCCTCGGCCTGTCGAAGACATTGCTGCCCGTGAAGGGAACGCGAAAGCTCTCCAAGGGCGACATGCTCTGGAACGATCTTTGTCCGAAGATCACCGTCGACCCTGAAACCTTTGACGTCTTCGTCGACGGTGCGCTTGCGACCTGCGAACCGGCGCGCGAATTGCCGCTGGCGCGGCGTTATATGCTGAGGTGATGCGATGCTCGACAAGCTGCATCCCATTGAGCGCGCCGCAACCCATGCCAGTCCCGCCGCGGCACGCGTCGGCATCGGCGGTCCCGTCGGCTGCGGCAAGACCGCGTTGATCGAGGCGTTGATTCCGGTCTTGCAGCGTCGGGGTATCGATTTCGCTGTAGTGACCAACGATCTCGTAACCAAGGAGGATGCCGAGCGGCTGCGTCGTTCGGGCCTGATCGACCCGGCGCGTGTCTCCGCGGTCGAGGCGGGCGCCTGCCCGCATACGGTGATCCGCGAGGACCCGACGCTCAACATCGCCGCCGGAGACGATCTCGAAACGCGCTTTCCCGGGCTCGAACTGATCCTGTTCGAATCCGGCGGCGACAATCTCGCCTCGACCTTCTCGCTCGACCTGGTCGACTGGTGGATGTTCGTGATCGACGTCGCGGGCGGCGACGACATTCCGCGCAAGAAGGGGCCGGGCCTGCTCCGCTGCGACCTCCTTGTCGTCAACAAGATCGATCTCGCGCCGCATGTCGGCGTCGCGCTCGAGCCGATGCTTGCCGAGGCTGTCAGCGTGAGGGGAGGCCGGCCGGTGCTTGCGACGAACGCGCGCTCCGGTGCCGGCATCGAGGCGGTTGCCGATGCGATCTCTGCCGCTGTCCTGTTCCGCGTTTGACTCCGGCCGGCGCGCCGAAGCGCATCTCGCCGCGGACGTTGCCGGCGGCCGAACCGTGCTGCGGCGCCAGCATGTCGGCTACCCATTTCACGTCACCCGCGGCTTTTATCTCGACGTCACGCGAGCCGACTTGCTGACGCTTTATTTGCAGTCGGCCGCCGGCGGCCTGTATGCCTGCGACCGTCTCAAGCTCGATGTGGCCATCGCCGCGAATGCCGCATTTCACCTGACGACGCAGGCTTCCACGGTCGTGCACCACGGTCGCCAGTCCGGCGCGCTGCAGCAGCAATCCATCACGGTCGGTCCGGGTGCGTTCTGCGCGATCGCGAGCGATCCCTATGTGCTGTTTCCCGGTGCCGATCTTTGTCTCGACACGATGGCGACTGTGGCTGAGGGTGCGGTGCTGTTCCTGGCCGACGGATTCGCCATGCACGACCCGCGTCAGGCGGGACGGCCGTTCGCATCGTTTTCGAGCCGGCAGCGCATCCTGCGTCCCGACGGCAATGTCCTGCTGTTCGATCGTGGATCGATCCGCGGTGACGAGATGCGCGACGGCGCGCTCGGTGATATGGCGGCCGTCGCGACCGTCGTTCTGATCGCCCCGCCGGAAAAAGTGCCAGATCTCGGATCGTTCAGCAAAATCGTCGATAGCTGCGGCTGTCTATCGGGTGCGTCGCCCGCGCCGAACCAGGCCGGGCTCGTGATGCGGATATTGGCGCCTGACGGCGGCACGCTCGCGCGCGGGCTCGAAGCGGCATTTCATGTCGCCGGACGCGCGGCGCTTGGTTCCGATCTCGCACGTCGTCGCAAGTAAGCTCAGCGGCGTGCCAGACGGAAGTAGAGTTCAGACAGTCGCCCCGGCAAATCCTCGATCCGGTGCACCATCATGGTGTTGCCGCGGCCGAAGATCCGTGATGCCGCCTGGATGCCGGCCTTGCCGAGCACCACGCCGTAAGCATCGGTGCCGGCGTTTTTCAGGCCACGCGCAGCACGCCTCGCATCCTCGACCAGATCGAGCGGATCGGATACGTCGATGTCGGACGGCTCGCCGTCGGTCAGCACGATCAAGAGCTTGCGGCCGGAGTTGGCCTTCGCGATCACCTTCCCCGCATGGCGTAGCGCGGTGCCAAGCCGCGTCGACAGCCCCGATCTCAGCCCGGCGAGCCGCGCGATGCAGCTCCGGTCGCACGGCTCCTCGAAGGACTTTATCATGGTCATCCTGACATCTTCGCGTCCGTCTGACGCGAATGCCAGAAGACCGAAGGGATCGCCGAGCCTTCCCATCGCTTCCGCCAGAACCGCGACCGCCAAGCGCTCGACTTCGAGAATGGTCGCGCCGGTGGCGAGCCGGTCGCGGGTCGACTCGGAGACATCGATCAAGAGCAGCGCCGCGAGATCGCGATGCATCGATGTCGACGATCGGAACACGCGCGGATCCGGCTCCTGCCCGATCCGCAACGCAATGCCGGCATCGAGCGCGGCATCGATGTCGATGTCGTGGCCATCATGCTGCCGGTTGAGACGGATGGTCCGGCCGATCCGCACGCCACGCACCAATCGTCCGATCCGGCTACGCAGCGCGTCGGCATGGTCGAGCGCCGCCTCGATCAGGCGCGGATCGCCGGCGCGCGCGGCCACCTCGCGCACCGTCGTCCATTCGGGGCGCTCGATGCCATCCGCGCGGTCCCATTCCGGATATTTCGCGATGACAGTGCCACGCTCGTCCGGTGCTACCGGCCGGCCACGTCCAAGCGCTTCACCTTGCTCGTCCGGCTCGCTGCTGTTGCCATCAGGCGCTTCCTGCCGCTCCATCCGCATCGCATCGACCGGCAGCTCCATCATTTCGCCCGAGGGGGGAGCATTCTCGCCAAAGTCCCATAGCCCCAATCCGTCATCGCGATAGGCGGGCTCCACGACGTAGGTCTTGACGTTGAACTGTACTCGCATCTGGCCGAGGTCGTTGCCCAGCAGCATGCCGATTTCCCGGCTGATGGCGGGGTCGTCGATGCGAGGCAAGGCCGCTTGAAACATCGTGCGACCCTTCGCGACAAAGCTGTCGTGATCAACATAGGCGGGATCGAACAGTGCGCGCGCCAGCCGCGCCATCAAGGTCGGAGCCGCGATGACGCCGGACGGCGTGGCCACATGGTAAGGCGCCCACAGCCGCCGCAGACCCGGTAGCCGTCGCAGCGCCAGCGTCTCGATACGGGCGTCCTCGATCAGGTTGACGAGCGCTATCTGCAGCGGCTTCAGCTTGCCGACCGGAAACAGCCCGTTGCCCAGCACGAGATGCGCCCGTGCATGCGCCGCCGCGGCCCGGAACAGCGCCCGCGCAGCATCGCCCTGTACGCCGCGAAAGGTTTCGGGCAGGCGGATCAGCGGCCCGGCAATCGAGGTGCGCCGCTGCGGCGCCTGGCTGTTGTCGGCGGCAAAGCTGCGCAGCAGAGGCGGCTTGCCCCAGAGCGCAGTTATGAACGCCTTCAGCTCGATCTCGGCTTCGAGGAACGTCACGCTGCCGAGATCGCGCGCGATCATGCGACGCGCGAGATCGTCCTCGAGGCGGAAAAACGCCAGCCGTCGTACCCTGTTGCCGGAAGCGAATTTCAATCCGGCCGCGACGAAATTCTCGAAGGCGTCGATCGTGCCGGGGCCGAGAATTGCGGCGATGTTGTCGGCGGCCGGCGCAACCGATTCCGGCGCCTGCCGCGCCAGCAGTTCCATCGTCCGCCACCACCTCGCGAGGGCCGGACCGCTGCCGAACACACGCGTGGCAACCGGCAGCGCCTGCAGCGCAGCGGTCGCAGCCCGCGCGCCGGCGTTTCGGCAGATATCGGCGGCCATCTGGCCTGCCACCAAGAGTGGTGCGATCTCCTGCCTGTCCGCAGCGCCGCCGCTCTTGCTTGCCTCCCAATAGGCGATCAGGCAGGCCGGGCCGGCATTGACATGCGCGAGCGTCAGCACGGCGCCGGCCCAGGCTTCAAGTTCGTTCACATCGAAACGATGCGAGAGATCGTCCCAGGCGACCAGGAACATCGGCCGCAGCGTCTCGCGCTGGAGCATCAAACGATGGATCCGGCGCGTCGCGCTGTCCTCCTCGTCAGGAGGCACCAGATGCAGCGTTGCCTGTTTGGCTGCGTTCACGGCAAACAGGCCTGGATCGCGTCACTGAGCGCTGCGCGGATGTCGGGATTGTCTGTGATCGGCAGCACGATGGAGGATTGCACGGCAACGTCCAGCGGCAAGCCTGCGCGCACCATCCGCCCGGCGTGGATCAGCATGCGAGTCGAGGCGCCTTCGTCGAGGCCGTGGCCCTGCAGATTGCGCGAGCGCTGTGCTATCGCGACCAGGATGCCGGCAAGCTCGTCATCGGTGCCGCTCTCGCGGACGATGATGGCAGCCTCGGTGGCCGGCGGCGGATAGAAGAAATCGATCGCGACGAAGCGCTGCTTGGTCGATTCCTTTAGGTCCTTGACTGCACTCTGGTAGCCCGGATTGTAGGAGATCGTGAGCTGGAAGTCGCCATGGGCGGGCACGAGCTCGTTGTGCTTCTCCAGCGGCAGGATGCGGCGCGCATCGGTCAGCGGATGGATCACGACGGTGGTGTCCTGCCGCGCCTCGACGATCTCGTCGAGATAGCAGATCGCGCCGTGGCGCACCGCGAGCGTTAGCGGCCCGTCGTGCCAAACGGTTCCCTGCGGCTCGAGCAGGTAGCGTCCGGCCAGGTCGGCGGCGGTCATGTCCTCATGCGCCGCGACCGTGATCAGTGGCTTGCCGAGCCGCCAGGCCATGTGCTCGACGAAGCGGGTCTTGCCGCAACCGGTTGGCCCCTTCAGCATCACCGGCAGGCGCTCGGCATAGGCCGTCTGAAAAGTCACGATCTCATGGCCGAGCGGCTGGTAGTAGGGTTCGTCGGCGATCCGGTAGGCGTCGAGATTCATGAAACATCCTCCGCGCGTGACGAAGGAGTGATGCCGCAAGGCCGAGCGCCATCGTCCCTTCGTGAATGGGATTGGCAGCCATTGCCCCGGAACACGCTGCAGCATCGAAGCGTGCGAACAGGCGAATATCACCTCGATTTAATTACAGCCTGAAAGGCCGGACAAGACAAGCGGATTTAGGTATATCGGCCTGTCTGTACCGAAAACCTAAGCTCGGGTGTAGTGGTGGTGAAGTCCGCCAAGGATGGCGTGTGATTTAATGCTTCCGGTCCGCTGAACCGGGCGGGCAACCGGCGCGTCTTTGTCCAACGACCGGTGCGGTCGGATGTCGTTGTAATAGCGTGCGTAGGATCGCAAAATCCGTCGTAGATGCGTCTCCCCAAAGACGAGGATGTGATCTAAGCACTCGCGGCGGATCGATCCGATCAACCGTTCGGCAACTCCATTCTGCCACGGCGAGGCCGGTGCAGTAGGCCTGTCGCGGATGCCCATGGCGCGCATTCGGCGCGTGACGACGCTGCCATAGATCCGGTCGTGATCCCGGATGAGGTAGCGCGGAGCCTCGTCCCAGGGAAATGCCTCCGTGATTTGACGTGCAACCCATTCGGCCGTCGGATGTGCTGTGACGTTGATCCAAACGAGGGCTCTGCGATCGAGCCGGACGATGACGAGAGCATAGAGCAGCTCGAAACCGATCGTTGAACGACGAACAAGTCCATGGCGGCAATGTCCGGCGCGTGGCTGCGCAAGAACGTCCGCCATCCCTGGCTGGGCGGCCCGCGTTGCCTGACCATGTACTTAGCGATGCTCGACTGCGCGACCTAAAACCCGAGCTTCAGCAGTTCGCCGTGGATGCGCGGCGCGCCCCAAAGCGGATTTCGATGCTGATCCGCCGGATCAACACGCGCAGCTCGGTGTCGATCTGCGGTCGGCCGCCCGAAGATCGTGACTTCCAACGCCAGTAGCAGCGAAAACCAGTCCTGTGCCAACGCACGAGGCTCTCGGGGCGGACGATGGTGAGGACAAACGACATTGGGAAACCAACGATACAGCTGGACAAAGAACCAGCGATCATGGTTCGTGAGCCGGACGCGACCCTGCAGCCTCCGCCGCAAGACCGTCAACTGATGTCGAAGCGCCGCGTTCTCAGCTTCCAGCTGCAACCTCGACCTGAACGGCGAGGTCACGACGGCCCGCACGAAACAGAGAAGCCCGATCATCCCGCCAACTTAGCCGAATCCGTCACATCATCAACTCGGACAAGGTTTTCGGTACACACAAGTATGAGCCGCTGGCTAAAGAATTGATCGCGGCGGTCGGCCTCAATTGGCTTCGAGAAGTATCTGCCGGACCAGTTATCGGGCGGTATGCGGCAGCGAGTCGGCATTGCGCGGGCTCTGTTGATGCGGCCCGAAGTGCTGTTGATGGACGAACCATTCGGGGCGCTCGACGCCCAGACGCGGCTCCAGATGCAGCAGTTGCTGTTGGACGTCTGGGAGAAATATCGCAAGACCGTCCTCTTCATCACGCATGACATCGACGAGGCTGTTTTCCTCGCTGACGTCGTTTATGTAATGTCCGCCCGTCCCGGCCGGATCGTCAGGGAGCTCCGAGTTTGCCTGCCGCGATCACGTACGACCGCTCTCGTGACCAGCGAGACGTTCAACCAGCTCCGGGTGAAGATTTTCGAAAGCATCGCCGCGAACCGATCTGCGTGACCGCCGCAATTGAATTGCCGTCCGCGCAGAACTTGGGCTCGATGTCCAGCGATAAGACCGCAACTCGGACCGGCGCGCATCGGATGAACAGATGGGAAAGGTGGCGTCTAAACACCGCGCGGACGCTCGATGTCAGCTTCGCCGCGGATAGATGATAATCGAGAGATACGTCATCGGCGCCTTGACGAGCTCTTCCGGCCCATGACGGGCGGCCGCGTCAAAGAAAAGCGCGTCGCCGGGCTCGAGCAGATAGCTACGATCGGCGTGTCGATAGCGCACTTTGCCGGTGAGCATGTAGATGAACTCCACACCGGCATGCCGGAAATCGGTGTAGGGAACGGCGTCACCCTTGAGCGTAATCAAATAGGGTTCGACGACGATATCGCCGCCGACGCTGTGCCCGAGCAGGTCATAGAGGTGCCCGGCCTTGGTGCCGCGCCGCTCGATCCGGACGCCCGTGCCCGCCTTCACGAAGGAGCAATCACGTTGCTCGGTGCTTTCGCGGAATAGACGGCCGATCGGTACATTCAAGGCCTTCGCCAGCGCTGATAGGGTCGCCAGAGAGGGCGAGATGGACCCGTTCTCGATCTTGGACATCATGCCGGCTGAAATACCAGCCGCCGCACCGAGCTCCATGACCGTGAGATCCAGCTCCTTCCTCAGTCGACGGACTTCGGCTCCAATTTCGGATTCAAGAGTGGGGGTTACTTCCTTCGGAGCTAGCGAACCGGTCAGGAGCTCCGTTTCTTGCCGCGGCGCGTCGGCTGTCGAACGCTTGCTGGCGCCTTTCGCCACGATGAAACCTCGCTGAGTTTGCGCCTTCGGCCTTGCAGCGCGAGCGCGGCGGCCGCGCCGACCGGATGAAGCAACAATGTCCTCTATACTGCGCCCCCGCAATCACGGCTAGCTGCCCGCAGCTTTCGCGACGATTTCCCACAGCGATCGCCGGCTGCGGCCGATTCCCAATGTGCGGAGCCCGTGCCGGGAGGTGATCCCTCCGCGCTGCCACAAAACTGTCCTGTTGCCTGGATTCTCGCCAGGGGCGGCCGTCCAAAAAGGGCGTTGCACCCACGTCCCGATCAGGACCCGCCGGGCTTCAATCGTATTTCCTTTGGAGAAATAATAGTTCCAATTTCGAAAAAGACTGGCACGAGACTTGTATGAACATTTGTTGCCTGTGAAGAAACTTGCCTCCGGCAAGCAGTGGAAGCGCCAATGAAGTTCATCATCGCTGTCCTTCGACCCATCAGATCGAAACTTGCCGGCAATTCGGCTCGCCGCATCGCGCGGTGCGATGACCAGCCGCGGTTTCAGCGCATCAAGAATATCGATTCAAGGCTTCGATCTGCCTCGGCGAAGCCTCGACTGATCAAGTCCAAAACGCGGCAATCCGAAATCCTAGGCTCTTAGGGAGATATTGTACCAATGCAGAAGATGCGTGACACAGCCCTCGCTGCTGTTGTGTTCCTGATGGCCGGCCTCGGCGAGGTGCTGGCACAATCCGCAACGCCTGCGCCGGCGGCGCCGGCTCCGGTCCTGAATTCCGGCGACTCGGCCTGGATGCTGACCTCGTCGTTGCTGGTGCTGATGATGCTGGTGCCTGGCCTTGCGCTGTTCTATGGCGGCATGGTGCGCAAGAAGAATGTGCTTGCCGTCTTGATGCAGTGCTTCTTCGCGGCCGGCATTCTGTCGGTGATCTGGATCGTGATCGGCTATACCCTGGCCTTCACCGAAGGCAATCCATTCTTCGGCGGCATGAGCAAGTTCATGCTGCAGGGGATCGCGCCCGACACGCTGGCGCCGGCGGCACAGACCATTCCCGAATTCGTGTTCGTGATGTTCCAGCTCACCTTTGCCATCATCACCCCCGTCATCATCCTGGGTGGCCCTGCGGACCGGATGAAGTTCTCGGCGGCGATGCTGTTCCTGTCGCTCTGGCTGGTGCTGGTCTATGCCCCGATCGCGCATATGGTCTGGGGGCCGGGTGGTTTCCTCGCCGATGCCGGCGTGCTTGATTTTGCGGGCGGCACGGTGGTGCATATCAATTCCGGCATCGCCGGCCTGATTGCCGCCCTGATGATCGGCAAGCGCCAGGATTTCGGCACCGACGCCGTCGTCCCGCACAATGTGCTCCTGACCATGATCGGCGGCGCCCTGCTGTGGGTCGGCTGGTTCGGCTTCAACGCTGGCTCCGCACTCTCTGCAGGGGGCTCGGCGGGGATCGCGATGATCAACACCCATGGCGCGACTGCGGCGGCGATCGTCGCCTGGAGCCTAGTGGAAGCGATCATGCGCGGCAAGCCAAGCCTGCTCGGCGCGGTCTCGGGTGCGATCGCGGGCCTCGTCGCCATCACGCCGGCCTGCGGCTTCGTCAGCGTCGGCGGCGCCTTGATCATCGGCTTTGCCGCCGGCGTCGCATGCTACTGGGGCGTGTCGGGTCTAAAGAACACCTTTGGCTATGACGATGCGCTCGACGTCTGGGGCGTCCATGGCGTCGGCGGCATCCTGGGTGCCATTCTGACCGGCGTGTTCGCGGTCGCCGCGATCGGCGGCACCGGGAAGGCCGGCCTAGTCGACGGCAACCCGGGTCAGGTCCTGCTCCAGTTCGAAGGCGTCGGCATGACCCTAGTCTGGTCCGGCGCGATCAGCTTCGTTCTTCTCAAGCTGATCGATCTCACGATCGGTCTGCGTGTCAGCAAGGAAAACGAGGAGATCGGCCTGGATCTCGCGCTGCATGGCGAGGCGATTCACGGCTGAGATTTCGAGCTTTCGAGATTGTCGCGGCAGCACGATCGTATCGTGCCGCCGCGACACTGTTTCGGGAGCTAGGTGAGCCGATTTCCAAATTCCGGACATCGATATTCTTGACGAGAAATAAATATTCTTTAGAGTAATTCTTCGGGGCGCATGGGCGCAAACCCCCGTTGCGGAGGATGTCATGTGTGGAATCGTAGGGCTGTTTCTGAAGCAGCCGAAGCTTGAGCCGGAGCTCGGGGCGATGTTGTCGGACATGCTGGCCGTGATGAGCGATCGAGGTCCCGACAGCGCGGGCTTCGCGGTCTATGGCGATGGCCAAACGGGATGTGTGAAGCTGACGGTGAGTGGCGCGAGCGAAACCGCGCTGCGCGGATCGCTTACGGAGCTTGGGCGCGCTCTCGGAGAAAATCTGGTTTCGACTTTTCGGGACACGCACGCGGTCATTTTGCTCCCTGCGAGCAAGGAACGGCAGGCGCGCGGCTGGATCGCTGCACATGGCGACATCAGCTTTGTCGGGGCTGGGACGCGAATGGAGCTCTACAAGGAGGTCGGTCTACCGGAGCGAGTCGCGCAGCGGTTTGGGTTGGCCCGGATGGCAGGCAGCCACGGCATCGGCCACACCCGCATGGCGACGGAATCTGCAGTGACCACGCGCGGCGCTCATCCGTTCTCGACCGGCCTCGACCAGTGCCTCGTTCACAACGGTTCGCTCTCGAATCACAATGGTGTGCGTCGTGTCCTGCGTCGCGAAGGTATGACATTCGAGACCGAAAATGACACCGAGGTCGCAGCAGGTTATCTCAGCTGGAAGATCCGGGAGGGCGCCTCGCTCAAGGAAGCGTTGACGCAAAGTCTCGTTGATCTCGATGGCTTCTACACTTTCGTTGTGGGTACGGAGAGCGGATTTGCCGTGTTGCGCGATCCGATTTCCTGCAAGCCGGCGGTGATGGCCGAGACCAACGACTATGTGGCGTTTGGCTCGGAGTATCGCGCGCTCGCGATGTTGCCAGGCGTCGACAAAGCCAATCTCTTTGAGCCGAAGCCTGCAACCGTCTACGCGTGGGAGCGCGCCTGATGTCAACTTTTGATCTCGCTAAGGCGCCGCTGCGCGAACTCAACGCGGCCCTTCATTCGCTGCCGCCTTCCACCAACGAAACCCATTGGGTCGTGACCAATCCGGGTGGAAAGCATGCGATCGCCTGCGGCGTCGATGCGCCGATCACGATCGATATCGAGGGGCACGTCGGCTACTATTGCGGCGGCATGAACAAGGAAGCGACGATCGTCGTCTCGGGAAATGCGGGCGTCGGTGTTGCCGAGAACATGATGTCGGGCGAGGTTCGTGTCAAAGGAGACGCGAGCCAGGCTGCCGGAGCGACCGGCCGCGGCGGCTTGCTCGTGGTCGACGGCAACGCGTCCGCGCGCTGCGGAATCTCGATGAAGGGCATCGACATCGTCGTCAAAGGCTCGATTGGGCCGATGAGTGCCTTCATGGCGCAGGCCGGCAATCTCGTCGTGCTCGGAGATGCGGGCGATGCGCTCGGCGACTCCATCTATGAAGCCCGCCTGTTCGTGCGCGGCAGCGTAGCAAGCCTCGGAGCCGACTGTATCGAGAAAGAGATGTCGGCGGAAGATAAGTCGATTCTCAAGTCACTGTTGAAACGTGCGGACCTGAACGATTCGATCAGCCCCGATGACTTCAAGATGTTCGGCTCCGCTCGCCGCCTTTATCACTTCCACATCGACAACGTCGACGCCTACTGAGCAGGATTTCTGATGACCGCCCCGCCGCCCCATCGTACACCGCCTCGGTTTTCTGCTACCTTTAGCCCGCAGGCGATCGCTGAAATTCAGCGCGCCGCCGCGACCGGCATCTACGATATCCGCGGCGGCGGCGCCAAGCGTGCGCTGCCGCATTTCGATGATCTTCTGTTCCTAGGTGCCTCAATCTCGCGGTATCCGCTCGAAGGATATCGCGAAAAATGCGGAACCGAGGTTGCGCTGGGCACGCGCTTCGCCAAGAAGCCGATCAAGCTCAAGATACCCGTCACCATTGCGGGAATGAGCTTTGGCGCACTGTCAGCGCCGGCCAAGGAAGCGCTGGGACGCGGCGCCTCCGCGGGTTGGAACGTCGACCACCACCGGCGACGGCGGGATGACCGCCGAAGAGCGCGGTCATTCTTCCATCCTGGTCTATCAGTATCTGCCGTCGCGTTATGGCATGAACCCGGACGATCTGAGACGGGCTGATGCGATCGAGATCGTGATCGGGCAGGGTGCAAAGCCCGGCGGTGGCGGCATGCTGCTGGGCCAGAAGATTTCACCACGGGTGGCCAAGATGCGCACCCTCCCGGAAGGGATCGATCAACGCTCAGCCTGCCGGCATCCGGACTGGACCGGGCCTGACGATCTTGAGATCAAGATCGAGGAGTTGCGGGAGCTGACCGATTGGGAAAAGCCGATCTACGTCAAGGTTGGCGCCAGCCGTCCCTATTACGACACCGCGCTTGCTGCCAAATCAGGTGCCGACGTGATCGTGCTCGACGGTATGCAAGGCGGCACAGCCGCAACCCAGGAGGTCTTCATCGAGAATGTAGGCCTGCCGATCCTGGCGGCCATTCGACCCGCGGTGCAGGCGTTGCAGGATCTGGGCTTGCACCGCAAGCTGCAGCTGATCGTCTCCGGCGGCATCCGCACGGGCGCCGACGTTGCGAAGGCGCTGGCGCTCGGCGCGGATGCGGTGGCAATTGGCACCGCGGCGTTGATTGCCCTTGGCGACAATGATCCGCAGCTGCAGGCGGAGTACGAAAAGCTGGGCACCGTTGCCGGGGCCTATGACGACTGGCAGGACGGATTGGATCCTGCCGGCATCACCACGCAAGATCCAGTGCTGGCGGCACGACTTGACCCGGTCAAGGCCGGCCGGCGCTTGGCAAATTATCTCTCGGTGCTGACGCTCGAGGCGCAGACGATCGCGCGCGCCTGCGGAAAGAGCCATCTGCACAATTTCGAACCGGAAGACCTCGTCGCCTTGTCGATCGAGGCTGCGGCGATGGCGGGCGTGCCGCTCGCCGGTACCAACTGGATTCCGGGAATAACGAAATAGCGAACACGCAGCGCGCGAATCCAACTGACTGCAAGTTTCGATGCCGGGGTTGACGCATCAAAGAGGTAACTATGGCCAATAGTCTTCATGCCACCGCGCAAGAGAGGGGCATCAAGTATTTTCTGATCTCGTACACCGACCTGTTTGGCGTGCAACGCGCCAAGCTTGTGCCAGCTGCAGCGATCGACGGCATGCTCAAGAGCGGGGCGGGCTTTGCAGGCTTCGCGACATGGTTCGACATGACGCCGGCCGACCCCGACATGTTTGCGATGCCGGATCCGGAAAGCCTGATCCAGTTGCCATGGAAGCCTGAAGTCGGCTGGCTTGCCGCAGATCCTTGGATGAACGGCAAGCCGGTTGCGCAAGCGCCGCGCAATCTCTTGAAGCGGTTGGTCGCCGATGCCGCCGCCAAGGGCCTTGAGCTGAAATCTGGCGTCGAATGCGAGTTCTTCCTGATTTCGCGCGACGGGACCGGGATTTCCGATGATGCCGATCACCAGCCAAAACCCTGCTACGATCAGCAGGCATTGATGCGACGATACGACATCATTGCTGAAATCTGCGATTGCATGCTGTCGCTTGGCTGGAAACCCTACCAGAACGATCACGAGGACGCGAACGGCCAGTTCGAGATGAATTGGGATTTCGACTCGGCCTTGAAGACCGCGGACCGCCATGCATTCTTCAAATACATGGTGCGTTCGATCGCGGAGAAACACGGATTGCGCGCAACCTTCATGCCGAAGCCGTTCGTCGACCTGACCGGCAACGGCTGCCACGCCCACGTCTCGGTGTGGCGCGATGGCCGCAATCTGTTCGAGGACGAAGCTGGCGAACTCGGCGTGTCAAAGCTCGGCTATCAGTTCCTGGGCGGCATCATGCACTCGGCCGATGCGCTGGCGGCTCTGCTCAATCCGACGGTCAACTCCTACAAGCGCATCAATGCGCCACGCACGACGTCTGGAGCGACCTGGGCGCCGAACTCGGTAACCTATACGGGAAACAACCGCACCCATCTCATCCGTATTCCCGAGGGCGGCCGCTTTGAGGTCCGCCTCGCCGACGGCGCGGTAAATCCTTATCTACTGCAGGCAGGATTGCTCGCCGCAGGGCTTGACGGGATCGACAACCAGCGCGATCCCGGCAGTCGTCTCGACATTAACATGTATACGGACGGTCATTCCGTCGAGGCCGGCAAGAAATTGCCGCTGAACCTGCTCGACGCGATCCGAGCACTGCGGTCGTCATCGGTGCTGTCGGATAAGTTGGGCGAGTTCGTACCGTGCTACGTCAAGCTCAAGACCGACGAATGGAATTCGTATGCACGCCATTTGACGGCATGGGAGCGCGAAACCACACTGGACTGCTGAGGGGCGTCAGCTAAGCCGGAAATCACAGGTTCACTGTGCCTTCCGGCGACGGATGGGGTTAGGTAGATTGGTGTTCCGGATCTCCGGCCGACCGGTCCGCGTAGTGTTCGATAGGCTTAGCTCTTGCCCGATCGTTCGACGGCGGACTGCAGCGTGTTTCGCAGCAGGCATGCGATCGTCATCGGACCGACGCCGCCGGGAACAGGAGTGATGGCGCTGGCAACGTCCCGGGCCTCTCCGAAGGCAACGTCGCCGACCAGCCGGCCTCTGGCCCCGCCTTCTGCCGGCAAACGGTTGATGCCGACGTCAATGACGATCGCGCCGGACTTGATCCAGCTGCCGCGGACCATCTCCGGTCGGCCGACCGCGGCGACCAGGATATCGGCCTGACGACAAAGTCCCGGCAAATCAACTGCGCGAATGCGTCATCGTCACTGTGCAATCAGCCTGCAGGAGAAGCTGGGCGATCGGCTTTCCGACGATGTTCGAGCGCCCGACCACCACTGCGTGCTGGCCCGCCAGTCCCCTATGAACCGAACGGAGCAGTAGCATGCAACCGAGCGGGGTGCAGGGGACGAGACTGGTAAGCCCGCGCATCAGGCGTCCGGCATTCTCAGGATGGAAGCCATCGACATCCTTCGCCGGATCGACCGACCGGATGATGGTGTCGGTGTCGATGTGCGACGGTAGCGGGAGCTGAACCAGAATGCCATCGACCTCGTCGTCGGCGTTCAGCCGCCGGATCAGGGAGAGCAGCGCCTCCTGCGAGGTCTCGGCTGCTAGAGCGCGATGAAGTTAGGTTCGTGCATATCCTGAGTTTGCCAAGTAGCTTGCGCATTCTTTGGGCGTGAAGAGCTGCAGAACC
>NZ_JCAMOQ010000051.1:0-69317 GCF_059512365.1 Bradyrhizobium sp. Ses1
ACGCCAGCTGGCTCAACATGGTCGAGATCGAGATCGGCGTTCTCGCCCGCCAATGCCTCGATCGACGCATCGACGGTGATTTCCCGGCTGACCGCGGAGTGGCAAGGTGAGTACGAGCGTTGGCAAAGGCGCGATCTGTCGGCGCGGCGATACGTGTATGTGTGGGCCGATGGCGTCTTCCTGCAGGCCCGCATGGAAGACCACGGCGAGTGCATGCTGGTGCTGATCGGCGCGACGCCGGAAGGCAAGAAAGAACTGATCGGCTTTCAGGTCGGCGTGCGGGAGAGCGCGCAGAGCTGGCGCGAGCTCTTGATCGACGTCAAGCTGCGCGGATTGCAGATCGCCCCGGAAATTGCCGTCGGCGACGGCGCGCTCGGCTTCTGGAAGGCGCTCGAGGAGGTCTGTCCCGGCACGCGCCACCAGCGATGCTGGGTGCACAAGACCGTCAATGTCCTGGATAAGGTCCCGCTCTCGGTGCAGGCCGCCATGAAGAAGGATCTCCGCGAGGTCTATTGGGCGCCGAACCGGACGTCCGCCGAAGCGGCGATCGACGTTTTTGCCGAAAAATACCGCGCCAAATACGGCCGGGCGGTCGAATGCCTGGTCAAGGATCGCGACGCCCTGCTGGCCTTCTACGACTTTCCGGCCGAGCATTGGGATCACTTGCGCACGAGCAATCCCATCGAAAGCGTGTTCGCGACCGTGCGGCACCGGACGGTGCGCACCAAGGGCTCGTTGTCGCCAACTACCGCCAGGCTGATGGTGTTCAAACTGGTGATCGCCGCATCAAAGACCTGGCGGCGGCTCAAAGGCACAAATCAGTTGCCGAAGGTCATCGCAGGTGTCAGATTCAACGACGGCATCGAGGTCATCCAAATGCCGGCAAACCACGCCGCCTGATCACCTCATCACCCAAAATTCCGCATAGCTCGTGTTCCTACAGGTTCCCCATAGAGATTCTAACCTCTTTTAAAGCCACTTGCTCGATCGCGTTGCGAGCGTTCCTATATCTCGATCATGCGGTGTGCTGATGGATCGTGTGTCGACCCAAATAGTTGGATTATAGCCAGTGGTTTAAATATCCGGGCGCAGACATGATCGGCGCATGAAAGCTCGTGCTCTTGTGGCCCTAAATGTGCGTCGGATCCGCGTGGATCGCGGTATTTCGCAGCAGAAGCTGGCTTATGAGGCTGGGATTGACTGCTCCTACTTGGCGAGCCTCGAGCGGCAATCGAAAAGCCCGACAATTGATATCCTCGATCGCATCGCCGACGCGCTGGGTGTTCATCCATTCGAATTGGTTGTTCAGCATTCCAAACGCGCCAAAGCTCCAAATACGTTGCATGAAGGTCGTAAGCGCGCGCCTCTTAAACCGCCGAGGAGAGTTAAACCGCCGAGGAGAGGATAGTTGATCGACACTTGGTCCTCAGTTTCCGGCGAATGCCGCCTTGCGCGGTGTGATGGAGAATGCCGAAGGTCTCTGGGCTGGAAGTTGTCTCAAAGGTTCCGCAGGCGTGCCTCGCTGACATGCGCCCGCACCGGACTCTGCCTCGGCCCTGATGAATGGCTTCTCGAGGCGCCGGAGGCGGAAGGCGCTATACTGGTCGCGGCGCTTGCCGACCTCGCGGCGCGGATGCCGCTCGGCGCAGTAGATATCTCCGACCGTGAGGTGACGTTGGCTCTCGCCGGCCCTGTGGTTCTCGAACTGCTCGCCACCGGCTGCCCACGCGAACTCGCGCGGATGCCGGTCGGCTCCGGCGCCCGGACGATATTCGACACCGCTCAAGTGGTGCTGACCCGCGAGAGCGAGGACCGCTTCCACCTGACGGTCTGGCGATCATTTGTGCCCACGTCCGGGTTCTCCTCGATACCGCTGCCCGCGAGCTCGCCATCGGCCTTTGAACCCGTCCATGCTTCACGCGCCAGCATCCCGCCTCTCCAACCACGCCGTCGCGGCCGCCATCGCCCGCGAGCTCGGCCGCGAGCAGAATCAGATCGAGCTGATCGCCTCGGAAAACCTCGTCTCCCGCGATTGGCTGATCGCTCAAGGATGGATGCTTACCAAAAAGTATGCCGAGGGCTATCCCGGCAAGCGTTACTACGGCTGTTGGTCGAGACCATCGCCCTCGACCGGTTGAAGCAACTGTTCGGTGCGGCCTTCGCAAATGTGCAGCCGCACTCCGGCGCCCAAGCCAACTAGGCCATCGTCGCCGGCGCCTTGGCTTACCCGCGCGAGATCGACTCCGCGCCACGCACGAGATGTCCTGAGGCACGGAAGGGCAACAAGACTTCAGACGGCGGGCGGCGCGCGTGACAGGAATGCCGGGTGACGCGGTTTAATCACCCGATCGGAAACCGGATTGAACGCGCGACCAATCTCCGCGAATTGCAGCGCTTTCAGATCTTCAGGCGCATCCGATAGTGAGGAGTTCGACAGCAGCAAGCCCGAGAAGCAGACTGGGCAGTTGTCCTCGTGATCGGCCAGCCGCGCCGGCAGCGGTGTTACGGCTTGCTGTGTTGGCGGGGCGCGCCTGAGGCTGTCGCCATGGGCGCGGCCGGACCCTAAAAAGGCGAGATCATGTTTGTGGACGTGCGCGAACGCGAGCTGCAGTATCAGCGCCGCCAGCGCGAGATAGGCTCCGCATCGTCGGGTGAAGACCCCGTGCCGACATCGATTTCGCCTCTGCCAAGGAGCCGTTCCCCTTCTGACGTCCCTAGCCGCGAGGCCACCGCCTTCGGCCGAACGATGGCCGTGTTGTATTGGCGATCATTCTGCAATGGACGAGGAAAATATGGCGGATGAAGTGCTATAGGCGCCCCGTCATTCGAACGTTTCCTTCCGAGGGACCGGGTCCTTTCAGTCCGGTTGCATCACCTTTGCCGGCTCGGTCAGGCGGTCGGTCGCCGACCGCATCGGTCGATGGAAAGATGCTGTCATAGATCGCCCGAGCTTCGCGAATGAGGCGAAGCCGCTCGAGCTCGGATTTCGGAACGAATCCTGCGATCTCGCCCATTTTCGTTCCCCCTTTAGGCGCAGCACGCCTCAAAGCCTTGCCTTAGCAGGTCCTTTGGCAGGTCGCGCCCGATGAAAACGAGCCGTGTCTGGCGCGCCTCCTGGTCCTTCCAGGGACGCCGACTTCCGCCTTCAATGAGCATGTGCACGCTCTGAACGACAAATTGCCGATCGTCATGCTCGATTGATGCGATGCCCTTCATGCGCAGGATGTCCGGACCAAAGCGCTGGGTGACATCTTGAATCCAGGACACGAACCTGCCGGGCTTCATCGGTCGGTCGGCGACCAGGGACAGGCTGCCGATCCCGTCGTCGTGTTCGTGCTCGTGCTCTTCGGTGAGGAATCCGGGCTCGACTTTGAGGATGCGCTCGAGATTGAAGGCGTCTTGCCCCAGTATCTGGGCGAGATCGATACCACAGCGCTCCGTTCTGTGAATCTTCGCATATGGGTTGATGTTTCGGATACGACGTTCGACTATTGCGAGCCCGTCCGCATCGAGAAGATCAACCTTGTTGACGAGAACGACGTCGGCGAACGCGAGTTGCTCCTGCGCTTCCGGCGCGCGGTCGATCTGTTCGAGGAGATGCCTGGCATCCGCGACGGTGATAATAGCGTCGAGCTTCGTCTTGCGGCGGACGTCCTCGTCGACAAAGAACGTCTGCGCCACCGGCGCCGGATCTGCGAGCCCTGTCGTCTCGACGACAATGCCGTCGAAGGCTCGGCTGCGCCGCATCAGCCCTGCGATGATCCGGATGAGGTCGCCGCGGACCGTGCAGCAAATACAACCGTTGTTCATCTCGAAAATCTCTTCGTCGGCGTCGACGATGAGATCGTTGTCGATACCGACCTCTCCGAACTCGTTTACGATCACAGCATACCGCTTGCCGTGCGCCTCGGAGAGGATGCGGTTGAGCAGCGTCGTCTTCCCGGAGCCGAGATAACCGGTCAGAACGGTGACGGGAAGCCGGGGTGCAGCATCGGGCATGGGGCCATCCTTTCGCGCTTCGCGGGCAGAACGCTCAGCACCGTAATGCAAAACGCCGCCGCGAAACCGCATTGCAATGTTATAACATTACATGTACTAGAAGGAGACGCAAAGGGAAAGACTTTGGCTTGGCAGATGCGGGATAACCGTTCTGGAGGCTGAGTGCGGACGCGCGGATCGAACAGACCTTCGCCAACATCAAGCACTGGATGCGCTCCGCCTAGAAGCGCACGATCGACGACATTTGTCGCCATATCGGGCGGTCTCATCACAACCATCCAGCCCAACGAATCCAGCAACTACTTCGAAAACGCAGGGCAGGCTTTTATCAAAACGTGAAACGCTCCAGGCGGCCGTGGAGACGATCATCACCGGGCCCCCCGGGTCGAATAACTCAGGTATTCGCCGAGCGGCTGGTCGATTTTCAAACGCAAGGCCAATTTTCGACCCTTTGATCTTACGACAAGCTTGGATAACATTAGCTCGAGCGAGCGAAGGGCAATTGCTTTTCCAGATGCGCTGGTTTCGGAAACACATCAGGCGTGGTTCATGGCTTGCGCTGACCGCGCTTGTCATCAACCTTGCGCTGGCTTTTGGACACGTTCACGGTCTCAGCGCGAAGGTACCCGACCAGACCCGTGTCCTGGTTGCCGCCATAGCCGGCGCCGATGGTGGTCAAAATCGCCACCACCCGTCAGACAGCCATCCCGACTATCTCTGCCCGATCTGCATGGCGACCGCGGTCATGGGCAATGGCCTGGCGCCGACTCCGCCAGCGGTGCACGTGGAATTTGCCGAGGCGAGGATCGATCAGCCGATCGATCATTTCCGCGTCTTGCTGCAGCCGCCGCGTGCCGCGTTTGAATCCCGCGGACCTCCGATTTCCTGACATCGCTGCTTCGATCCGCCGCTGTGCCGCGCCATGGGCGCGCCGCGAGTCAGGGCCGAAGCTCCTTCCGTACACGACGCTTTTGCGTCGCGGGCAGGCGTTCAGTCAGGAAACATTTTTTCATGGGCACTCCGTTTCGCTTTCGCACCTTCCGCGGCATATTACTGTCGGCATCGTCGCTCACGCTCGTGGTGGCATCGGGTGCACCCGTGCTCGCCCAAGCCCCCAACGGCCCGGCCCCCCAGGGGCCGACGGCAACGCCGCAGCCGAGTGCCCCTCCGTCCGCCTAGCCTTCGCAGCAGCCGGAAAGCTCGGTCACGCCGGCGCCTTCTCAATCACCGGCCAATTCGCCGACTCCGCAATCAACGCCGGCCGTGCAGGCCGCGCCTCCGGGCGCCAACGTCCTGCCCGAGACGCGCGTCGCCGCGCCAGCCGAGCGGCGGCGGCCACGAACGCCCCCGCCGCGGCAGGTTGTTCGCAATCCGCCGCCGACCGCGGCGCCCGCGCCAAGCGCGGAGCAGGCCCAGGCTGCGGCGAATCGCCAAGTCGTCCAGCAGACCCAGACCTTTGACCAGCGGCGCGACAACATCATCATGCCCAAGCTTGGCACGACAAACTATCAACTTAGCCAAAGGGATATCGAGAACCTCCCGCAGGGGAATGCAGCCCAGCTCAGCGACATCGTCCTGCAATTTCCGGGCGTCTACCAGGATTCGACGAGCTCGGGCGATTTTCACGTTCGCAACGAGCACGCCAACGTTCAGTACCGGATCAACGGGATCCTACTGCCCGACGGCGTGTCCGGCTTCTCGCAGCTTCTGGAGACCTCTTTCATCGGCAGCATCGGCCTGATGACCGGTGCCCTGCCGGCACAATATGGCCTGCGTACCGCCGGCATCCTCGACATCACGACCAAGACCGGAGCGGCCCTGTCCGGCGGCAGCGTCAGCGTCTACGGCGGCAGCCGCCAGACCATCACGCCAAGCTTCGAATATGGCGGGGTCGAGGGGAAGACCGAGTATTACGTCGCCGGCCGCTATCTCAGCACCGGCCTCGGTCTTGAGAATCCTATAGCGCCCCTCAACGCCATTCACGATCATTCCGAACAAGGCAGGTTCTTCGGCTATACCTCCACCGTGCTCGATCCGACGGCGCGGGTGGTCACTATTTCGGGGTTCGGCGCGACCCGTACCAGATTCCCAACAATCCCGGGCAGCCCGGCAACGCGGGAGGCTTTTGCGGCGGGCCGTTCGATCCCGCGAACCCCTGCCTCAACCCGGATGGCACGCCGAACCCGAATGCTCCCGCCTATACAGCGTTCGGCAAAAGTGGATTCGACTCGGCCACCCTTAATCAAAACCAATACGAGAAGAACGCCTACAACGTCATTGCCTGGCAGAAATCGGAAGGCAATTTCGATGCCCAGCTGTCGTATTATTCGCGTTACAGCGATCTTCATTTCGTTCCCGACCCGGTAGGCGATCTCTTCATCAACAACGTCGCGTCCGATGTGTACCGCAGTTCGTTCCTGAACGGCGTGTCCGGCGATTTTTCGTACCGTCTGAACGATGCGCATACGGTTCGGGCCGGCTTCTACACCAACGGCGAGCAAACCAGCATCGCCACCGGAAGCACGGTCCAGCCGCTCGACCCGAATGATCCCAGCGGGCTGACTGCGATCGACAGACCATTCAACATTCTCGACGGCAGCAAATTGTTTGGCTGGCAGCTTGGTGCCTATGCCCAGGATGAGTGGCGGCTCACCCAGCAACTCACGCTCAATTACGGGCTGCGGTTCGATCAGATCTACCAATATGTCGACGCCAACCAATTCAGTCCGCGCGCAAGCCTGACTTACAAGCCATGGTGGTCGACTGTGCTGCACATCGGCTACATGCGAACGTTCGTAACCGGCGTGACGCCCCCACCTAGCCATCCCTCGGCTTGCGCGCGATACAGCCTGGCATGAGCGGTTCGGTGGAGGTGGAACGATGGCAAATGCCATGCTTGATGCCAGGCAGGAAGGCGATTCCTATCGTCGCGTCGAGGTGATCACCGGGGAGCGCCGGCGGCGACGATGGACGGGCGAGGAGAAGGCCCGGATCGCGGCGGAGAGCTTTGAGGCGGGTGCGAACATCTCCGAGGTGGCGCGGCGCAATGGCGTTTCCCGCGGGCTGCTCACAGTGTGGCGACGCCAGGTTGCGGCGGCGGTGGCCGGCAAGGCGCCGAGCTTCGTGCCGATCCAAATTGGTGCCGAGAGCGACGGCGAGACAGTCGGCGAGTCCGAGCGCATTTCGCCAGCACAGACGGAGATCGCCGCGCCGCCGGCGAAGGCCTGCGGGGTGATCGAGATCGAGCTGAGTGGGGCGCGCATCCGGGTTGAGCCGGGAGTGGAGCTGGCGACACTTTCGATGGTGCTGTCGGCGCTTCGGGGCATCCGGTGATTGCACTACGCTCCGACCTCAAGGTGGCGCTGGCGGCGCAGCCGGTCGACTTTCGCAAGTCGGTCCACACGCTGTCGGCGCTGGTGAGCGAAGCGCTGCGTGCGAACCCGTATTGTGGCGACGTCTTCGTGTTCCGCAGCAAACGCATGGACAGAGTGAAGCTCCTGGCGTGGGACGGCAGCGGCATGGTGCTGGTGACGAAGTGGTTGCACCAGGGGCGTTTCACCTGGCCGCCGATCCGCGACGGTGTGGTGCATCTAAGTGCGACGCAGTTCGCGATGCTGCTCGACGGACTTGAGTGGACGCGTGTCTCACCCAAGCCTGTGAAGCAGCCGGCCGTTGTTGGCTGGAGGTGAGGATTTCGCTGGAGCATGGAGTGGGCGCATGTATCGTCTGATCATGGCGATTCGCCCCGATGCTCTCCCGACCGATCCGGCGGCTCTGACCGAGATGGTGCTCGCGCTTGGCGCCGAGAACGAGAAGCTGCGCGTGGCGATGCAGACGCTCAAGGAGATGATCTTCGGGAAGCGCTCGGAGCGGCTTGCCACGCTCGTGGCCGAGCAACTCGCGCTTGAGCTTGACGACCTTGAGACCGGCGCCACCCCGCCTGCGGCTGCCAACGACGATGCGCCTGCGGCGAAGCCGTCTGATAAGCCACGCAAGAAGGCGCGCCGCAACATCGGCGCGCTGCCCAAGCACCTGCCGCGCTGCGAGCATGTGCTGGAGCCGGAGGCGACCGCATGCCCGTGTTGCCAGGGCCAGCTTCACAAGATCGGCGAGGACGTCAGCGAGGTGCTGGACATCATCCCGGCGATCCTGCGGGTGCTGCGGACGGTCCGTCCCAAGTACGGCTGCCGCCGCTGCACCGATGGTGTGATCCAGGCGAAGGTGCTGCCGCGCCTGATCGAGAGCGGCATGGCTTCGACCGCACTCGTGAGCCACGTGGTAGTCTCGAAGTTCGCCTGGTATCTGCCGCTGTACCGACAGGTGCAAATTCTGGCCGGCCAGGGTGTCCATCTCGACCGGGCGACGCTCGCCGGCTGGGTGAAGCGTGCGGCCTGGTGGCTCAGGAGCCTCTATGCGCTTCAGCTGCGCACGATCCAGGCCGCGCCGCGCCTGTTCTGCGACGAGACGCCGATGCCGGTGCTCGATCCCGGATCATCGCCCGCGCATCTGCCAGTTCTGGGCGCATGCCATGGATGACCGGCCATGGGGCGGTCCCTCGCCGCCGGCGGTGGCCTACGTGTTCGCCGACGGCCGTAGCACGGCGGAGATCGCCAGACAGTTGATGGGCTTTTCCGGCATTCTGCAGGTCGACGGTTATGCCGCCTACAAAGCGCTCGCCCGCGATCATGGCGGCGCGATCCAACTCGCCTTTTGTCTCGCCCACGCCCGCCGCAAATTCGTCGAGGTGTATAAGACGACCCAGTCGCCGTTCGCGCGCGAAGTGATCGAGCGCCTGCAGGCGGTCTATGCCATCGAAGCAGAGATCCGTGGCAGCAGTGCCGAGCAGCGGCTGGCCGATCCGTGGCAGCAGTGCCGAGCAGCGGCTGGCCACCCGCGGCACCAGGTCCGCTCCATTGATGGAGGCGCTCAGGACGCGCCTAACCGCAATGGTCGGCCAGCTCTTCTCCCAATCGAAGCTGGCGGAGGCCATCAACTACGCACTCAATCACTGGGACGGGTTGACGCTGTTTCTCCGCGACGGCCGTGTCGAAGTTGACAGCAACACAGTCGAGCGTTCCATGCGCCCGATTGCGATGGGAAGACGCAACTCATTGTTCAGCGGCAGCGAAGGCGGCGCCGAGAGCTGGGCGATCCTGGCGTCGCTCGTGAACACGGCAAAACTCCATGAGCTCGACCCGCAGGCCTACCTGACCGATGTGCTGGAGCGCATCGTGTCCGGGCGAACCAAGAGCCATCAGCTGCACGAGCTGCTCGCCTGGAACGGCGGCGCGCCGGCACACACCGCAGGCAGCGGCATGAGCCCACGTCGCCATAAGGCAGCATCGTCGATGGCGTCAGCCGCGATGTCGCTTGCGGAGCTCGAGCGATGGCTCCAGGATCGCGTCGATCGCCATCCTGCCGCCACCAGCATTCCCATGCTCGACGGCTATACCGCCGCGATCGTGGCCGGACCGGTGTCGATGAGCGCGCTCGATTGGATCTGCCCGCTGCTCGCGATCGATGCCGACGCTTCAACCATGGCGGCACGCCGGAGTTCGCCGCGATCTCCGCCGTCGCGCTGCGCCACAACGACATCAGCAACACCCTCTCGACTGCCCCCGATCGGTTCGAGCCGATGCACCGGCGCGACCCCAGCGGCAACATCGATGCGCATCCCTGGTGCCAGGGTTTCTATGCCGCGATGCGGCTCAGACTGTCGGCGTGGGCGCCGTTGCTGGACACCAACAACGTCAATCACGGCCTGCTGCTGCCCATCCTGCTGCATTGTCGCGACGATCAGGCCCGTCCGCTGCTCGGACCGCCACGAAGCGGTCGCAAAACCGAGGATTTCCTCCGTAACGCCTACCTCGATATCCCAGCCGTCGTCGAGGCGCTGCGCCAGCACTGGATGCCCATCCGCTACGCACGCGACCGCTAATCATCGCGGACGTGGGAGCTCATACCGGTTACGAACGTTCGAACCGCCCCAACAGGTGCTTGGCCGAACGATTCCAACCCAGATCTTCAACGGTACCACCGCGGGCACCCCGATCATTACCCCCGATCAGGCCGCCGTGCTGCCCGGCCAGGTCGCGGGCCAACCGGCTCCAGAGTATCGGCGCGATCCAACCCGAACGGGCGAATGTGTACGACGCCGGTTTCACCCAGCAACTGCTGCCGCAATGTCCGACGACACCGAGCTCCGTACCCGGCAAAGCACCCGCGGCAGCTGCAAATTGTCCGAGCCTCGAGCTCGGTGGCAGCATCTACTACAAGACTGCCCGGGACCTGCTTGATGATGGGCAGTTCGGTCAGGCCTATGTGCTTACCGCATTCAACTATGAAAAAGCCGAGAATTACGGTGCCGAGCTGAAACTCAGGTTCAGGTACGGCGGCTTCTCCGCTGACACCAGTTGGGCCTGGGGCGTCCAGCATGCGCACACTGTCGTATCAAACCAAACCCTGTTTTCCCCGGACGACTTGGTTTACATCCAGAACAATTGGATCCACACCGACCATGACCAAACCTATACGGGTTCCGGAAGGGTCGCGTACCGGTGGAGCAACACGAACAGTTGGTTGGACGGCACAACTGCGAGCGCCAGCTTCATCTACGGCAGCGGCCTAAGGACGGACCCAGCCGACGGAGCGTTTGCCCCAACTGTGGCCACCTGCCATCTTACTGGCAGATCAATACCGGCGTGTCGCATGAGTTTGCCAATGGCTGGAACGGACTACCGGCTACGGTCCGTTTCGACGTGGTCAACCTGACCGACTACATCTACCAGATCCGCAACGGTGCCGGCATCGGTGTGTTTGCGCCTCAATATGGACCGCGGCGCGGATACTATTTTGGCATTTCGCAGAAGCTCGGGGCCCCGGAGAAGGTTGCCGGTGTTCTGCCCGGCTTCTACACCAAGACCCGCAACCCCGCAGCGACCGCTTATTATTGGGCCGGTCCCTACGTCGGCGCAAATTTCGGTGGCGCCTTCAGCGGCGGCGAGCACGTGCTCACGCCAATCGGTACCGACAGAACCAATCCGGCGGGCGCGCTCGGCGGCTTGCAGGCCGGTTATAATTTTCTGGTTGCTCCGAACTGGCTGGTCGGGATCGAAGGCGAACTCGCCTGGACGTCAGCTCAGGGTAAAGCCAATTTCGTTGATCCCGCCGGCACGGCGTCGCTCTCGATCACCAGCGACCACAACTGGTATGACACCCTCACCGGCAGGATCGGCTATGTCACCGGGCCGCTGATGCTCTACGCAAAGGGCGGCGCCGCGTTGATGAATGCTGATGATCGCATGGAGGTGAATAGCGGGCTCGACGGTGTCTCCTTGACCAACACCACCCGGCCCGGATGGATCGCGGGCGGCGGCCTGGAATACATGCTGGGATCACACTGGTCGGCTAAGCTCGAGTACGACCATCTCGCCTTCGGCAGCAAAAACCTGGATTTCGTCCACCCGTTCGGCACCAGTGTGACTGTCAAAACTGAGGTCAACCAAGTCAAAGCCGGCGTGAATTATCACCTTGAGGGATTGCTTTAGCGACTGGTTAGCGCGAGCAGTCCCACAGGTACGGGGCATAAGTGGGGGCCGATTGAGACGAGAAAGAACGAAATGAAATACAGCAAAACAAAGCCTCAGCACAAAATTTGGCTCCGGCTGCTGCCGAGTGGCCTCATTCTTGCGGCCCTCGCCATCCACTCGCAGCCCGCGGTCGCGCAAGTTCCGGATTCCCTGCTGCCGCGGAATTTGTCGCCGTGGGGAATGTTCCTCAACGCCGATATCGTCGTGAAAGCCGTCATGATCGGCCTCGCCTTCGCCTCGCTCGTGACCTGGACGGTCTGGCTTGCCAAGACCATCGAGCTGCGCGTCGCGAGGGGCCGTGCGCCGCGGCGGGTGAGGATGCTGGAGGACGGCGGTAGCCTGACGGAGGCGGCCGATGAATGCAGTGGCGACCGGGATGCTGTCGCTCAGCTGATCCTTTCGACGGCGCGCGAGGCCGAGCTGTCCGACGGTATCGTCGACGACGGCTTCAAGGAGCGTGTCGCGCTTAGGCTGGACCGTGTGGAAGCGGCGATGACACGACAGATTTCGCGCGGCATTGGCATTCTTGCCACCATCGGCGCGACCGCCCCCTTTGTCGGCCTGTTCGGCACGGTTTGGGGCATCATGAACTCCTTCATCGGCATTTCGGAATCCCATACCACGAACCTTGCGGTAGTCGCGCCCGGCATTGCCGAGGCGCTGCTCGCCACCGCGCTCGGGCTTGTGGCCGCCATCCCGGCGGTCGTGATCTACAACCATCTCGCCCGCGTGATCGCCGGCTATCGCGCGCTCCTGAGTGACGCCTCGGCGCAGCTCCTGCTTCTGATCAGCCGCGGGCAGCGCAGCCGCGATGTGGTCCTGCCACACGCTGCGGAGTGATCGCCATGGCTGTCCGTCTCGGTTCTCGTTCGAACGGCGATGATCTCGAGATCCAGCACGAGATCAACGTCACGCCCTTCATCGACGTGATCCTGGTGCTGCTCATCATCTTCATGGTCGCAGCGCCGCTTGCGACCGTCGATATCGGCGTGAATCTTCCCGCCAGCACGGCGCCAGAGCAGCCGCGACCGGACAAGCCGGTTTTCGTCACGATCAAACCGGACCAGACCATTGCCGTCGGCGAGACCGTCGTCGTGCGCGAATCCCTCGCGAGCGCGCTGGATACAGCTACCAACAACCACAAGGACGAGACCATCTTCGTCCGAGCCGACAAGTCGCTGAGCTATGGCGATCTGATGGCGGTGATGAACACCTTACGGGACGCCGGATATCTTAAGCTCGCTCTCGTCGGGCTGGAAGCGCCGGCGACAAAGCCATGAACGCCCACGCCCTGCATCTGCCTGACAGTCGCGGTGCGTCACGTTGGATGCTGGCGGCGCTGGCAATCCTACTCGCGCATGCCGCAATCGTGGCCGCAGTCGCACTGTGGTATTCCCGGAGACCCGTCGAGCCCAACATCATTCCTGCGATCAGCGTCACGCTCGCCCCGGTCGAAGCCAGTTCACCTGAAATTCAGAACCAGGACATCGCGGTCGGCCCGACCATGCAGCGGGCGGAGGAGACGCCCAATGAGCAGCCCAAGCAGGAGCGGCCCGTCGAGAAGGTCGAACAGCCGCCACCTCCGCAAGCACAGGCCGAGGTCACCCTGCCGCAAGAGACACCCAAGCAAATCGAGGAGCCAAAGCCGCAGGTGCAGCCGCCCGCGCCCGAGACACGCGCGCCGCCGAAGACCGAGCATATCGGCCAGTTCTCACAGGCAAGCGCGAAGGCCTATAACGCCCTCGTGTTCGGTCATCTACAACGCTTCAAAAGGTACCCGGCGGCGGCGCATGGTGCCTCGGGAACGACGGTGCTGCGATTCGACCTGAATCGTGCGGGGGAAGTGATCGCAAGCGAAATATCCAAATCGTCAGGCAATACAGTGCTCGACCGAGAGGCGCTCGAACTGCTTCATCGCGCCAGTCCCTTCCCGCCCTTCCCGGCCGAGAAGCCCGGGGCGCGCGATAGCTATCTCGCGCCGGTCGCCTTCGCGCGCTGACGTCTGCCGTGAGATCAATAATTTCGTCGCGGTTAGGATTTTCCATGCCGAGGACGGGAGATCTCAGGGAGCAAACAGACCGCACGGTCAGAGTAGACCAGCCCGTCTGCCTTGGTCGGATTGTTAAAGCCACTCACAGAGGAGTGCCGAATGACAATGCGAACCTCGTTGTTGGCTCTTTTCCTTCTGCTTTGCAGTGTGGTGACCGCTGGTTCCATGGGCAGCGCCGTCACCAGGAATGATCCCTGGGATCGTCATCATATCGACGATCTGCCCGCCGAGATCCGACAATATATCGCTGCCATCTGCAGGGGGCCTCCCAGCGCGCAGAATGATTTTGCAACTTACTCTCCGCATGAGAAGCGCTGGCGGATCAATCTCGAATACCTTCGATGCGACGGTTTGGCCGAATATCGTCGAGGAAATCAATGTCTGGATGTGGACTTCATTGCTGTCGGCTCGCATTTCCGGCTTGCCAGAAGGGACTACAGAGACTGTGGGTTCTAAATCAGCAACATTCGAAGGCTCGCACGCCGGTCGCAAAGATTTCCAAGGAATTGAAGCGCACCGTCGGCCCCGTGCGCGTCAAGGCCTCGCAACTCGGCATTGGCTTGGGTCATCAGCGCTGAACGTTCTACTTTCGGATAGCGCTGCGCGCACGCGATGTCATCGGGTGAGGCACAAACACGGCGCGCTCAACAGGCCGGCGCAAGGCTAACATTCGCGCGTAGAAGGCGTTGAAAGATGGGCCGGGAGACCAACTCGATTCCGGCTCCCGCCGCTGCGGCTCAAGTCGTATGATTGCGCCGTTCGCGGCGAGCTTGGGGCAGCGTATGCGCTGCAAGGCGGCGTACCGGTACGGGTAACGAGTCCCGCCAGGACCGTCGTGGCCATGCTGCGTTAACGGGACAAGTTTGGCGACGAGCCGGCAATGAAGGCGATGAAGGATTTCATCGCCGCGGGCGGGGATCCACACCAAATGATGGAGATTGCGCGCGAGATCGGCTGTTACCGTCACGTCGAGCCGTTCACTCGCCTGGCCGAAGAGATGCAATCAGCATTCCCAGGAGATCTCCGTGAGACAGAACAACGTGTCGACCGAGAGCGTCTCGCGCAAGCTCGGCATTTCGCACGAGTTCCTGATGCGCTGCTACCGCGCCGACCTCCGACCAATCGAAAACCCGGCGAATGGCATACGGTCGTCGCGATCATGGCGTCGTGATCGCCGCAATCGATCTGAGGGCCAAGACGATCGCGATCGTCAGCGGAGCATACCACGCATTGCAGCCCAACTCTTCAGTTGAAGACACTCTTTTGTCATCCGGCGCCTTCTCTGGCGGCACGACCGAAGCTGCAGCTTCTTGGAAAAGGCACTTGCCGGCCATCATTAATTCTACCTTTCTGCCCGGCCACGTCAGGTTTTGGAAAGCTAGCGTGAGTAGCGAAAGAACGAGGAAGCGATGCCAGCGGACTGCACCATGGACCGATACAACACGATCAACCCAGCCGCTAAAGATTCCGCTGCGTCTGATGCCACCGTGGAACAGCAGCAACAACCGCAAGCGGTGTTTGAGCAACACTTGGGAGAGGCGCGACAGCTCGGCCCGATATATCCCCATAGGGAGCTTTATGACATCACTGAAGAAGACGATCGCCTCATCCAAGCAGCGTCTGGCGCTGCCCTCGAGCGAGGGCCACCGCCGAATGCGACCACCATCGAAATTTACGACCGTCGGCTTCGCAAATTGGCTGAGGCGCTGAAGCAGTCTGGCCAGTCGATTGCTGGGCTCGATGACGATACGTTGCTCGACCGCTCCAAGAAGCTGCCAAAAGACAAGGTCATCGCCCCTGCATTGTCAATGGTTAGCAGGTACCGCGAGCCCAGCGCCACCGCTCCGCCCCTCACAACACATTACCGTCCGTCCAAGGAAGACGCTCGCCTCATCAGAGAGGCCAGCGAGGCGGGCTTTGGTCGAGCAATCGACGCAAAACTGCCGGAAATTATGCTAGCAGTCTTCGGAAGCTAGCGGCAGCACTGCGACCCTTGTCAATTGCTAAGCTCAGCCACAAAGCGCTGCTCAGCCATGCCGACACTTTGTTTCAGAATGACAAGAAACTCATCTACGCGTTGAATAGGCTGAGTGACTACCGCGCGATCGCCGGGCAGGACAATTCGGGTGCTGAAGGAGGCAACTCGCGCCTGCCAATACAGCCGGCCGCCGATTTGCCCGTACAGCTTTTCGATCATGAGCAGCCTTTGGGGAACGCTGCGGACCAAGACGGCTCATTTCCGGCCGACGGTTTCAATGCTCTGCAGGTTTGGCAGGGAATGGGTTTAACCGCTCATTCTCCCGTGCAACGTGTCGCCCCGGATGTGCTTTTCGACGCTGTGCGCCGAAGCGACGTGCCTCCACGTGCCAGCTTCGATGCGCCGGTACTTTGGCAGGGAATGCGTGCCGCCACCCCCTCGCCCGTGCAGAGTTTTGCTCAGGAAGTGCTTTTCGATGCCGCGGATCGCGAGGGCCTGCTGCCAGCGACACCCTTCGATGCACCGGTGCTTTGGCCAACGACGAGTTCAGTCACCCACTCGCCCGTGCAAAGTGTCGCCCAGGAAGAGCTTTTCGATGCCGCGGATCGCGAGGGCTCTGTGCCTGCTGTCGGTCTCGATGCATCCAAGTTTTGGACGGCAATGGGGTCGACCACCCAAAGCGTCGGCCGAGCGGATCTTTTCGATGCCGCGATCTGGCAGCCCAGCTCACGGTCGCAGAATCCCGCCTCTGAAGAAGACTTTGGACGGATGATGGATCGAGATGGTGCGGCCCCGGCCACACTTGATCCGACGTCCGCCGCAGCCCGCGAGAGCTTTGATGCCTCTTTGGCCGTTCCCAAGGATTTCTCCCATGGCACCCAGCCCGCGCCGGACATGATGCGCTCCAAGCTCAGCCGCTGGGGTCTGTTGCCGGATGCAGCACAGCGGGTAAAGACCTACGACATTCACGGTGAACGCTATACGGCCGTGTTAGGACCGCGTGGGCGCAATGATATTCAGCTCATCCATCTGCGGTCTCCTGCTGTCGGCGATACATTTGATGTTTCGTTCGCCGTGCCCAAGGATTTTTCCCATCGAACCCAGCTGGCCCCCGACGTGATGCTTTCCACGTTGGGCAAGTGGGACTTCTTGCCTGATGCCGAACATCCGATCATGAACTATGAGATTGGCGGCGAACGCTACACGGCTGTGTTGGGACCGAGAGGATCCAACGACGTTCAACTCATTCATCACCCCAGGTTCGCTTTGCTGGGTGAAGCTGCGCTTGTGACGCCGACAGCTGCCCCGCATACCTACGGCGGCCTTGCACTCGGGTTTGATCCGCCCTCCTCGTTCGAATTGCGAAAGGACGCTCCTTCGGCGCTGGCGCCAAACCTTCCACTGCCGTCTGCCGCACCGGGATCGGGCCATCAGCCGTCCCCGCAAGTGCCTGAACTCGGAGAGTTGTTCGGCGACTACTGGAGGCACGGACCCAGAGAGGCTTCGCCTGTCGTGATCGATATGCTCCAAAACCTGGGTCTTCTGCCGAGCCAGGATGTCCCAATGAGCCGTTTTTTGATCCATGGTCAGCCCTGCACGGCCGAAAGCCTACCCGGAGGCCGCGTTCTTCTCTTCCATCGGCCGCAATTTGGCTGAACGAGGTGCTCGTCGGCACCTCGGACAGCTGCTCAAGCCTCCCGAAACAACGTCGGATCTTTCGCTTTCAGAGATCTTAGAACTGCGTCCGAACGGCAGCTGGGCCGTGAGCAAACCCGCCGCGGCCAGTCCCAGCATGATCTTAAGCGGGATGCATCAATCACATTGGTCCGCATTCGGCAGCACGGAACTTTCAGGTGAAAGGACTCAAAAGACTCGGGATACAAGGCGCGGTATCCACACTGTCGCGTGGCGGACGATCGAGCGTCATCATCGCGGGCCAGCGGCTTGATCGGGTTGGAAATAATGTCCTCACAAGGATCGCGGATAGCGTGCGGACGTACTTTGGCGAGCTCTATCTGGAGCGTTCAACTGAGAGGCCTTGGCTCCAAACCATACGAGGATAGCCGGAACCGCCGATCTTCCGATCACTGAGATTCAATGAGGATTTGACGGCCCTCATACGGTACCTTGAGCGAACTGCAACAAGTTCGTGCAACTCGATGACCCCCGACGAAAAGACGGCCAGAAACAATCTGGCCGTCCCTTACGATCGAGACTATCCGTGTCATGACTTGCGAAGATGTCCACGCGGTTAAAGCATCAAGGTTTCGAAGCGCATCCCCCTGCGCTGTGCTCTTGGTTTACCAGATGAACTTTGCGCCATCCGGCAGTTCGCAGATGAATTCGCCCTGGTTCACGAGTACGGTGGTCCCGACGACAAGCTTCGGGGCCCGCACCGTGAGCTTGCCTTCGCGGCTGAGGCTATGGCGGATGTACTCGGTCACGGCATGTCCGGAGCTGTCCACCGTTTGGTGCGCATTGGTGAAGTTGATGCCGTTCTGGGGAGTCACCCTGAAGGCATTGATGACCAGACCGGCCTGCGTCGCCGACGCGGGCTTGCCACCCTCCGCGGTGGTACAGCGGCTCATGTCTTCACATTCTTGCCGGTCTGCAGGGCATTAAGCACCTCGGTGTATTTCGGCGAGGGCTCATCGGCCCTCGCCATCGTGCTCACGCTTGCGGCCGAAAGCAAGGACAACAGAATCGCCAGCCCTTTGCGAGAAAACTTCATATGCTCTTCCCTCGATAAGTACCACAGGTCGCGCTTTGCAAGACGTCGTGCTCACAAGCCGTTTGGCGGATTCCAGACATCAAGCGCGCTCGCGCCTGCGACAAAAACAACTTGTCGCAACCAGGCGCAAGTCGTTGTGGCGGTTATTCCGACGTCACAACCTCGTAGGTCAGGTTTGAAAGTGGCCTAGCCTCGTGCGACATCGCTAGAACGATTTGATCGAGCGGCAACCACTTAGAAACCACAAAAGGCAACCGGTCGCGCTAATCCAACGGAGGCCGATATGATCGAGAGGATGCGGTTCTCACATGTGTTAAGCGGACGATTTCTTCAAGAACACTTCGACCCGCCGCAACTGCCAGCTTGTCCACGTTGATACCTGGCAAGGACTCTCTGCCACCCAGATGACCAGGCCCGCAATGAGGTGGCGGAGCGAACCTGACGCGGCGGGCCGCAAAAGCTCAGTCAAGGCACCCGATCTCGGCCTCGTCGAAACAGAAATGCCAGATGGCACAAAGCAGCGCCGACTTTTGATCCATCGCTTCGCGCGGCTTCCGTCTGGCTGACCGCTCGCCTCACTGAACTGAATTCATCCGGCAACCCTCAAACGGCTACTGGCTTCCTACCTGGTCCGTCAGCTTCTCGACAGCTGCACCTGCAACAATCTACGCCAACAGCCGGTACTCTAGGGAAGAGAGAAATGAATGTTGATCAACGGAATGTCGCAGACACTCCCTTTGAGGTTCACGACGTCCTGCAGCAGCCGCACCGGGTGGACCGGCAGCCAGACGAGCTGAGCGCACAGACCAACGCTCCGGCACACACGTCCGAGGATCAAGCAAGCTTTGAGCAGCAGCTAGATGACCTGGATCAAGGTGACTTGGATTCGGTCTACCCAACGTCGGATTCAGTCTCCTTTGCAGCAAATTCCAGGACCGCCACGTCTTCGTCTGCACCGAACGAGATGGCCCCGGAAACCGGTCGCTATCCAGCCACATCATTTGTCAGCGCGCGCGCTCAACTTGCCGCAACGCTGACAGGTGCCACGCTTGATGCGCTCAGAAACGAGATCGACCTCGCCGAGCAGCAATCAGCACGTTGGTCGCCAGCGACCGCAGTTCCCGATGACAGCGTCGATCGGGACCGCGTCTTCGACGACGTAGTGGGGTCGTCATATGTCACACTGCGGCGCTTTCAGAATCAGGACAATGATTGCAAGCCGCGCACGGAAGACAACACGAGCGCAATATCGCATGTCCGTAACACGGCGTGGGATCATTCTTCCGTTGGATATCCTCTGGAGCGATATCCCATGGACCGGGCGCGCCAGGCCGGATGGCATATGCGCGGCAAGACAGCAGCATCTCCTTTCGTGTCGTTGGTTGAGGATCCCTCGAAACTGGCTATTTCGCGCGACCACTGGGCGCGAGCGATCGCCAACAATGCGAACACGCTGCACACCTACACCGTCCCTAAGTCCGCGGTCTGGACGCCCGACGACGTGCTGAGCAGTATCGGGCTCGGAATGAACGTTGAGGACCAGGACAACATTGATGCGGATGTGGATCTGATGTGCTCGTTGGGCAGAACGCCAACCCGAGAGACCGAACGATTGTTTCTAGGCGGCAACCTCGACGACTACCGGACGGCCAGCGACGCAAATCCGTACAAGCGCGATGGCGCTGATTAGATACCTGCTGAGCTCGCCCTATCGCAGTGGGTGTCTTCACGCTCAATCATCAAGGCACCTACCCTTAGGGACGAGTTGGAGGATGCGCGCAGGCTTCAGGAACAATAGCTTGAGCAGCCTGAGCATCGAGCTGCCATCAGACGGCTCAATCGGCGCCGACATCCTGAGAGCGGATCCGACACCTGGAGCCCACTCGCTCCTCTCTTCCAAGTCGTTCCTTGGCGGTACTCATTCGAGTTTTTTCGGGTATTGCCCGACATCGATCCAATCGTCGCGGTCACATTCGCCACTGAGCTCGGTGACGTGAGCCGTTGAAAGCCGCGCCTCCACTTATGGCTGGCTCGACCAGATGCTGGACGCGCGTTCGACCAGAAGACCGCCGGACGCGATAAAAGCCGCATCAGCCATGGCATGGCAAGCGGCGTAACGCGCTACGCCTATCCGCCGCTTGAATGCGTTCCATTAAAACAATTGATTTTGCCGATCTTGCCTGAAGCCCCCATAGTCCGTCGCGGTTTTTGGATGCAGCATTCAAAATGTGGTGTGACAATCGATTCTCTCTTCCGTCCCCTGCCGATCAATTGGACTTGGGCAATCGCGTGTCTGCATCCACGACGTTAAGTCCCACGCGTCAGATCAACGCATCTCGCGGCCAGCCATAGTCTGCCTGCCAATCGCCTCATGTGAGGCAATTAGGCAATCGCATGCTTACGCGCGTTATGGCTTACCTTAAAGCCTAGCAGGAACGACTGACTCACACCATCGGCGCGGCTCAAGCTGCACCTCATAGGATTTGGACAGACGAAATGCTCACGACGTTGGAGAAAGCGAGACCGACCGCGATTCTCAAGGCTATGACCGTGTCCAGACTGTGTCGTCGTCGCTTCAGGACGCGCGCAAGTTGGAGGGTGCTCGTAACGAACTGTTAAAGACACTTGAATCTCACCTAACGTCAGATTGTAGGATTTCCGATAGCCTCGCGACACAGAACCCCTGCTCGCGCGAACACCTCCTGACAGGTAGCAAGAATTGCAAACGTCTTTCAAACTTAGCGCCGCACCGCTCCGCTTCATCACGCGGGTCGATCACTCCTGTCGGCAACGTGTTCTCCGCACCGCCTATGTGCAGGACAGACGAACCAGCGCCACCCCTGTTGCAGCCGGAGCAAGATTTAGCAGTCGCGTAGAAGTCGGGTTCTGTTTACCTCGCCCTTTCCGCGCACCACGGAAGTCCAAATTCGAGTTGCGATCATTTTGCCGTCGTTCATCCCAAGTGAAGAGATGCAACTGGCGTAACGACGTCAGCCAGATGCGCCATCGCCCCGAAATGCGGCGGTCCTATCCGTCCCTCGCTGGCTGCTTTCGATGGGATCACGCATCGGAGGCGACCGAACGTTGGGAGCGTTGGCGTCCTGCATGTCCATCACCGGCTAGGGAAAGGCTTTTTCCGTAGCCGGGAGGCGCATCGATCGTTTCGTCGCGCAACGCGGCTCTGGAGACATCCTCCAGATGCATAGCGTGAAACTGTCTTTCGCGCGGAACAACTCGCTTTGTCGTGACTTGGCGACGCCACAGGCTCGACAGCATAGCAGGACTGACCGCGGGACTGGGGCAAAGTGGGGAGTTCCCAATGTCGGTTTCGCTGGGCTATTCAGCCACAAATCCATCCGCTCGCTCGTGCGCTTGGGTTTCGATTGCGCGGTCCAGCGCTATCAAAACTGAGGGCTGCTGCTCAGTACGTGCAAACACGGCTGCGATCGACGCGCAGATGCGTCAACCTGCTGCTACGGCTTTCGGCCTCGTGAATGATTTCGGACTTCTTCCCGGCACAAGGGGCCTGCTCGGCATCGCCGACGACGCATGCGGTCCCCGGCAGGCCATCGCACTCTCCAATCCGGTGACAGGGGACTCACTGGGATTGATCGCCCGCCACCATGCTCTGCCTCCTCGCTACCGGACTTTGGCGCTCACGCCAAAGCGGGCGCCTGTCAGTTTCGTCGAACCTCTTGGTCAACCGTGCCGCGCTTAAGGTCTTGGCGTGGATAGACGAGAGGCGATGAAATGCGAATTCTCCTGGTTGATCATCATGCGGACTTTGCGCGTGCTGTGAAGGAAGCGCTGCTCAATTGCGGGTTCGCGGTCGACGTGGCACGCACGCTGGATGAGGCGGCGGCCGCGCTGGATTGCGCGCACTACCACATTCTTTTGCTCGAATTGGTTCTGCCCGATGGAGACGACCTGGACTGGCTGAAGCAGCTGCGGCGCGAGGAACGTTCAATGCCGGCTATGATGATGAGCAGTCTCAACGATCTCGGCCGGCGGATTGCGATTTTCAATGCGGGTGCGGATGATTTCCTCCCCAAACCTGTGTCGACCGAAGAACTCATCGCGCGCATGCGAGCCATTCTGCGGCGGTCGACGCAAATGACGGCGCCGGTCGTGACATTCGGCAACCTGCATTTCGACCCGATCGCGAGGCAAGTCGCGGTCGGCGGTCGGATACTGAGGATTGCCCGCCGCGAAGTGTGCATTCTTGAACATTTGCTCAACCGTGCCGGCCGCACCGTGCCGCGCGCATCCCTGGAGGATAGCCTTTATGCGTTCGACGACGAGGTCTCGACCAATGCGTTGGAAGTCGGGATCTATCGCTTGCGCACGCATTTGAGCCAGTCGGGTGCGACGCTCAGGATCAAGACCGCGCGCGGCGTCGGTTACACCCTTGAACTCATTGGCGCAGCGTCGGCTGCCTAACTAACTAAATCGAACTTGACAGCAACATCCCTTGAAGGTCGTTAACAATGCTGCCGGCGCTGACGAGCCGTCGATGGTCGCTGGGGCGCCGCGCTCTGCCGTTTTGCCTCGCCTCTGCTACGTCCTGTGCGGACTTGCTCTGCTATTTCCCCTTGCTGCGGCAGCCCAGATCAAGCGGGATGGCAAAGGAGAACCGCCGCGTAGCGCGCCCGGCAGTACCTCCGGCACGCTGAACCTTACTTCCTCACAGGGCAAGACAGTTCATCTGACCGCCCCGGCCGCGAGCATCTTTGTTGCCGACCCGACGATTGCGGATTATCAGGCGCCGTCGAACACGACGATCTTCGTGTTTGGCAAGAAATCCGGACGGACCAGCCTCTTTGCCCTGAACGAAAACGGCGAGGCTCTCGCCGAGTTGCGCGTCGTCGTCACACAGCCGATTGAGGACCTGCGAGCCACGCTTCGAGCCGAGGTCGGCGACTATCCGATCCAGGTCAGCTATACCCCGCGCGGCGCAATCTTGAGCGGTACGGCGCCCAATGCTGAGGTCGTCGAGACTGCCAAGAAGGTCACCGAGCAGTTTCTCGGGACGGGGGCGCTGGTCGTCAACAAGATCCGGGTGGCCGGCTCGCTGCAGGTGAATCTCAGCGTGCGGGTGGCTGAAGTCTCCCGCAGCGCCGTCAAGGATCTCAATATCCACTTCACTGCTTCTAGCCCGAACGGCGCTTTCCTTATCAGCGGCAAGGATGGCGGATCCGCCGCGGCGAATGGCGGCGGCACGATCGGTATCGGGCTCAGCGCGGGCAATACCAACCTGAGCGCTGTTCTCGACGCGCTCGCCAGTGAGCACCTCGCCTCGATCCTGGCTGAGCCGAATCTGACGGCGATGTCCGGCGAGTCCGCGAGTTTCCTGGCCGGCGGCGAATTCCCCATTCCTGTGATGCAGGATAATCGCCAGGTTTCGGTCCAATTCCGCCAGTTCGGCGTGAGCCTCGAGTTCGTCCCGACGGTTCTCAACAATAATCAGATCAATGTCCGTGTGAAGCCCGAAGTCAGCGAACTGTCGAGCGAAGGCCAAGTCAAGATCAATGGCATGGAAGTCCCTGCCCTCTCGACGCGGCGGGCCAGCACTGTGGTCGAACTCACCAGCGGTCAGAGCTTTGCGATCGGCGGACTGATCAGGCGCAACTTCAACAACGACATTGGCGAGTTTCCCTGGCTCGGCGACGTGCCGATCCTCGGCGCGCTGTTTCGCTCCTCATCGTTCCAAAAGCGCGAAACCGAGCTGGTCATTATTGTCACGCCTTACATTGTGCGGCCGGGATCGAACCCGAGCCGGATGAGTGCGCCGAGCGACCGCATCGCACCGCCCTCGGACGCGGGCCGCATTTTGACGAACACACTGGCGCGGCCGCCAAAAGACCGCGATGCGCCCCGCACCAGCGCTCCAGGATTGACGGGCAGCGCCGGCTTTATCATCGAATGAGGATCGTCAAATGACCTTGCGACATCTGTGCCATTTGATCGTTATGGCGGCAACATTAGGCGGGTGCGCAAACAGAGCTTCGATCCATTCCGGACCGGCTGAACAAGCGATTCAGGTGGAGCAGAAGAGCAGTGTCCTGTTCCTACAAACCCTTCGTGGCTCCGAAAGGCATCGGCTGCGGAATTTCATTGCGAGTGCTAGTGGCGGCCGGCGGGATGCACTCCATGTCGATGTCACCGGCTCACCCCAGCTCATCGCACAGGTGGCCCACGAGGCCCGCGCCATGGGCGTTGCCCCCTATAACATCCGCCTGTCCGCCTCCCCGCTCGATCTACCCACCCGTTTCGGGGTGAGGACCGAGGCGATCACCTTTGAAGCCCACCCTCCAGTCTGTCCGTCGCTTTCCATCGTCGGGCCTGCAGTAAACGATAATTCGTTCGACCCGACGCTAGGCTGCTCGACCAGAAACAATCTGGCAGTCATGGTCAACGATCCGCTCGACTTGCTGGACAATCGATCTGTCATGACGAGTAATGGCGATCGCGCCGCCATTCCTGTTGCCAGCTATGGCACCTTTGCCCCGGGTAACAAGAGCAACGGAGAAGACGGACAGAGCAACAGGACCACGCCGGAAGCCCAGGCACCGGGAACGAGGGACGTACAGCCTCCTCGATGAGGGGCGTTGCAATCCCTAGCGCACGGTCAAAATAATCTCGCGTTTTTTTCGTTCCGGTTGAATCGGGGCGGAACCCTGGATTTTTGTTCTGGCGCGTTTTCTTCACGCGAACCGGTACCGACTTCGCTCGAAAGCACTCAGACCAGCCCGGCAGCGTGAAGCGCCTTTGCGATCGGCTCGGACCTCTAGCAGGCGACGGCCGATAGGACGACATCGGATGACCGAAGACCTTTGATGTCGACCGTTCAAGCAAGAGGTGCCAATTACAAGCCACGACGCACGTTCAGCCGCCCTTAAGTCGAGGTATGAGAATAACTTTGACGCCCAGCGGATTGTTGGGGGTCACCTCCCCCATCCCTGCAGCCAACTGTGCCATGTAGGGATGACCGTGGATGTAAATATCTGTTGTGGGCTGGTACGGCCTCGGGAAGGCATCTACGCTATTCAGCGCGCCGAGCACAATGTCTGGAGCCGCTTGAGGACCGTGGTTCCAGCCCGAGTCTACGATGTGGGTGAAATCCTCATCTAATATCCTAGCCCGCACACCGAATGCTGGGCATGACAAGTGCCGCGGCAGGTCAAAATGGCTTGCGCCTCCGGCCAATTTCGCCTCGACCTCTCGTTTCGAACTGCTGGACTCTCCCACATCCCGCGGGCTCTGTCTTCCGAGTTTCTCGGTCCGAATCTTCTCCAACTCGGAGATAAAGTGCGCCGACCACTTCTGGATGGGATACGCTCGAAGCTTCGCGATCATCTTCTTCCAGCGGCAGATGCGCTCGGGTAGTGACATTGAAAATGCGATCGAAATCTTGTCTGCTATGTCTTCGATGTCGTTGGGCTCGATGAGCCGCGCCCCGTCGAGTTCCTTGGCCGCGCCGACATATTTCGACAAAACGAGCACGCCGGGATTGCTGGGGTCTTGCGCGGCAACATATTCTAGCGCTACGAGATTCATCCCGTCACGCAACGATGTTACCAAGCCGACACGTGCAGCGCGGTAGAGGCCGGCAAGCACTGCCTGACTCTGAGGCTTCGTTTCGTGACGGATCGGCATCCAGCCGTCCGCGCCATGGCGCTCGTTGACGTCCTCGACAAGAGCCGCGACATCGTGCTGATAGTCATCGTAGCTCGTGATGCCTGATCGTGAGACGGTCGCGATCTGCAAAAGCGAGATGCTACGCGGCTCTTTGTTCAAAACGTGATCGATAGCCCGAACGCGATTGTCGAGACCCTTGGTGTAGTCGAGTCGGTCAACGCCGATGGCAAGCTTCTCACGATCGAGACCTTCCAATAGCGACGAGACATCGGCATTCGAACTCGCGTCTGCTGCATATTGTGCAAATTTGTCTGTATCTATGCTGATCGGAAATACTTGGCATCTTGTAACGCCACCACGGCGTGAAGTCACAACACCGTCTTCGCTGGGTGTGAGGTCGAGATCGGCACGGACGCAGGCAAGGAAATTCTGCCGGTCCTCGTCGGTCTGAAAGCCTAGCAAATCATACGCAAGCATCGACTCGGTCAGTTCGCGATGATGCGGTACCAGCTGCACGTCGGGCGCCGGCCATGGCGTGTGCAGGAAGAAACCGATCGGTCGGTCGACGCCCAGATCACGCAGCTCGGCGCCGAGCGTGAGGAAATGATAATCATGTACCCAGAACGCGTCCCTGTCTTTATACTCGATCAGCGCGTGGGCCATGAGGCCGTTGATTTTGCGATAGCTATTATAATCGCCGGCCGAGGAGGAGACCCGCTCTGTCAGCGAATGTAACGCCGGCCATAGTTCCGAATTCGAAAAGCCCTCATAATAGCGGCGATAATCCTCGGCAGGCAGATCCACCCTCACGAGCTTGCCTCCGCCGAGCGCCACGACGAGCGGTTCAGCCTCCGACGGGCGCCTCGGCCCCACCCAAATTGCGCCGGATTGTTGCACCACGGGAACCAGCGCGGCCTCAAGCCCGCCTGTCCTTGGTTCAAGGGCGTTGCTGCCGGCAACCCGGTTCGAGACGACGACGAGATTCACAAGTCATCCTTTCCCGTCTGATCTGCGTTTGCCGGGCCTTCGATCAATTTGCCACGCCTGATCGCTGACTTTTACGGCCTGACGCCCGCCCCCCTTCGACGATTTCATGCGGGCGCGCAGCTTCGAATAACGGGCGTAGGCCCTCGCTGCCACAAGGCGAAGGTGCTCATTCCGACGCCGAGTGCGCCAACGGCTTCGTCGCGCGAAGGCGGCCTTCGCAAGCCAACGAAGCACCGGTTTTCTGCAGACAGAACGGCCTGTACTTTTCGGCCAGCCGCACCCTGGTCTTCTATCTGGCCGCTCGAGCGGCCTTGCGGGCCGATGATTCCGCAGTAGCAAATCGCGGCTACCTCGACCATCAAACCGTCGCCACGGTACGGAACGACTATTTATGCAACGCGGAGCTGGATGGCTGCCTACCTCACTTGGTATGTGACACAAAGACGCGTTTGGATGTTGAGACCGAAAGTCCGTCACGCTCGAGAAATATTGGTAAAAAACCAAAATCGTCACGGCAGGCTTCATGCCCGTTCTTGTAAAGCCCCGCACACTGGGTCTGTTGACCAAATGCGAGCGTCGTCGTCCAGGGGCGAGCCTCATCATTTCGGTCTTCGCGATGTTCGACCTCGCCAACCCGGGCGCCGATCGTCTGCTGGGCGAGCAGGAGCTTTGGGTGATGGCCGCGAAGGAGCTTCCGCCCGGCACCCCTCTCGACATCGGCATGCCCAAGCCGCAAGCCGAGCTGCTCATCAGCGGACATGCGGCGGCGCCTGAGGGACGGCCGACCGAGCGCATGATGTTGGGCTGGACACTCGGACCGATCCAGAAGCACCTTCTGGTGACGGGCGACCGCTATTGGCAGACGACCACCTCCGGCTGGCGACCGACAGAAGTGCAACCATTCCAGCAAATGCCGCTCACGCGCCAACGCGCGTTTGGCGGGCCCGGCTACGCAGCGAACCGGGTCGGCGCAGGCCATGAGGCTCTCCGGCGCAGCATGGCCGGCGAGCTGGTGGCCCTACCCAATATAGAACGCCCCGAGCATGCTATTCAGTTCATCGACGCGATCGCACCGCCCGCAACCTTCGGACCAATGGCGCTTGATAGCAATGAGCGCCTACAGTACGCGGGAACCTATGATGCCACGTGGCTGCAATCAGTTGCCCCCGCTCTGGCGAGCGATGCCGATCCGCGGCTTTTTCTGTTCGCTCCACCAGACCAGCGCTTGAGCGGCTTCATCTGCGGCGGAGAATCCTACGCGCTGCAGAACTTCTCCGCCGAGCATCCGTTGATCGAAGGCCGTCTGCCGACCTTTCGCGTGCGCTGCTTCATCGGCTGGCGCGATGTGATGCGTGGCGTCACGGAACTGCAGACGCACATCGACACCCTGTGGCTGTTCGCGGGAGCCCGCCGCGGCGTCATGATCTATCGCACCGCGATTGCCGTGCAGGAATTGGACGGCAGCGACGTTGGCGACATTATCGTCGCTTACGAGCAACAAGGCGAGCCGGCGCGGCCGTTCGATCATTATCTGAATGTCCGGCGGCTGCGGCTCGACCCGGCGAGCGCCCCACGCTATGCGTTTTCGGAACATCAACTTGCCCCTGAGATTTCGGCTGCCGAACGCGAACGTCGCACGGCTCGGCGTCGGCATCTGGCCGAACAGCGCAGAGCGCGACAGCTGGCCTCCATGCACTGGGCGCTCGATCAGGAGTTCGCACGCATTGAGCTCCCGCCTTCGCTGCGTCCGACGATCGAGATACCGTCAGTCGAACCATCGAGCATTCCCGAATTGTTGCCGGAGGAACTCGAGAGCGGCGAGATCGAATTGTCCGAGATCCTCGACGCGTTGGAGACGGTCCAGGCAAAGGCAGAATCCGACGTCGACAGGCTTGACGCCCAATATCGACCGATACGTGCAGCCTATGAAAAGGTTGCTAGCGGAAACGCCGCACCGAGCGATATCGACGCCTTGCTTGCCGCAATCTCGTCCACGGACGCCGCGCAGTCGATGGACGCAAGCTTTGAGCACGCCTCGCCATTCCCTGAGTTGCCGGATACTGATCCGGGCCTCATAAAGGATATCGAAGACAAGTTTGCTCGGGCGAAAGACTGGCGCGGCGATGTCCTTGGGACGGCAACGCAACCGCTCGACGAGCAAAAACAATTCGAACTTGCGCATGCTCGCTTCTTTGACTTGGCGGCGGGACGGCCGCTCGAGCCGATACGCAACGCGATATCGGACGACGCCTTTTTGCTTCCCGATATCCCAGAGCCGGACCTGCCGGAAAAATCGCGGAGCGCCACGCCAGAGGCGCCGCCGCGCCTGACCATTGACGAGATACTGGCGCAGATCGACGCCTCCGATCCACCGCCTGACGCCGCCCAACGAGCGCGTACGGCACTCACCGATGCTGAAGAGGCGCTCAGAAGGGTCCTTCCTGCGTCACTGTCCGATGATCGCGCGCCGTTTGAGGCTTTGAGTGCACCCCATCAAGGGGCAAACAGTGACGAGCCCGGAGCAGGGATCGCCGCAGCGAAGACAGAAACTACGAAAGCGGTGACCGTCCTACGGACCGAGATCGACAGAGCGGAAGGTCAGTTGGCAGCCGGCACGGCCGCGGTAAGGCTCGCCTCACCCAAGCCGCTCAAGCCTGACGCGATGCTGGCGCCGGCTGTCGCACGCGCGCTGGGCGATCTGGTGGAAGAGGAGTTCCGACGCGGCAGCCTGGTTGCTGGTCGGGATCTCGCCGGCGCCGACCTCTCCGGGCGAAGGTTCGCGAACGCGGACTTCTCCGGCGCCTTCCTTGAAGGCGCGAAGCTGAACGGAACCAACCTGGCCGGTGCGAAACTGATGAAAGCCGCGCTGACCGGCGCAACGCTCATCAACGCTGATTTAAGCGCGACCGATCTCACCGAAGCCAATCTCGGTGAAGCCGACTGCCGTGGAACACGTTTCGCGGGCAGCCAGCTTGTGCGCACCAATCTTCTCGGCGCGCGCATGGTGGGCGCATGCTTCGACCAAGCGCATCTTGGCGAGCTCCAGGTTTTGCGGGTACCGATGATCGGGGCGACCCTCCGCTCTGCGCAAATCCGTGAATGCTCCTTCATCGAAGCCGCGCTCGATAACACGGATTGGGGGAACGCCGTCCTCGAGCGCGGACAATTCATGGATCTCTCGCTATCTTGTGCGAGCTTTGCTGGCGCGCGACTTGAGCAAACCTGTTTTCTCAAGGTGACAGCGGCCCTACTCGATCTCTCGAGCGCGCGATTTGACCAAGTCAGCTTCATCGGCGATGTCGATCTGCGCGACGCCCGGTTCGGCCGCAGCAGCGCCGAGGCGCTCTCCTTTCAGACGGTCGACCTCAGTGGCGCCGACTTCACCATGGCTCGACTGAACGGTGCCTATTTCGGCAAGTCGACGCTGGCGCGCGCCACCTTCCGAATGACCTCGCTGAAACGCGCGGTCTTCACCGCCAACGATCTGCGCGGCAGCGACTTCTATGCGGCCAACCTGCTCGAGGCGCATCTCAACCAGGCCAACCTGGCCGGCGCCAGCCTGCGCCATGCAAATCTCTATGGTGCAGACCTGATGGATGCTTCCTTGGTCGCGACCGATTTGAGCAACGCAAATATCGACCGCACCGTCCTGATGGTCACGCGCCATGTCAATTGATCTTATATTGCAGTCGATCGACCATCAGTTCCCCGTACGCAAAGCTAACCTCGATGGCGAGACGCTATCTGGACTACGCCTGAACGATGGCGTGGTGCTGAGTTCCTCTTTTCGCGGCAGCCAGTTCACGCATGCCCGCCTGACCGGCATGACGTTTCAGGACTGCGATTTCAGCGGCGCTTCCTTCGCCGATGCTTACCTTGACAAATGCATATTTGTCGATTGCCACGCTGGCGGATCCGACTGGCGGCGGGCGCGCTTGACCCAGTCGACGTTCATGACATCAGATTTCAGCCATAGCGACTTCGGCGAGACGCGGCTCAGCCAGACGACAGCGATGCGTTGCGTGTTGGCCCGGACGATCCTGAGCAAGGCCACTCTCTCTCAAAGCGCTCTCATGGATTGTGACCTCGCCAATGTCGTGCTCGACAACGCCACGCTGAGGAACGCCGCCATAACGCAGGCCGATTTGCGTAGTGCACAGCTCACGGGACTGCGCTGCGACACGATCCATTTCTCCGAATGCGATCTGTCGGAGCGGGATCTCTCCGGGCTGATGCTCGCGCGAGCGAATCTGAGCGGTGCCAAGCTGCGAGGCGCAAACCTGTCCGGAACAGACCTGTCCGGTTCCGTGTTGACGGGCGCGAGCCTCGTGGGTGCCGATCTCTCCGGCGCGACCGCCCCGAACACACTGTTCGTCAGGGCTGACCTGCAAGCCGCCAGGCTGCGCAATGCCGATTTGAGGCAATGCATCTTCGTAGAAGCGCGCCTCGACGGCTGCGATCTTTCCGGCACTCAATTGGGAACAGCCGTTTTCACACGTGCATCAGCCAGGTGCGCCTCGTTTGCCGGCGCCGATATGTCCTACGCGCTGATGCACCACGCCGTGGTCGATGGCAGCGACTTTTCCGGCTCGCGATTTCTGCGCACTGACTTTCACTGCGCGTCGATCGAAGGCAGTCGGTTCGTGACCCGGCATGGGAGCGTCTTAAACACTGTGCCGGAACGCGCCGTCGCCGAACTCTATGATCCAAGCCGCGTCATCCCTCTCTATGGAGTGAGCTAAACAAATGAGTTTTGTCAATTCAAGTGGCCCGATGTCGGCGGCGGATCAAGCCTTTCCCGACGTCTGCAACACACCATCCGGACTCGCCGTTGTGCCCACCCCCTATCCAAACGTCGCTATGAACACGACGGCTATTCCTACGCAGTCTCGGTGCCTGATCATGTGTATGCCTGCACACAACATGACGACCGAGCGCGCGACATCGATGGGTGATAGCGCAGGTGTGGGCCTCGGCGTCATCTCTGGCCTTGTCATGGGTCCGGGCCGCGCCAAAGCGGGATCGGACAATTTGTCGATCGGCGGGTCACCGGCAACCAAAATGGGGATGCCGACGAAGCAGAACGGCGCCAACCCGAACGCGTTCGGACTTTCGATATCACCCTCTCAAACCCGTTTGACGGCGCAGCGCTAATGTGCCGACAGCTATCCGATTAGGGTATCCGCTATGCCAAATGCCTATACGCGACTGGTCGTTCCAGACAGCCTGGCTTCTCCCCTGACGAAGTCAACTTATCTTCGCCTCGGCTCTTATTCGGACGAAGAAGAAAAACTTGTCACTGGCCTCACAACGACTATTGGCGAAAGTCCAGCTGCGATCAGCAAACATGAAAGCGACAATTCCGGCTTGCTTGCCTTCACCAACAAGGACTTCCAGGCCAATATCGAAGGCGCTGCGCTGCTCAAAATCGGTCGCGGTCAGACCACGGAGGTCACGAACGGCAACTCCCAACATCAGGTCTCGAAAGGCACTTATGAGATCTCCGCCGAGAATGGCGTGTCAATCAGTGCTGGCGCTAATGGGACGCCTGCGGACATCATCCTGACGGCCTCGAACCGAGTCAAGCTCATCAACAACGGCCACAAGCTGGAAACGACCGTTGGCAACTCGGAAAAGCAGACGATGGGAGACACCAAGGAATTGTTTCAAGGCACTAAATTCACCTGCATGCGAGGCGCAGCTACCACGCTGACGATGGCCAAGACCGTAAGCATGTTCTTTGGAGAAGCGTTCACCTTCAAGATCTCGCGAGAATGTTCAGTCAACCTCAGTGATATGACCTCTATGACGATCGGCAACAAACTTGACATTGTCGAAGGACACGACGTCAAGCAAGTGATTGGCAACTCGACCAAGTGTGTTTTTGGCCCCGATTTCAAGTCGGCTGACAGCGATACCAAGATTCTCAGGACGAGCGATTTCAAGCTCGCTCCCGTCGAAGACTTCAAGTCGGTCGGTCGCGACATCAAATTCTGCAAGACCAGCGTATCCCAATCCGAAGAAGAATTGAGAAAGGGACAGTCGAACACCGAAGAGTACAAGCTTGTGACCCGAAAAGCTGAGATCACGTCCAGTTCCGGCAATGAGGAAGTCATACAAAAGAAGTCGATAAATTTCATGTAGCGAGCTGGAGAACAAGGATGACGATGCCGATCCGTGCCACAAGCACCGACATCTTGGCGATGGCCGAGCGCTTGCTTGAGCCTGGGCATCACACGGCCCGTGTCGTGTCGGTCAGCGACGATGGCTCTGCGGTCGAGGTCGAGGTCGCTGGCGCCCGTCACACGGCGACGGTCGCCGTTGGCTGCCTGGTCCGACCCATGCCACAGGACGTGGTGCTGCTCTTCACCAACGTGGAGCAAGTCTTCATCGTCACTGTGCTGGAGCGGACGGCTCCCAATGGTGGCATGGTCGGCCTGCCCGGCGGGCGCAATATGTCGATTGAGGGCGAGACCATCACGATCGCCGCGCGCCAGCGCCTGTCCTTGCGGGCCGACAGCATCGATCTGCAGACTAAGCTGCTCGCAGTGCTTGCGGACAAAGGCACCTGGATCGGCAAGCTCTACACGTTGATCGCGGACCGTGTCCGATGCTCAGCGCGACTCCAGGAAGCGAGTGCCGAGCAACTTACGGTAAAAGCGGTCGAGCGTGTCGCGGTGATCGAGCGTATCGACACATTGCAGACCGAAACCCAGGCCATTAGAGTCACCGGCATTGCCTCCGAGATGGCGCACAGCAAGGTCATCGCGGTGAGCGAGGATCTCCGCCTCGATGGCAAGCGCGTCACAGTTGCATAGCACAGATGCTGTCCACTGGCATGCCGGCTCCGACCCGGCAGGAGAGGGTTAGAACGGCCCAGGAGTTTATCTCGGCCGGCCGTCTCGAGGAGGCGGAGGCGCTGCTGGAGGAGGTCGCCACCACCAGTGATCCCGATACGCTCAATGCGAGGGCCACACTGGCGCTTGCGCGCCGGCGGATCGAGTTTGCCTTCGACATGCTGTCTGAAGCTGCGACCATCTACCCCGAACACGCCGGCCTCACCACCAATCTCGGCATCGCCCACGGATTGCTCGGCCGCGCTGAGGCGGCGGTGATTTGCCTCGAACGCGCGGCGGCTCTCGCCCCGCGCAACGAGGAAATCAAGCTGGCGCTCGCTCAGGCCTTGCTGAGCCGAGGCGAGGTTGCGGAAGCCCGTGCGATGACAGAGACCGTGGTCCACCACGAGCCCATGAATGCGCGTGCGCTCCTTCAACTTGGCGCCCTCGAGTTCGCCTTGGGCCACAGCTCGGCGGCTGAGGCCGCCCTGCTTCGTGCGCTTGAGATTGCTCCGGACGATCCCGACGCGCTGGGCAATTTATCGGTGCTCAAGCTTGAACGCGGGCGCCTCGACGAGGCGCTCAGCCTTGCCGCGCGCGCGCATCTGCGCGCCCCGCTCGATACAGCTGGGCTCTTGCATCTGGCTTATTGCCACGCCGCAAGTGGACTCTGGTCGCAAGCGGAGGCCACCTGCAAGAAACTGCTCGCCTATGCGCCCGCTCATGTTGGTGCGCGGGAAATCTTGGCCCGTGTTACGATTGCCAAGGGTGAGGTGGACCGCGGCATTGCGCAACTGACGGAATTCGTGCGCGCTCGCAAATCGGATCCTACCGCCGCGCTTGCTCTGGCGCGTGTCCTACAGCTCGTTGGCCGGCTCGACGAATCCCTCACACTTGTCGGTCACGTCGTGCACACGCGACCTGAGAATGACGCAGCGAAGTCTCTGCAGACGACGCTTGAACTGACGCTTGGTCGCTTCCCGACGCCCGAGCCGGCCGCCTCGGCACCTGTGAGGCGGATAGTCGTGCCGCCGACGATGGGCGCCCTTGAGTTCATCGCACTCGCTCGTCTCTTGCGTCGGCTGCCGCGCCCGCAAGATGTGCATGTGGTCGCGCATCCATGTTATCAGGCTCTTCTTGCCAACCTCGCCGAGCAAGTGATTTTGGACGAACCGAGGCCCGCGATCTCGGCTATGCCGCTGCAATCATTATTGCGCGTTCTGCCGACCGACGCCCGCAACATTGCCGATGGCATTCCCTACCTGCGCCCCGAGGCCGAACTGTTCGCCAAATGGCGGGATGCATTGGCCGCGTTCGCAAGGCCTCTGGTGGGCATCGTGTGGGAGGGTGGCGCGCTCGGCGTATCGATGGGGCAAGTCGCAGCTGCGATTCCAAACTCCGTCACGCCTGTCAGTTTGATGAGCGGCGCGCAACGGCATGACATGAAGCGATGGAGTCGTCCGATCGATGCTGGCGTGCACATCGAGAGCCCTGCGGAAATGATCGCAGCGATCGCCAATCTCGACGCGGTGGTCGGGCCCGACAGCTTCGCCGTCCATATCGCCGGAGCGCTCGGCGTCTCCGGCGTGGTTTTCGTGCCGCGCGGTTATCCCTGGTATTGGGCTCAGGCTGGCGGAAAACCACTGTGGTATCCTTCATTCGAAGTTGTCGTGCAGGAACGGTTCGGGCATTGGTCCGGCGCGATCGACGAAGGGCGGCGCCACCTCGAGACCCTGCTACGCAAACAACCGATTGACTGAGCGGCGCGCTGCCACAGCATCGCGGCGAGCCCAAGTCGCCGATTGCTTAAGCTGCGATTGGTGCTTCCTTCTGCGGTCGAGTCCGATCGGCGGGAGAGCTGCAATAGCCAAGCGGCTCGATCGCATCGTGCACGTGATCAAGCGGCTTGAGCGCAATGAAATTGTCACGTTCGAGACAATGACGTTGCTCGTGCGCTTTTGGATGACGGTACCATCGGCATTGCCGAAGCGGTCGAGCATTGGTGGCGGCGGAAGCTCATCATCCGGCAACAGACATGCCGGCCATCGCCGACTCATTTGGTACATGCGCGCCGCCTCGGAGCGAAACCCGACGCCGTTACACGAGATTTGTCGCCTACGAGAGCGTCTCTATCTAGGAGTCACCCATTTGACCTGGTCAGATTCAGAACGAGAAATGTGATGAAGCCTGTTCGCAATATCAACCACGGCGATTGCAGCAGATGTCGTGCAGACGTACGAGTCTCGCTGCAACTGCTCGGCCGCGGTCCTTGATCGCCTGCTTCATCAATCGTCGCTGATCACCATTCGTGGTGCTGGCGATCGGCTTGGAGACGAGTCGTTGCGCATGCCCAGCGAGGCCTGGCATGACTTGCGAAACTCCCGAACAAGGGGACCAGCAAGGTTCGAGCGCGCGGAGCAGAAGGGCAAGGCCTTGACAGAGCCGCGTGCGTCAGCCGCCGACGATCCGACGAACCTCGAGACTCCGGCTCCAGGCGAATCGTCGCAAGATCAGATCCTTGAGGCCTGGGCGGCCGAAGCGGGGCAGGGCGACCATGAGAATCGGCCAGAGGCGGTAAGACGAACGAAAGCTTGGCAGGAAACAGCGCCCCATGAACCGCCGTGGCTGGATCTTTCATTGCTGTCCCTGACCAGCTTGTCCGCCGCCCTCCCGGCGGGGCTCCAACACCTGAATATCGACGGCAATCAGCTGACGAGCGTGCCCGATATCCTTCCGAGCGGTCTCCAAACCCTCCACGCCAGAAACAATTGGCTCGCCAACCTGCCCACCAATCTCCCGGCCAGCGTCGAATGCCTTCGCGCCAGCGGCAACCGGCTGACCAGCCTGCCCGCAACCCTCCCCGTCGGGCTCCAGCGCCTGTACGTCCCAAACAATCAGCTGACCAGCCTCCCCGCAACGCTTCCAGCCGGCCTCACGCTGCTCAGCGCCAGCGGCAACCGGCTGACCAGCCTGCCCACGGCTCTCCCGGCAGGACTCCGTCAACTGCACGTCGACAACAATCGGTTGACCAGCCTGCCCGAGACCCTGCTAACGCAGCTCGGCTCCGGCCGCCTCGTTGATCTGGATGATAACCCGCTGCCTGCGCGGGTGCGGACCAACCTGACGGCGGCCATGAAGGCTGAGGGTTATGCTGGCCCGAACGTGTTCTTCTCGGATCCCGACGAAACAGCACAAGATCGGGCGCGGCCTCTGGCCGAGGCAGTCGCGGATTGGCTTGACGAGCCGGACGCGGCGGCCATCTGGCGGAGCTTCGCCGACGAGCCGGGAGCCGAGGAATATTCACGCTTCCTCGACAGGCTGCGGGACACCGTGAACTATGACGCATTTCGGCAGGCGGTGGCCGAGGACCTGCGGCAGGCGGCAGGGAGGCCGACATTGCGCGAGCAGTATTTCCAGGCGGCCGTCGCAGCGAACGAGAGCTGCGAGGATCGCATCAAGTTGAACTGGAATGGCATGCATACCGCGCGCGTGAACGCTGATGTTCTGGGCGGAGCCTACAATGAGCATCTCGACAAGCTCCTTCAGCAGGGCCGCTTTATGTTCCGCGTGGTCGCGCTGGAGGGGATCGCGCGCGAAAAGGTGACCTCGCTCCCCCTCGTCGACGAGATCGAGGTCTATCTCGCCTATCAGGCCAAGCTGCGCGAGCCGCTGGAGCTGGGGCACATCGCGCCGGACATGCGCTTCGTGGGGGTCTCCTACGTCACCGAGGACGATCTTGCCGCGGCTAAGACGTCCGTGCGCAACCAGGAGGCGGCGGAGTTCGCCGACTTCCTGGCAACCCGCTGGCAGCCCTGGGACACGCTGGTGAGCCGCATCGCACCCGAAGCTTACACTGCGATGGAAGGCCGGATGGGCGAGGAGTTGGAGAGCCGATTGGCGCAACGGCTGGCTGATCATCAGCCGACCAGCGACGCCGAGCCGCCCCTCCGAGCCCGAATCCGCAACGAAATTGTCCGCGAGATCAAGGGGGAGCTCATGCAGAAGGTGCTCGCAGAGCACGGCTTGGAAAGGTTGCTCTTACCTGACAACTCCGCCACGGGGTAAGTCCTCTGGTCTGCCATCCCGCCTAACGCGCAATCGGCGATCCGCTGAACTGCCTAACTGGGGCGTCGCCTGGTGCTCCCCCCGTCGCGCGGCGGCATTGAAACCTATCGCGATCTGCAGAAAGATATCGCCCGCCTCGCCTGCGATATCAGCGATCGCCATCGCAAGGACGATTGCCCGCGGATCATATATCCTAAGAACGACTTTAGCCGGTCTCGGGCTAAAATTGGCGTCGCAGGCTCGACGAACCCCGTTGTCGCCCAAACCGATACAATTGGATGACGGAAATCAGCGGACTGGTGATACCGCCCTATGACGCGACAGTATCGAGCAAGCGATAACAGGCCAGCCCTATTACGCGAGATCAAGCAACTATACTCCGCGCAGTCGATCACTGCGTCATTCCGGATGACTGCGGCACCGTCATGGCCTACTTCTCGTTTTTGTAGCGCGACCAAAGTCTTTCTTGAAATGACGGCATGCGCATTGCGTCCCCGCCTCATCATTCCCTCGAACGAGCCGCTTTTTCATCCTCCCGGATTCGCCATCCAACTTCTCTGGGACACATATGCGCAATGAGATCGGACCCAACTCGTTCCAGCTCAGACTGCCGCGAGAGCGTAGTTCGTCCGATGCCTTACGGCGTCAACTCCGCATCGAGAGATATTTGCCGCCGTAATACTCTTGCGCGGCGTTCCGACACACTCCCCCATAGAACTCGTCTGCGTCTTCGATCGTGTAACCAGCGCCGGCGAAGCAACCTCGTGCCACCTCGTGGAGCGTATGTCTTATTGACGTCGTATCGTCGTATACGGCGTTAAGACACGCGACGATGACTACGACCTCCTCCTTTGAGAGGCGCGGCTGGCCGCTTATCAAGCGCGCGTGATTGATGCAGGCGACCGCATTGGCGCACGTGAACGAGTCGCCAAGTCCCGAGCAGTCCTCGAATCCATTGCTTTGCTCGTTCAACTTGACGTGCGCGATGGGCAGATATTTCAAGTCATCCATCTTAGCGTAATTCAACTCCTCGCCTGTCACGCGACCATGACGCGACCGCCTCTCCTGGAGCCAGCCGTCGAGTTGGTGCAGGTTCGGCCCAACCCAACTTTTGTTGCGTTTGAGCGGGTTCTTATTCGGATCTTCGAACATAAAAGTCGCATCGAGCCTGCTGGTTTCCGCCCGTGACAGCCAGCCTTGCTCCGACAGGGTCTGCATCACGACGTTCTCAGCGTGTCCCCAATGCTCGTCCGCCGCGTAGACCTGCCTGAAGTTCAGGATGGCTTGGCCGGCCGCGAACTGGGCCTCCTCTCCGAGACCGCAATCCTTGTCGAGCAGCGCCTCGAGCCTCTCGATACATCGCTTGAAAGTTAATCCCTTCTCGCTCTGAATGGCATCGTGGAAGTGCTGCATGCCCTTGTTCACGAACGGTTGCGTGATTGATCTTGAGGTGTAGCCGTAAGCACCAGTTTCCTCGTTGAGCACGCCCGTCAATGCGTACTTGTTCTTTTTGTCGTATAGCGGGCTCTTCGTAAGGTCCGGATCCTTCGGTACTTTCGGTGGCCTGTACTTGGCCACGCACTCGTCCTTCACGAGATGCCCCTTCATACAGCTCAGGTTCACCACAAGAGACGTGCGCGCCTCTGTGGTATTCACCAGGTGACCAACGTGTACATAGGTCGCCGCCCGGAAGTCTATCATCGTTACGAACAGGTTGTTACCGCAGGTACGGATTGGATTGAGGGGACGTTCATTGAGGCGCCGAGTGTCAGGGTCGGCAGCGTGATACGATGTGTAGTACTCCCTCGCCTTCGCCTGGGCTAACCTGAGCCGTTCGTTGCTGGTGAAGCCCTTCTTCCCGTCGTGCAGTGATGTCGTAGAAAGGAAGAAGTTGTTTGCGACCTCATTATAGGCGTAGCCCGCGCCCGCGAGATACAATCCATATTTCACTGCGCGCGCAACGTTTGGCCCATCTCCCCTCCCGCCTTTCGCTCCGTCTCCATTATTCGTTCCCCTCCCAGCCTGCCACACCACAGAACTCCTCCCAGTTGGAGTTGCTACACTCCGGGCACTGACCGCAGCAAGCGAATGGCGCTCTCCATGAAGCGCAGTCATCGAACTCGGGGCCTCGGCCTGTCCGCCGACGATTTGCCAAACCTGGGAGCGAAGCGCAGCAAGTGAATGGTCCGCTTGGTGAGGCGCACTGAGGACACTTGCCCCAGCCTGTCCGCCAACGATCCGCCAAACCCGGGAACGTAGAGAAGCAAGAAAATGATCAATTTCGTGGAACGCGGCCATCGAGCTAAGCTGTCGGGCAGTCCACGAACGATCCGCCGGTTTCGTGGCGAACACCGTCAGGGCTGGTTATTCCCAATTCACATCTCATGCGCGTCAATCATGGCCATTATGCAGGATCAGCAGCACGATTGCGGCCCCTCTTGGCGCGCGCGACATTTCGGTCCGAACACGACCGACTTGATGCACCGCGAGATCCTAAAGCCACCAAATGAATCGGTAGATTTTTTGCCGGGTGTCTACGTTGTGCGTCGGACAATTCGTTCGAGCCGCAAGCATATGAGCCCGGCTTGCTCCACCTGGTCTCACCGCACCCATTGTAGGAGCCAAAGCCGCAGGCTTATCCAACACTCTGTTAAGCGAAGCTGGATCAATCTACCAACTCCTCGTCGTGTCTACACACTGCCATGAAGCAGAACCGGCATGACCACTTCGAAGGCCCGGACGCGTCGATGCGGGCAATATATCCACCATTGCCCGCATCGTGCCTCGGACCAAGTCACCGCCCTTCGCTTCGCAAACCTGACAGGGGGGTTACCATTTATCCTCGCCGCTGGTGCTGCCGGGAACGTGCTCCCATTTCACTTCTTTGTAGGTGAACGACCAGTCTTCCATGTTTTGAAAGAAATTGTTCTGCGGATTGATCGTCAGCGGCACATAAGCCTTGCCTTCGACTAACGTCGCGTTCTTCCAGCTTATTTTGAAGAAGTTCTGCGGCTGCGGCATGCCCCCGGGGTCGGCGCGATAGAACTCGCAAACCACATCTTCGAGCACCTCGTTTGTTGCCAGCGCCTGCCATAGCAACGGCGAGGCACGATCGAAGAACTTGGTGAAGAGCACCGGCTGGTGGTTGCGAGCGCCCGTGGCGACACCGCTCGTCGCGTCGCGTGGAACGATGATGCCACTGGTGAAAGCGACGACGGTGATCTTCCCTTGCTTATCCGAGTCACCCTTGGCGACCTGCCCAATGCTATCCGGCTTGGAGGCATCCTTGGAGATGTCACCCTGCTTCTTTCCCTTTATTTTCAAGTAGGCTTCAAGGGACACTTTCCCCTCCTGTTTTCTGACATACGCCGGCACGCACCGGCGCGATGGATATCGCAAAATCCATGCCAAGAGCGGTGGCTATCCGCTACCAAGTATCGCGAGCCTTCCCGATCTGACGGCACAGCGCTGCGCGGTCGTCCAGACACCGGCACCATCGAGCGACGACATCGTCGCGATCGTGACAACGTGCTGTCAGGGCGTAACCGGGCCGACCTGCTTCAATTGACACAAGACATCGAGAAATGCGCGCGTGGCAACGTCGAGGACGGCCCGCCCGGTCACACTGTAACCCGTGCTGTTATCGACAACGACACTGCCCTTCAGCGCGTAGACGAGCACCGCGCGAGGGCCGCGTTGTTCCTGCCCGAGACAGTGCGTAGACAATTTGAGGCGCAATTCTCGTCCATCACGAAGCCGTTGCGACCGAATGCCATCGGCCGATGGCGGCGGCATGTTGATCGATGCTGTCGGCAAGATGGTTGCGCGTGCCGTATCAGCGACCGATTCCAACAGCGGGTCGATCTCATGAGTCGCTGGACGCCAGGCGGTCATAAGGCGCCAGAAGGTGACGCAGGTCCGTCGTAGATTTCGATCGAGGCGCCAGATTGCGACTTGAGGCGATTGAACAAGTGCGTGTCCGAAGTCACTCCTCCCTTCATATCGGGGTTGTGGACCGCCCCGATCACGACTGGTCGGTCAATGTCGCCGTTCAAGTAGCCGACCATGACTTCCGTTCCTGGCACCAACGGACAATGCAAGCCGGTTTGATTCGGACCTACATAAGGTTCGAGTTTGCGCACGTAGTCGCTGCCAGCGCCTTTCGCCAGTTCCTCGGCGAATGTAAACTGCAGCCTGTAGCGTCCCTGGTTGTCAATCTCGGCCCGCCCATTCCAGGCTTCTCCATCGACCGTGGCGGTGTGAAGGCCGACGCCCAGAGGCACAGGCGTCATCGCAACCGGTCGATAAGGCACGTCCGAGCGGATGCAATGGACCATGTTCTGGTAGGCTCGCCCATTCTGCATGGCTGCATGGAATCCAGTCGGGGCCGGGCAATAGGCCGAGTGATCCGCGGCGATAACGAGATACTTGCCATCGAAGCGGGGATGGCCCTCGAGTTCGAAGATGACGCCAGCTCGCAGCTCCGGCGCGTCGCTGTGAGCGATGTACATTGTCTGGCCGGCGCAGATCTGTTCGACCCGGATCCGGGCCAGGGCGGTCGCTTCGGCTTCGTTCGCAAAATGCCCGCCGAAGCGCGAGGCCTTGCCCACAAAACCGCTGCCTTGCCCGACCTGCTGATCGACAGAGACGACGGAAGGCACCGTTTCATTATAATCGCGGAACGCGATCGTCTTTGTCGAGAGAACCCGGCGCTGTCGGAACGAGCGAACGGCGCTTTCGTCGACGCTTCGCGGTGCCTGCCGCTCGTGCGCGCGCGCGTAAAGAATCCTCGACTTATCGCCGAACTTGACGTTGGGAAAGGCCAGATTCTTGTCGCCAAAAACGACGGTTTCACCGTCCTCTTCTTGCTTGAAGAAGTAGAAAATTCCATTCCGTTCGCAAAGGCGCGAAATGAACGTCAGATCACTTTCGTTGTATTGCACAATATAATTTCGCTTCGGATAGCGATCAAGATTGTATTCGCTGGGAATTGCGATGCTCACTTTGCCCAACTGCAATTTGATGATGTCGTCGACACCCACGGGTTGGTCAGGGCCATAAATGCGGCTCGCAACGGAGAGCTCGGCGACCGCAAAGCGCGGTCGCAGGACAAACTGGAGCACCCGCAGGTCGGTCACCGTAGGGTCGAGTTCCTCGATTTGGGCGCACAGGCCCGAGGCAAGCCATCGCCCACATGCGGTTTTGACAGACAGCGTGGCGCGCTCGCCAATCAAAGAGCTGGTATCGACATCGCTCGATGTCGTGGCGTAAATCACGTAGCTAAACGGCAAGGAAATACACTCTGTGCCCTCGAAACCTTGGACGTTGAGCTCAATGCTGCGCTTGCCGCGAATGTCCAGGTCAATGCTGAGATTCGATTCGTTGGTCATCGGTGCACCAAATCAACTGCGGCAGTGCTAACAACGCTTGCCACAGTGCCGCGGAGCAAGGGGCCGCCTGGGAGCCCAAAACACCTAGTGCAAACGATATCTCACGTTCCCGACCCGTTTTACGACGGCAGCAAGCGCCGACAGCGGAGGCAGACTCGGGACGATCGAGGACCAGGCGAACTCGCCGACAGGCTCGATACGGTCGCGTCGATGCCTGAAGCGAGCCCGCCGTTCCGCGGGCGAAATGGTAGGCGGCCAGCCAGCCCGACGTCAGTTTCTCGTTGCCATGAATAAGGTATCGCGATTGGCTGGCGCCGCATGGTGCACGTTCCAACCGTGCATCTGGCGTCCTTGATTGTGAAGAGTTCATCGCCTCTCCAATGCTCCGAGCGCAAGACGCATCTTGCGGTGATCCTTGCCCCTCAGCAAGGGGCCGACAGCCGGGTGGTGCATTTCGAATTGGCTCCGGCACTAGCATTGGCCACCTCGCGTCATTGTTGTGAGCCCAATCGACTGGCCCATGCACCTGTTGCGTGTGGCTCAGGTACGGTGGGGATATGTTGGGTTTCCTTCTCGAAAACGATGCGCGTGGGTTCAAGGGAAAGCGAGCGTCATTCGCCCAGCGGTTCGTGGACTCTGTGCATCGGTGTTTCTGCATCTCAATAGCAAAAGTTGTGCCAATGGGCATTTCCTCTTTGAACTGCTGATCAGGTTTTGAAAAGCTGCGGTTTGCCAGATTAGTGTTCTCAAGCTGACAAGGCCGGCGCGACTGTCAGACACCGCACAAGGAGTCAAGCTGGCCCAAACCCCAAGGTTCTTTTGCTGCATCACATAATTTGTCGATCGGGAAGGACCGCTACTTTTGAATAACCGACTAGCCCGAGATGATCGGCAAACGACATTCGACGCTGGAAGATGCGTCTTTGACGGGTAATGTCGATCCTGCTTGCTGCTACCACGCTGGAAATAGCACTACGGGTCTAAGAATTGCCCAGCAAAAGGGCATGTCGACAATGGTCGTAACCGAACAGACGCTCCAGACTGGTCTGTTTCACTTCCCGGCATCGCGCTCGAATTGGATATCTTCTCCTAGCCTAAGCATCTCAGAACGGCACGATGCGCCTTACGCTCGTAAGAGAAGAGCGTTATGATCAGTTCAGGCGCGACCGAAGATTGTGGCTCCTATCTTCGAACCGCTTTGGATGCAAGGCCGTGATAACTCCGGAGCTACCGAGGACGCGGACATTACGACGCGAGAGGACAGACGGCCACGGAGTTTTGTCCGTGCCGGACAAAGGAAAGGGATCCAAGCGGAGCCGCCGGCGTGAGCCTCTCGTCTCTCAGCGATTGACCGCAGCCGATCGACTCGCTGTTGCTCCGATGGAATTGCCTTTGAGCGAACGCGAGAACGGGTATCACCAGATGATTGTGGTCGTCAGAGTTCTCGTGGTCATCGCGGCATATATGATGCTGCCCAACGAGCAAGTATGGGCTGCGGGAAGATTGATCGCGAAGGAGCGACGGCAAATCGCGCTGCTTTTCAATTTTAAGGCATCGGGCTCAACCGAACTCACGTAACATGCGCGCTTCGGATCGAGCGAACATGTCTCAACGCTGCAATTGCACATTTTTCGGAGGTTCGCGTGAGCGACAGCAGCAGCGGCTCCACTCAGTGGTCGCGGCCCTATCAGGTGGATACGCAACTCTATGGCGACTTCTGGAACTGGCTTGCTGCGAAGCTTCCGCGCCGCCGCTCCTACGGTGCCGCCCTGGCCGCAGGCGATATATACGACTTCCTCGCGTGGATCCGCGAGACCAACAGACCTCCAATCGCCGACCGGATTGCGCTGTCGTCGTCGGACGCCGACGTGCAAGCCTATGCAGCTGACTATATAGGGCGCGATGTACCGCTGATGGGTGGGTTTCGTGACCGCCTGCTGAACTTGGGAGAATATGCTTCGAGACCTGCAATTTGAGAACTGGGCTCGTGAAAGGAACGTGATGTTTCAAGCCTTTGAGGGGGCCAGGCCATCGTCGTCGGGCAGCCGTCGCAGCTCTACCACCGATAGCGGTAGCACCCATACCACCGACAGCAGCAGCTCCAATCGGGGACCCGCCCCTTATGACGTGGATTTGCCACTCTATGAGGACTTTTGGAATTGGCTTACTGAGAAGCTCCCGAACAGTCGCTCGCGCGGCGCCGAACATGCCGCTGACGATATGAGCGATTTCCTCAGGTGGATCCGCGAGACCAACAGACCCCCAATGGCTCACCGCATTGCGCTGCCGTCGTTGGATACGGACATACAAGCCTATGTACGCGACTACATTGGGCGCGACGCACCCACGATTGGCGGGTTTCGTAATCGTCTGCTGAATTTGCGGGATATGCTTCGGGATTTCCAATTCGAGAATTGGGCACTTGCGAGAGGGGCGATGTTTCAGGGCTTCGAAATTGCCGGGCCATCGTCATCACCACTGGCACCACCCACAATGCCGTCGGATGGACCGATCCTTACAGCCGGCGCAGAGGATAACCCGGCGCAGCGTGACTTCGGAGCCTATGTCCTCCCCGGCTGGAGCGGCGGCGTTGCCCCGGACCCGCTGATCGCCGAATTGCGAGAAAGCGGCCTCCTTCCGACGTCATTGCGACCACAAAGTGTGCTTATCAACGGTATGCGCTATGCTGCGCTATTGTGGCCAGGTCGGGTGCCCGTAACGCCAAATAATCCGCTAGGCGAAAACTTTATCCTCACGCCTGGATACAGGGAATTAGGGCTCCAGCCTCACCCTCGAGTTGAGGCGATGAACCAAATCGGGCCATTGCCCGATATCGGAGAGAGTGTCGGCCGTGACTGGATCCACGGCCCGCGCGTGGCCGACGACTTCCTGATCAGCGTACTGAGAGAGTTCAGACTTCTGCCGACCCGCCAGGTCGCAATGACACCGTTCTACATCCATCGCGAGCGATACACAGCCGAGTCGAGACCAGACCGCCGCATCCTTGTCATCCATCGACCCTAAGCTTGCCAAGGGAACGCGCATGGGCTGCGACCAGAGGCATCGGCTAACCGCACCATCGATAGAACCAGCGCGGGCAGGCAAGCCGCCGGACGAACTCACTGACGGTGTCGATCCGGTCGCCGCGGTTGAGGGCAAGGCCCGAAGCGAGCACCCGCCATTGCGCTGACGAAATAGTCGGCGGCGGTGCCGGCGCGAGATTTGCGTTGAGGGCCTCGTTGGCTGGCCGCTGTGCATACGGGTGGTTGCCGGTCAGGGTTAGATAGGCAACCACTGCTAGAGAATAGACATCGTCGCTTTCTGTCCGCGGCTCACCCATCAGCATCTCCGGCGACGCATAAACCGGTGTTAACAGTCCAACGTCGTAGAGCAAAGCGGTGGCCCCGTCGCGTCGCGGCGGACGATCGAGCATGAGAACTGTCCCAAAGTCCACAATCTTGATTTCGCCCGTCGAGGTCATGAAGATGTTTCCCGGTTTGATGTCGCCATGGACGATCCCTAGACTGTGCATGTGAGCGAGGCCCTGCCCGACGGCGCGGACGATCTGAAAGGACACGGAGGGTGACAACGGCCGTCCGTGACGATAGGCCAGGACCTGCGCCAGCGAGCGGCCCTTCAAGAGCTCCATGACCAGGTAATGGTACTTGCCGTCGTAGTCGGAATCGTAGATCCTGACCAAATTCCGGTGTACGCAGTCACGCAAAAGACGCGCCTCGCGGTGCAACAGCTTTACTAATTTCTGGCGCATCTTCGCATCTGGTTGGATGACTTTGACTGCGACTTCTGGACTTTGTTCACGCGCCCAAAGGCCGATCCGATCGATCGCACGATAGATGGTGCTGGTGCCGCCCTTGCTAATAACCTCTGCCAAGTCGAAACGGCCGCCGAGCACGTATCCCAAGGGGGCCTCACTCACGGCACAGACTCAAGTTGGGCATTTCAGGATTGCACTCATGTCGTTGGTCGCCTACTGCGCAAAAGCGCAAGGCAGCATCCTGCCCGTCGGAACACCGACCGCTAATCGTTTGTGGAGAGCACGACACGAGATTGCCTTTGCGATCTGCTGGCTTACTTGGAAGGTGTCGCGTCGCTTACACATCGCCGCAAGGGGGCGGCGTAAAGTACTGCGACCGATCTCACCGCTCGTACTAAGGTGCCGCCAGCGTCATGTGCCCGCCTCCTGCCCAAAGCTGAGAACTCTCCTATCATAGGTGATCCGGACATCGGAATGAACGAAGGGCACCCAAGTTGAACGGATTGCTTACACTTTCCGCCCGCAATTCAAAAGTCGCGTCAGGCCGGTCGGATCGTCCGATCGTGATCGTGAAACGGTCGGGAGTACCACGCGAGGTGGGTCGCAAGGCATCAATGAGATGGAACAGCGCCCAAGGACCTGAGCGCTCAATCCTCTCCTCGGTTTCGTCCAGAGAAGCAAGGGCGACGGAGGCCGTGCTTGTATCGGTTCGACTCGGCCATTCAAGGTCGTAGGCACGGGGCGCCTCATGGCGATAAACGATCTCCTTGCCATCCACGACGAATGTTGCGCGCAGAAACTTGGAGGCAAGATAAACCGGCTTGATGCTCAACTTTACAACCGGAACGGAACCCGAGCCGCTGAAAAAGGACTTTCGTATCTCTCTCGCGCGTTGAAATTGATTCAGGGCGTCGGTGTGGATCGGCGCCGCCACACCGTCGATAGCTGCCAGCCCAAGGCCGGTTCTGCCCTCGATGACAAATGGCGACAGGTACTTCTGAAAATAATCATCGAGGACGCCGCCGGGACGAAAGAGATCGCCGAAGTCCTTTAAAGTTACGTCCTCGGTTGCGGCCGCAAACAATGGATAACGCTGGTAGATGGCCACCTGGCAGGACGGGGCCACATCCCGTGTCCACACGGTATCGACATGACCGTGTGCCTCTCGAAGCAAGACGCTCCATGTCGAGAGCGCGACGTCGTTCATGATGGTGCGGACCAGTTCGGGTCGTAGCGCTGAGTCAGCGCGCAAGGTGCCGAAGGCATCGTTGGCCGGATCCTTGATGCGGCGCTGAAAGAGTTGAAATGCGGCCTGGCCGGGATCGGGCGCGGTCGCGATATTGGCCATCGTTGCATACAGACTGCCGAAAAGATCGCGGATGTGATCCATGCTGGCCGCCTCTCCCGAGGCTCCGCCTAGGCCCAGTTGGGCCAGAGGCCGGAAGGCTTCGGTGATCCGTGTTCCCGGCCAGGGGGCGTCGCCCAATGCCGCCGAGAATACGGCGGCCGTTGTCTCGCCCGCCTTGACCGCGGTCTGTTCTCCGGGCGGCGGCAGGTTCGTATTGTCGCGTACGAGGGAAATGATCTGTTGCAGTGCGCTTTCCGGACTGGCCAGCCCGCGCAGGATCGCGGAGGCGCGCCCCATATCGTCGAATTTGACGACGCGGACGCGGCTCAGCGCATTCGTCCAAATACGAATGTAATCGGCAACATAGCGGTCGACGACCTTGCGCACGATCTGTTGCGTATCGGCCGCATCGAACGAACTGTTGGCAAGGACCCAGTCGCCGCTTTGCTCGTCCTGGACAATGAGTGGAAGGTGCGGCAGCAGGAAATCGATCAAACCATCCCGTGTGAAGATGCCTGGAATGATCGCAGTGCCGCCCGACGAAGGGAGATCCTGCTGACCAATTGTGAAAATAGCCTGGGGCTTTATCTCCAGCTGGCCGGCTCCCAGCACACTAACGAGGTCGATTGGCCGGAGCTGCGTGTTCTCGGCGCCTTCGCGCAAAAGCCGGGCGTAGACCTGCTCGACAAGCGGACGCTCCATCAGCCGCGAACCCACTGCAATGACGAATTTTGTGTCGCTCGTGATGGGTTTCGGCAGCAACTCGATAAGACGTGAAAAATGCTCCTGCAGTTCGCCAGCTGATGTCGTCTGGAGCGCAAACGTGCGCGCCACTTCACTGCGCATAGCCTGTTCGACCTTGCCGCGGTCGAAGTGCCTCGGATCGCTCAGCATCAAATAGGTGCGGAACGTTTCCTTGGCCTGGTCCAGCAGAGTATCGTTGCCCGACCGCAATAGCGCATCAATCCGAACGGCAAGCCTTCCAGCAAAAACCGGCAGCAGGCGGTCGACCAGAATCTGGTCATAGGTTTGTTGCGCAGCTGGCGCGAGCACCGAGGTTGCTGAAATCCCGAGGCCGCCGAGCCATGCAACCCACGTGTTCTCGCCAGCTGCCAGACGCAGCCGGCGCGCGGAATTGAGGGTCGGCAGGAGCTTGACCAGATCCAGCGGCTCGCGTGCTTCCTTGAGGCGCGCTTGCATTGTCTGTGCGGCCATTCTGGTTTCAGCGATGCGTGCTTCGCTGCGAGCGAATGCGTCGTACCACTGCGTCAGCGCGGCGACCACCAGTATGACTGCCGCGAGGTAGCCACCGCAGTGCACGATCGCGAGCTTGCGTTCGAGTTTGAGATTGCGGCCGACCAGCCCCTGCTCAGCGAAGATCACGTCGGTCAGCAACTTCTTGATGAAGAATGTTTTTCCCGGCCCGATGGACGGCGTGGGTGGGCTTGCGTGCAGACCGAAATTCCTCCTGATCGCACCGCTCATCCTCTCGATCGGCACTCCTTCCTGGGCAGCGCTAGTCAAGTAGACCCCGCGCAGCATCGGTTGCACTTCGAATCGGCTCGGCCGGAAGATCTCGCTAACGAAGGCGCTGACCGCGGTCCGGATGCTCCACAACTCTTTCGGGAACATATACATCATGGCACGACGGTCATGATTACGTTCGTCATGCATGCGGAACGCCAAGTTGCCCTCGAGCCGCTCGGCAAGTTGCTGAATCTCGAGGGTTACGGCGTCGTCGATGTGATCGCCTGGTCCCTCGAGAGGAAAGGTCCTGCCCCAGACCTGGGCACGACCATCATGGTCGAGATCGTCGAAATACTCGGTGAAGCCAACTACCAGATCGCATTTGGTTACCAGAACATAGACCGGAATACGCATACCAAAGGTCTTGGCGAGCTCCTGTATCCGCGAACGAATCGACTGAACGAGCCTGCGCCGGTTGTCATCGCCCGATAAGAGATCGCGCAGGCTGATCGCAACCAAGATGCCGTTGATCGGTCGCCGGCGCCGATGCACGGTAAGAAGATCGAGAAAGCCATGCCAGGCCGCGCGATCGACCTCGGCATCCGTATCCTGTGTCGTATAACGGCTTGCCGTGTCGATAAACACTGCCTCTTCGGTAAACCACCAGTCGCAGTTTCGCGTGCCGCCGACACCGGCCACCGGATCGACGCCAAGCTGTTCGGCCAACGGAAACTCGAGCCCCGAGTTGCGCAGGATCGTTGTCTTTCCGGCTCCTGATGGTCCAATGATGATGTACCAGGGCAACTCGAACAGATAGCTCGGTCCGCGCTTGCCGGCGAACACCGTATTGCGCAGGACCTTCAGCGCGCCCTCGAAGCGTCCACGGATGAGATCGATCTCCTCCTCGCCACGATTTTTGGAGGTCGTGACGAGGCCCTCGCTCGCCATCAATGACTTGATAACACGTCGGTTAGCACGGCGCGCCAGCCAGTAACGGACAACGATGGTGACGACGACCGTCAGGGAGAGGCAGCCGATTGTGGCCGCGCGAACCGTCATCGAAACCAGCGGATGCTGATCGAACAGGTCAAGGTGGGGGCCGCCGAACCAGATCAACGCGTCGACCAGCAACAAGGTGACCAGCGTGATGATACCTCGAACCGAAAAGAGGGCCGCGAATCGAGCGCCAAACACCTGCACCTCCCTTTTAGCGTGGTCCAGACTGGCCGATCATGACGAGCAGCTGCTCAACGGGCGCGAGTTCGTCCGATAGGCGCCAATGAAAGACACCGTAGCCGATCAGCACAATGACGGCCGCGACGGTGAAGATGATCCATAACGGCACGTAGCGACGCATCCGTGTACGTACTTTGGCGCCGCGCCATCGGATCGATAGTTCGGCCGGTGGTTCGCTCGTATAATCCCGCAACAGACGCCGAACGTCGGAACGCAGGTCTTCAAGCCGCTCGCGGCCTCCTTCCACCACGCGATATTTGCCCTCAAACCCCATCAACAAGCAGATGTTGATGAGCTTGAGCAAGGCGAGGTATTTGGCCGGCTTTGCCTGCACGCGTTCGAGTATCTGGAAAACCCTCTCGCCACCCCACGTCTCGTTATGGAACTGGTTAAGCAGGCTGTTGTCACTCCAGGCGCTCTCACTGCCCCAGCGCGTGGTCATCACCGCTTCGTCCAGCAACGCGCATATCACGTACCGGGCGGCTGTGACATCGCTGCCGCTCGCCTGATCTTTGGCCGCACGCACCTCGAAGCGGTGGATTTCCTCGGCCATCTCACGTCGCAGCACGCTGATATCGGCGTTGTTGACGACGCGAAGCTGCGCGACGACCAAAAGGATCGGTGTCGCGGCCGCGATCAAGGCGTCCTCCATTGCCTTTGGCTCGAACAAGCTTTGCATGACCATCTCGGCATGGTTCGCTGCCCACACCTCGTCGGATTCAGATACAGGCGACGGCAGAGCGCCCGCCGGGAAGGCGATCTTCGGCGCAACGCAAGTGGAGGATTGCCCGACTTGAGTGTTACGGGTCGGACCGACTGGCCTGCGACCGATGACTGTCGGTTCATCCATGTGTTTCGGGCCCGTCACGTACGTTGCCCACGGATGGCCCAGAACTCGAGATGGAGATCCGAGTAGTCACCGCTGACGTGGAACGCAAAGGCCGCCGAGCGCGGCAGGATCCGCCACAGCTCCACCGACTGGTCCAGCTCGAAATAGACGGCATTCTGGATGTAGGGCAACTCGCGCGGCGCCACAGCGAGCGCGTGAATCGGAACACCCGGGAGCTGAAGATTGACGAGATCGCGAATCTGCTCGACCGAGCCGACCTTCATCTGCGCCGGAAGCTGGTTGCGCAACGTCTCGCCCGGTACGCTTGCCACGGCGATGAGAACGAACCGAGAGTCCTGGAACAAGGTGCGGTCGGTGATCAGGCCGGTTAGAATGCCGTAGCCTCGGTCCTGCAACGGAAGCGATATTGCGGCGCTCTCGATCACAACAGCCAGCAGCCTACGCAGAATATCAGCCAACGGCGTGAAGCAGCTTTCGAGGTTCTCATGCTGATAGGAAGACATCTCTTGCGGCTTGCGGCGGTCGCCAACGAAGCTCGACAGCTGTCCGGTAAGGCTCAGCAATGCGCGGAAGAGGGTTTCAGGATGATGCCCACGTGTTGCTGCGAAGTGGTCGAACACGGCTTCTGCGCCATTCACGATCGATAAAGTGACAAGATCAATCAGTCCGGCTCCGTCTGCCGTCGCGCGCGAGGGATCCGCGCGCGCAGAAAGCGCCTCTGCGCGTGTCCGCAGCAGCGATCTGACCTCGTTCAACAGTGCGACCAGCGGCTTAACTGCGTGGATGTCGATGGCAGGCGGAACGTAGGTGTCGGATAACGTAATCGCGCGAGCCGGATCGATATCACGGATGCGGGCAATAGGCAGCGTGATCAGATCTCCCTGTTCCTCGCCGTCAAAGATGAGATGTGTTGATAGCGACGCAACCCTGATATCGACCGGAGCCTTTTCAGGCGCGCTCGCATTCCGGATCTGCAGGACCTCCTGATCGTAGCGGTGCGCGAGTGCATCCCCGGAACAGACGTCGCTGCCGGCCTGTCGGCGCGAGCCCACTGCGATCTTGACCAGCAGATCTTTCGCAGCCGGCGGAGGGATTCGTCCGCTCGGAAGGCGGACATGGTCCGGTGCATGAAGAGCGGAACCGTCGGGCATAATCGCTTCAAGTTCGGTAAGCGCGACTTGGCCAAGCGCCAGAAGATTACGATCAAGGGCAATTTTTCGAATGCCCCAGCCGTAGCCGACCAGACCAGAAACGCGGTTCTCGACCAACTGCTCGATCCAGCGGTCGTATTGCTGAAAGTGCTGCGGACGCACCAACATGCCTTCGGACCAGATCGGTTTGCTTGTCGCAGACACTAGGCGCCTCTTCGCTGACATTCCAAATGTGCATCTGCCCGGCTATTGATCACGGCGGACCGGTCAGAAGATTTTCCACCAGTGTCGGCTATCTTCCTGCTCAATGCTCACAGCCCCGGCAGTCAATTTTACCAAGATTCTGTTGTCACGATCGGGCTTGATTTCGGCAGTTGAGCGCCACTGGGCATCGTTGCCCGTGCGGAAGCCTGCGACAACGCCGACATTTCGGGTCTCGATCGGCGTATCGCGCTCGAAGGCCACCTTGTCGCCGGGGGTCAGCTCGACCTCACGCTTGGCCACCAGATCCGGCCCAAGCCGCTTGGTGTCATCGTCGAACAGCTCGAAAAACTGCGCCTGGGTGAAGGTGGTCGTCGACTTCAGTTCGTAAATGCGCACAACGACCGGCGACGGCTTGCCGTGCGCGTTCGGATTGACGAATTCATCGGCCTCGATCACGAACTTTATCGGCGTCGTCTTGGCGGTCTTGTCAGTCGAACAATTGGTGGCTGCAGCGGCCATCAGCAACGCACCGCCAACCACGGACAACCGATGGGCTGTATTCGGCAGCGCCATTAGGCCGTCTTCCCTTCATTGCGGCCAGATTCTGAGCGTTGCGTTTCGTAGCTTCGAGCAAACTCTTCTGCGACATAGGAGCGAGCGGTTCGATCAATGTCATTGACCATCGATGCGTGCAGTTCCACAAATCTGTCCCACAACTTGGCCTTATTGAGGCGAGCGCCGAAAAGCCCGCTGATTGCACCGTCGCTCTCGATACGCTGGGGGCTCATGTGCGTGAGCACATTGCTGACCGCGCCTCTCATTGCCGCCATTGCCGCGACCTCATGGGCCTTGATGTCCTCAAACCCTGCGCGCACCGACCGAGAGAGCAACCGGAATCCGTGATCCTTTGCGAGCGCCTCGCGGAGGACATGACTGCTGTTGGTGAACTGTACTGCGTTGTCATTCCCGGCGCGCGTCTGCGTCGGCCTGATTTGGCACTCATTCTTGAGCATAGCCCACGCCGCCAGTATCGAATGCAGCCCGTTCGTCATCTCGGCGACCGCATGGCCGAGTTCGGCAAAAAACTCTCGACGCTGTGCTGGCGGCACAAGATCCGGATTGAAACCGAGCGCATTCCAGAACGCCTGCAGTTCGTCTGTGTCGAATGGAGGGTTCGCAGGCAACGGCGAAGCACCGCTCCTTGTCGCGGTTCTTGTCTCAGGAGCGCCGACCACGTGCGGCGCAGCAGTTTCCTTCAGTCTCAGCAGCAGCCGATCGAGCTCCCGCTCATCGGGCGGCGGCGACCTTGAACCAGAATTCCGCAATTTCCCGAAGTGATTCGTCGGAGAAGAGGCGGTCGGCTTGGGCGCGATCCGGAGCGCTTCGTTCGGCTCATTGAGGCGCGCTTTAGCTCGCTGCGACGACACCGACGGCATGCGGCACGAGACCGGTCCCGGCAATAGATCGCCAAGATCGAGATCCTCAGGGATGATGGACGCAGGATGGCCATTCGACGGTACACTCCTGCCATTGGAGGGGGCAGAGGGCAGCGGTTGGGATGGCTCGATAAATGGCGTGTCGATCGATGACAACGGAATTGATCCGACATTTGCCGAAGGCGCGTGCGAGGACGGCCTCTGGGTCGTGGCAGCGCTCGACGGTCGCCGAGGAAGATCCGCTAGTGTCGGATCCACAGCCTCGATGTCGCTGCTGAGCGGCTTGTCTCCGGGCAAGGATGGCGGATGAGGTGCCTGCGGCTCGCATTGTGCCGCTGAATAGAAGATCGGGCGCGGGCCAGTCACCACTGAGGGATCGGGAGGAAGGTGCGCATCGCTTACCGACGGTGCGGCAGTCGGAACGGCTGCAGTTGCGGGCTCTTGGGTGAGTGTAGGAGACGGCAACCTCGGCGTGGTACGGCCGACACACACCGCTTTCGACCCCGTCAAGCCTAGCCGTTGACGTTCCTCGACAGGATCGTCCTCGATCATGACCGAGAGGACGTAATTCGCCAAATATAGCGTATCGCCATCAGCTAGCGGCGTGGTATTGCCGCGTCCCAGCGGGGCGTCCACCGTGTTGATGTAGACACCATTGGTGCTTGTATCGGTGATCGTGAAACCGATGCCATTGAATGCAATCAACGCGTGGTGTCCTGACAGCGTGTTGGTTGGATCTGGAAGCCGCCAGTAGCAACCGCGCCCGCGACCGATGGAGCCCCCTTCCGGTCCAAACGCCTGCCTTGCGTAGCGGCCCAAGGGCTCAGCGTTCTCTCCGAGGACTCCGAGTGTGAGATGCATCCCGCACCTTCAGGCTTGCTCGCCGGCACAAGTGGTCATCCGAGCGTCCCATTGAAATTGCCCTGGCGGCAGCATTGCTTTCGACTGGGCAGCATTGTTGCTGGGCCGATCGATTGTCTCATGCGCCGGTTGCGCAAGGCGAAAAGGATGGTCTCTTCGTGCGCTCAGCTGCATCGGAGTCCGCGCGGGCTTTCTCTCTCAGAAACAAGGCATGCGAACTCAAGCAAAGGAGCGCATCGGTCGTCTTACGCATCTACGTGCACTCCGCCAATTAATGTTGCCAGGTTTCGACAGCAACACTCGTGCCAACAGCACCTCCAGCCTAAGCCACTGATTTGACATAAGAAGGCGAATGACGCCGGTGTCCTCAAACTGACAGAGGCTCGTGCAGCCGTCAGACACCGGACAAGGTGAACCCTCAGACGACTTTTTGACTGCAACCGGCCCAGTGTTGTCTAGCTATCCTTGACCAAACGGATAGCGGCAGCTTGTCGAGCCAATATGGCGTCGACTTGGGCCGCCCCAAGATGCGTCGCCGCTTGCGGCAGGCAGTGTATTCGACGACCCGGCAGTGCTTGCGTCTTGAAACGAGCGGGCAGAAGTCTGGTGTCCCCGGCAAGTTATTGCAGACGCGATGCCGCACCGAATTCTCCCCGGAGCTCGCATATTGGAGTTCGATATCGACGGCATCGACATAGGAGACCTTCTTTGCCGCGGGCAGATTTAGTTTGTCGCTATGCAAAAAGAAAGCAGATGCGGTGCGAGTGCAGAGCCCGGTCGGCCTCTGCTTCACGAGGTCTGCATTCTCGTCCTCTTTCACGGCGAGGCAAAGCCGCTTTAGGATGGCAAGGTCTAGGCGTCGCGGAGCGCACGACGCCGCGATATCGGCGACGGCGCCGAACGCAGAAAAGTTGCGCGGACGGCTGAAAAGACCGCGCGCACGCGTTGAGCGAGGCGTTGGCTGTCTCGCCGGGCGTCATGACCAAGCAACCAAGCCATCACACGTCACAGCAACCGGCTTGCCAGACAATCGTATGCGATGAAGGGAGACAAAAGCAGCGCGCTCTCACGCCATGCCCGGCCAACCACTCGCGCCCTGGGCGGCGGCTTCCGGACTTACATGTCGCCAATCGGATACGAAAGCAGGAGGAGGTGCCTTCGCTCGGGCGTTCGCAGCGGAGGGCCTTGCGGCCCAGAGGGGTGTTCACAGCCAATCGCGATTCTTGACGAAAAGGTCATCGAACAAAAAACTATAGAAGTAGATCAATCCACGTGCTGGGTAAGACGGATCATTGTAGCACAACATGTCTTCTATCAGACCAGTCAACACTATTATATGCCCGTCCCATAGTGTTTCGTTCCCTGAGCATGACGGCAGACGCAGAGCAGCCCAGATTGGCCCTCGTATGGTCAAGGTCTCTGCAATAAAATCACGCGTAAATCCGTCATCTGGCTTTTCGAGCCTCTCTAATCCTTCAGTGCGCGCCAACCAGTCAAACTGGTAACCGTTGATGCCTACGTCGGCCTGCCAAACGGAAGGCAGACCCAGCCGAGGCCCCGGGCGAAAGTAGTACGACAGCATACAAGCGCAAGCATACCAACAATTGTTATTCCCATGCGGTCGTATATTTCCGGCATAGTTTCGTCGCATGTTCAATTGGCCGTCATAGCCATGTTGTTGGCCGACAAGCGGAACATCCAGCACTACGTTTAGCACCCCTACAGCTCCTCCAAATTTACCAGCGAGCTGGGCAAATTGCGTGCCGGACGGCTTTAGCGCCAACCGCCGGTAGCCATGTCTACTCACACACTTGGCGCGAGCGAGACGGCTCTCATGGGCCCGGCGGGCGCGCACCGGCTCGTGGCTGGGATCGATGCGCAACATGCTCTTCGCGCCTCGCGCCAGTCCGCGCTCTCTGCATCCGCATCCAAGAGGCGCATGCAGGTGACGGCGTGCTCGCGGTCGTAAGGAGTCGGCTCGGTGCGGTGGCATAGCAGTCTCTCGGTCATGGAAGCCATTGGAGCGCAGCCGGCATGCTATGGCAACGTCTAACCGGGTTGACCGCGACTCTGGCCCGTGATCCGTGACGCGCCATGATGGTCCAGTATCCCATCACCGCGGGTGATCTTCACCCGAATAACTCGAAAACGATCACAATAGAACAAGGCTTCCGGTTCCATTGGGCGGGTCGATCCATGTCGTCCAGCCTAATTCTCCTTCGCCCAGAGTCCATTCCGGTGTCTGCCCGAGCGCTAGTTCTAACTGGAGATCCCATGCCAAGGGCTCGCGCAGAATAACGCTAATGAGACGGCAAAGGATGGCATGGCTCTCGCAACCGGGCAGCAGTGACCGAAACTGCTGCTGGTTGAGCGGGCCGAGGCAAAGCCGAAATTTGCCTACGATGTCCGGCATGGTTTCACCGGCAAGGGTATCAACGCCGAGCTCAAGACCAGGCCGGCCAAGGCGCCACTGCGCCTGCTGTGGAATGTCGATCTCGCGCCAGATGAATTCCTCGACCCGGGCTGAAATGTGGAGATGGCTGGAAATCAAGCCGGCCACAAGCTCGGCGGACCGGCTGCACAAGGCAAGGACGCCGGCATGCGGCAGCAGCCGCGCCCGCCATTCCCGTTCGTTTGCGGTGTCTTCCCCGGGCACGAGTCCAAAGAGCGTGCCAATCAGCACCGAGATCGCGTCGGTTGCGCCCTCCTCGAACCGCAAATGGTGACGGTAGTACCGCCAGATCCGAAGCAGCAGGCTGATCAGACGGTGATTAAAAAAATCAAAAAAATCGCCGAGCGATCCCATGCCGTCTGCATGCATGACCCGTTCAGAGTAGAAGGGCGGCAGCGGCGAGGAGGGACCATGCAGCCCGAGGAAGTTGACGTTGACCTCCACGCGCTCGTCGGCGGCCTTGACCTGTCTGATTCCCGCGATCTCTTCGGCAGGAAAGCCAAGCGTCGGCGCCGCACGGAAGCGCACGGCCTCCCGCGCGGGATCGTCGGTGGATCCGATCGGGGGAGCGTCGCTGAAGCGCCGCTCGAGATGCGCAATGAGCGAGAAGAACCCGAATGCCGAAAGCTCATCGCGTTCGTCGGGCGCCGTCAGAGTGCCGTGATCGATCCGCTTCTCGCCGGCCATAGATAGTGTGCGTTGCTTTCCGTGCCACGAACCGAAAACCGGTGCAGCATATTGATGCCGGCAAACGTCGCGAAGAAGGCGTCGAGTACCGATCCCAACAGGAACAATTCGCTCTCGCCACCGATCTTGCTGTCGATCACGGCCAGTTCGATATTTCGCATTCGGACCGGGGCGCCGCGCACCACGTGATCGGTGTCCGTGGTCGCGAACTGATCCAGGCCTTCGAGCAACAATTCCAGGCGGCGGCGCGCCTGAACGTCGTAGACTGCACGGAACTCGTAGCTGGCAAGGACGGTCCGCAACGTACCTATGTTGGCCATGACGCCGTAATTGCGCGCCAGGTTTGCCGTCAACCGCCGCAATAAACCATCACTGACCGGTGGCGGCACTTCTGCAACGACCGCTGTGATATTGGAGAAGGTGACGGAGCGAGGCGTGTCAGAGGCCGGCAGATCCACGCTACCGACAGGCAACCGGTCGGCAATGGGTCCGTTGGAGCAGGTCAGTTGCAGGGACGCGACGTCGATCGGCGGATGTTGGCCGATGTCGAGCCGGTCAACGAAAGTCACGTAGTGATCGACGCCCCGGCCGACCACCGCAGGCCGGATACGCTCGCGAAAGTAGGCGCGGTTGCGCTCGGCGCCCGGCAGATCGTGGCGCAACAGGTCGAATGGCTCGAACTCGATGCGTTCGGGACGGCCTTGCACATAGCCGGTCACACCATCGACGGACCGGATCGAAAAGTTCGGCCCTCCCGAGGCAAGTACGCGGTATTCGGTCTTGGTCCGATTCAGCCGAATTGGCGAGGCCTCATGGCTGAAGACATTGATTGCCGGCGTGCAGTTCAAGCAAATCTGGCCTTTGCCGACGCGCAACTGGGCAGGGAACGGGCGCCGAAACTCGAAGGTGAGCCTGCACTCAGTCTCCGTGTGGGCTGCGAGCGGCTCGAGACCAGACAATTCGACATAGAGAAATTTCGAAGGATAACAGAGATACTCCTGAATGATCCGGAATCCTGAGAAGGCGTTGCGCGGCCAGGGCAAAACCGCCTCGTCATCACTGAAGCCGACCGGCGCGATCTGTGCTGAGCCGATTGCGGCCACCTGTCGATCCGCCACAGTAACAGTTCCCGCCGAGGCGTGACGGCACAGCCAGGCCAATAGGCAGCGCCCCACTTGCGGCTCCCGCTCGGTCGAGAAGAAGAGGCGCAGCCGACCATTCTTAAGACATGACAGGTTTTGCTGGCCGGTTGCTCTGATACGCAGGATTAGCCGGGCCGTACTCGCCCGGTTCTCCAGCTGAACGTCATTGATCTCCAGCGGCAGCACCTCGATTGCGTAGCAGGTGACGAACGTGCAGTTCGTTGCGTCTATCGGCCGCGAGCGGACGCTGGTCCCGGCCGGCAGGTTCAGGCTCGCGGCGCTCGCCGATGATTTCAAGGCAAAAGACAGGGTCGTGATGGGCGGCAGGGCTTGAAGATATTGCGGCCACACCATCCGCAACAGGCCGTGGACGAATTCGGGAAATTCGTCGTCGAGCTTTTGGCGCAGCCGCGCGACAAGGAAGGCGAAGCCTTCGAGCAGCCGCTCGACGTCGGGATCGGTGGCATCCTGCCCGAGAAAGGGCGCAAGCTTCGGATTGGCCAACGCGAAGTCAGCGCCGAGCTCGCGCAAATAGGACAGCTCGTCCTCGTAATAGGGATTGACGGCCACCTCCTTCAGCCCCTCACCCGAACGTGCCTCTCGAAGATCGCATCGAAGGAAATTGGCTCCATTTGAGCGTTATAATCAACCGTCGCATTGACGTGGAAGCTCAGCTGCAGCGGATTTTCGGGATCGGCATGAAAGCGGATCGACACATTCCTTAAACGCGGCTCAAATGTCTCGATCTGCTGCTTGAGCGAGCGAGCGAGCGCGCGCACTGCGTCGGCTCCCTGCCCGACCGCCTCGTTAAGGTCGGGCATGCCGAGGTCCGGCCGTGTTTCGCAGCAGCCCTGGCGCGAGTTCAGAACCCGACGTAAGTTTTCCAGAACGCTTGCCCGGAAACGGTCGAACGACACCCGGTGGGTCGCGGCTCCGTCCTCCAAGCGCTCCATAAGACTGCGGTCGAACATCGACTACCACCACTATTGCTTGTCGAGCTTACCCTTGAGCGTCAAAGCAAAATCCGCGCCCATGTACTTCAAATGTGGAACGACGGCGATGCCGACGCGATACCAGCCCGGTTCACCTTCGACGTCCTCGACGATGATCTCCGCCTTTCGCAAAGGCCGCCGCGAGCGCACCTCTGCCGACGGATTCTCCTGATCGGCGACATACTGGCGGATCCAGTTGTTCAGCTCGCCTTGCAGCTCTTGCCTGCTCTTCCAGGAGCCGATGTTCTCGCGTTGCAGCACTTTGATGTAGTGCGCGAAACGATTGATGATGAACATATAGGGCAGCTGGCTGCCCAGCTTGTAGTTGAGTTCGGCCGCCTTGCCTTCCTGGGTGGTCCCGAAATATTTCGGCTTCTGCACGGAATTAGCCGAGAAGAAAGCGGCATTGTCAGCCCCCTTGCGCATGGTCAGCGCGATGAAGCCCTGCTCGGCTAGTTCGAACTCGCGCCGGTCCGAGATGAGCACCTCAGTCGGCACCTTGGTCTGCAATTGTCCCATTGCCTCATAGGTATGCAGATTGAGGTCCTCAACCGCGCCGCCAGACTGGGGGCCGATGATGTTCGGGCACCAGCGATACTTGGCGAAGCTTTCGGTTAAGCGCGTCGCAAAGGCAAAAGCAGCGTTGCCCCAGAGGTAGTTGTCGGTTTCGCCGTCTGAGGCCTCCTGGTAATCAAAAGTCTTCACCGGAACGGTCTCTGGACCATAGGGCAATCGCAGCAAGAAGCGCGGCAGCGTCAGGCCGAAATAGCGCGCGTCCTCGCTTTCGCGGAACGATGTCCACTTGGCGTATTTTGGTCCCTCGAACACCGATTGCAGGTCCTTCAGACCTGCGATCTCCTCATGGCGTTCGACGCCGAACATGTCGGGTGCAGCAGAAGCGATGACTGGTGCATGCGACATGGCGGCCACCGCGCTCATGTACCGCATCAGCTTAACATCCTGGCTGCCACTGCCAAACTCGTAGGCCGATATCATGGCCGCGACGGGCTGGCCGCCGAACTGCCCATATTCTGCGGTGTAGACGTGCTTGTACAGGCCGGACTTGACGATCTCCGGGCTGTCCTCGAAGTCGGTGAGCAGTTCATCCTTGCTGACGCTGAGGATTTCTATCTTGATGTTCTGACGGAAATCGGTGCGGTCGACCATGAACTTGAGCCCGCGCCAGGCCGACTCGAGCCGTTGGAACTGGTCCGTGTGCAGCACCTCGTCGAGCTGAGCCGAGATTTTGCGATCGATCTCCGCGATCATCTGATCGACGAGCGCGTTGTTGACCTGCGCATCGGCGCGGCCTGGTTCCATGAGCTCGGCGAGGAAAGCTGCAACGCCCCGGCGAGCAAGGTCGTAACCCTCGTCGCGCGGGCTCATCCTGGTCTCAAGAAGGACCTGATCCAGCAGCGAAAGCTCAGTGGCCCCTGTGGCGAGTTCGGCCGGTTGCTGCGCACTTGCGTCGGTCATAGCGCCCTCGCCTCCTCATGGTGGCCGTTGATCTACTCACTCGGTCTTGCTGGTGAGCTCGCTCAAGAGCTGCGGCCGCGCGCCGTGGTCTTCGAGCAAATTCTGGATGGCCTTGCGAAAGCTCGGCACGTTCCCGAGCGGACTCTTCAGGGCGATCAGCGCCGCGCGCAGTTCAGTCAAGGCGCGCAATTCGGGAATTTGCTGTGCGACACGTTCGGGTTCGAAGTCCTTCAGGCTCTCAAACGTCAGCGACACTGACAGCTTGCCGGCCTCGGGCTGGTCGTCGAGCCTATTCTCAGCGGAGATATCGAGAGTCAGTCCGTGGCTTTTGACAACCTCGTTAAAATTGTCCTTGTCGATATTGACGAGCTCGCGCTGCTCAATCGGGTGGTCATCGGTCTTTCCGGTGAAGTCGCCCAAAACCAATAATTTGAGCGGCAGCTCGACATCCTCCTTCAGGTTGCCGGTTGCCGGTTTGAAGCGGATATTGATGCGCTCCTTTGGAGCGACCGAGCTTTCCTGTGCCATATCAGCTCCTGTTAAGACTTGTCCCTGTCAAGGTCAGCTAGCGAACAAGCGTGCTCGCGCGTGCGATGTCGATGGCCGCGACCCGCGTTCGGATTTGTTCGAGCGCGGCGCGACGGCGCGGCTCGTCAAGCATCTGCCGCGAGTCAGAATGTGTGATTGCGCGAAAGCGCAATTCGGCGACGTCGAGCGCAAGCTCAGGCTCCCAGCTTTCGAGGTTGCGCTCAGCGACCACCTCTTCCATGTGCTCGAGCAGCGGGATGGCAGTCGTAACGAAGCCGGTTTCGATGCAGAAACGTGCTTGAGCAAGCTGGCTCACGAACCGCGCTCGTTCTCCGCTCGCGCCATCCAGCGCACGTGACAGCTTCTCGAGGGCGGCCTGAGGCCGCCCATCGTCAATCAGCTTATGTGCCTCAACAATGGCTTCGTCGGCAGGATCACGGCCCGGCGACACGTCCGCACCACCGACGGCGGCCCAAGCACGCGTTTCCTCATCCGCGAACGCCCGGCCGTCATTGAACTGAAACGTCAATATCCCCGAATAGCGTGTGACCAGCAGGGCTACGCTTGCGCGTACAGCCGCGGCCGCTGGCTCAAAGAGCGGCCCCATTTGCTCCAGCGCTTTCGCCGCATGCCGGTGAACGTCGAGCCAGAACGGTGACATCCAGACGATATCTTCGGCCAGGTCCAAGACATCGGCGTGCTGACCGGCCGCTATTTTGGCTTCCAACGCTGCGATATTGTCTGCAGGCGCAAATATGGTCGTGCGGCCACGCGTATCCGGCGGCAGGGCGTCAAAGCGCATCCAAGAGCCGACGCGATTGAGCAGATAGACCTTAGGGTCTGTGGGGCATGTGATGCGCTGGGTGGTCGCAGCTAACCGCAGCACATCAGGCAACGCAGCCCAATCGCCATCGGCGCCAACCGATCGTGCTGTCTCCGGTGCGGCCGCTTGAGCTGCCGCAACCGGCGAAGCGGATTCCGCTGGAGCGACGCAGGTCTGATCGGCAGTTCGTGTCGTCTCAGCAGCAGGTTCCGTCGGCACTGCAATTGCGCGCCTGGCTTCTTGGTAGTGCGGTCGCAGCGCCCTCAACAACTCACCCAAGGAGGCTTGCTCATTGACCAGCTTTTCGCATAGCTGACGATCGAGATCATCAAGCGCCTCGTAGGCGGCGAGCATTGCCGGATAGTCGGTTTCGATTGGCACATGCGCGGCTAGCTCTGGTGCAATGCGACCCGCGAGCCAATCGATCGCTCCGACCCGCGCCCGTTCCCGCTCGATCGGCGGAAAGAGACCCTCCCAATGCGCGTCCACCATGCCGCGCAAAACGCCCAGGCCGACGGCAAGGCCCTGGTATCCTCCGGTCCGAAACAGACCATAGGTGGCCCAACAGGCGACCAGAATGTCTTTCGACCGGTTCGCCAGGATATGGAGGGACAGCGTACTGACATTGCTCCAATCAACCGCCGTTGGTCCGTCGACATCCATGCGCCGAACTTCGGCTTCGAGCCGTTCGAATTCGGCCTCATCGCGAACATTCGTGCCGGCGGGCACGGTGCCCGGCACAGGCGCCGCACCGTGGCGCGTACCCGCGTCGATGTCATCTTGAACCGTCATCCGGTAGGCAACCCCTGCGACAGAACCATACGCGACCGCCCGTCTCGACAATCGCAACATCCGCAGCATACGATAGGCCGAGAGGCGACACTCTTGTAAGCCATCACTACCGTCCTTGCGCAAGCGCTGCTCGATGACGTCCTCCTTCAAGCCTTATGCCAATTGCAAAGGCTTGATTAGCAAAAGCGATTTTCTCAATCGGAGGCGTCACGGCCCCGACAGCATGTTGCAAACCCGACATCAGAGGTGGTGACTGTTGGGTCGGCTCAGTCATTTTCCCGAAGGAGCCTTGGGCTCAGGCAACTGCGCCGCGCGCGCCCGCCTCGCGAAACCTCGAAAGAAGATGAGGCGAGGATTTTCAACTCGGTACGTCGATGGATCGTCGTTGGAACATCTCATGTCGTACGCGACTTTAAGCGCACTTCCGACTCGAGATGCAGCAGTATTGGGTGATGGCTCAAGTGCCTTCTCGTGTAAATCGGAGCAAATGATGAGCGATGGGGAGCCTGGACCGTCAAAGACCTCCCAATCCAGAGTTGATGGGACTGAGCGCACGAACGAGCCTGCTGTTGAAGCGAGTTCTTCGGCCGTCGAGGCTCACCGAGCGAGCAGCTCTACCCCGGAGCAGATGCGCTCTGAACCGCGGGATTTGGGTGCGTCTTCAGTTGGCGTGGATCGTGGTGCGCCAAGCCGCGAAGGACATGAGGCGCGTTCCGGTAACGATCCACCGCTCAGACAGACCGGCAGCGCGCAGAGGTTCGCTTTTAAGTCCGTCGCTCGGTGTCGAAGCGTCCGATTGGCTGGTCGATCACAGCCCGACTACCACGATCCGGTGCAGGGCGGGGTCGTGTGCGAGCCGCCCCAGTCGTTCACACGTCCTGGCACCCGGCCAAGGTTCTGGTGCCGGCAAGAGGCGCGCCAGCCAGCTCCATCAGCCCAAACGCATCAGCGAGTTGGGCGTCGCGAATGCGCACGACCGCTCAGTCGATCCTGGAGTGCCCGCCGATCGGCGACGAGGTTGTCGAGGTGAAGCGGCTCGTCATCAGGCCGCTCTCCTTCCGCCAATCGTCTCGCCAGCGTCCGTGTGCCGTCCACCACAAAGACGCCGCAATCACAACCGTTCCGCTGTTGGGCCATGCGGGCGGACTGAAGGTTGGCGCCAAGGCGTTCCGCGAGTTGTTCTGCGCTAGCGACGTTAGATTTCCCAGAGGAGTCGTAGTGATAGGCAGCTACGTTCTCCCGATTGCGGCGATCAACGAGCAGCAGCGACCAGTGGTAGCCGTCGTCGGCCTTGACACCTCTGCCATTATTCACTGGCACGAGCAGGAAATCGGCGGTATCGCTCTCATCCTCATCATAGACGATTCCTTGCACGGCTAACAGCAATTCGGCCGCGTCGTCGGTCAAGCGCAGCATTTGAGCTTGCGCCGGCCGCAGCAGCCGCATCCGAGCAGCCAGATCCGGATGTTCCCTCTGCAGCTCCCGCTCCAGGAGCGTGTAATCCGCGCTGATATGCTCGTCAGTTAGCCAGTTGTGGCGGAGCACCGGCGGAGCCCGCGCTCGGACGCCGGATCCGGAGGCCTGTCCATCCGGCTGATCCAGATGGGCCGACGACTTTTCGCGACGGCTCCCTCGGAACGCTTTGCACAGCCCGGACTTAAAACACCACCACCCTCCACAGCCTTTGCCATCCTTCACCGGCATCGCGGACGTCGTCGCCCTAGTCGATGATGATTCTTCGCCATGTCCCGGGAAGCTATCGATGCCCGCCACTACTGGCTGGTGAGATTCAAGCCCATGCCCCGGGACGAGCGTTACGCTAAGCCCGCTCGGATTGTTTGGGGTCGGCTCTCTTGTTTCTTGCCCCAACTTGGGTGTGTAAGGCCGACCATGGATGTAAAAATGTGTTCGCGAATGGAGCAGTGTCGTCGGTAGAAGACCTTTTCTGCTCAGTGAACCGATCAAGGCATCGGGGGCTGATTGGCAACCATGTTCCCATCCCAAGCTGACAATATGTGTGAAGTCTCTCGTGCATGGGAAGTTCTCCGCGGGCACGCTGGCCTGCATATCAACGGCGGGGGCGGACAACTTGGGTAGCGGATCCAAATGGGTCCAAGCTGCGCTGGATTCAGGAGGCACTGGTCGCTCAAGGTGACCGCACGTCGGTGATGGCTCGGCCCTAGCAGTCCGCGATGGCAACATTGGCGGCGTCCTCCCAAGTGTCCCATCCTGATTGGTCAGAAAATTGAAGTCATCATAGTCTCTGCGGTAAATAACCTCGAACATCTGACGCTGCACCGGCAGATCGGAGACCACACCATGCCGAGCACTATCCGCGTCATTGACCTCGATCAAATGACGGGCATCGGGCTTGGCAAGTCGTTCGAATTCATTTCCACAAGAGGGACCATGACTACTCGCCCATCTCGCACAACTTCCCTCTGCTCATGAGGTATGAGCGTGGCAGCGCGAATGCCGCGACTTCCGCCGCTCAGGCGCGAAGCATCAGTTCAGCGACGGATTGCGCGGGCGTACCCGCCCGACTTGTCACTTGATGAAGATCTCCGCCACATGAATTCTGCTCGGACACATAGGCGACGTCCTCCCAATGTCCAGCGACTCCGGCACTTCCTCGAGAGGGTCGGCGACCGCTTGGCAAAAAACTGACAGGTCGGCCTAGTGCGAGTCGCAGTCTTGATCCGCTTGGTTTACATTCGTCAGTGACCTTCATGATGACAACGGCGGTTTCCAGGAGCATCACTTCGGGGGCGCCTACCTAAATTGACGACCGAAAAGACGGCATTGATGGTCCGAGGACAGTGCCAGCCGAGTGTTGGTAATACGTCTCACTCTTCCGAACGAGATCGACGGCAAGACTGCCTATGCGGTCTCACCGGGTCGGTGATCAGGTTCGTCGAGTTAAACTGGGGCGCGGGAGGCCGCCGACGATGAACCGTGAGGCTCCGGCTGATGGCGAAGCGCCGCAGGACCAGGCTCTTGAGGCCTGGGCTGCCGAAGAGGTGCTGAGCCGACGCGAAAATCGGCTAGACGCGGTAAGAAGAATAAGAGCTTGGGAGATGGCCGCAACCACTGTGCAGCTAAACCTTGCATCGCTGTCCCTGACGGTCTTGCCACCCGGCTTCCCGGCGTTGCTCCAGCGCCTAGACGTCTCCGACAATCAGCTGACCTATCTGCCGGAATCTCTTCCGACCGGTCTTCAGGAACTCTACGCCAGGTCGAATCGGCTGACTAGCCTGCCCGTTCTCCCGCCCGGGCTCCGGCGCATGGATGTTGCCGACAATCGGCTGACCAGCCTGTCCGGCCTCCCCCCTGGGCTCCAACGTCTGGATGTTCCCGCCAATCAGCTGACCAGCCTGCCCGAGACCCTCCCGCCTAGGCTCCAGCTTCTGTATGCGAACGAGAACCAGCTGACCTACCTGCCCGCCGCACTCCCGGACAATCTATGGCGGCTCGACGTTTCCCATAATCGGCTGACTCACTTGCCCGACTCCCTTCCTGCCGGCCTCAGAACGCTCATTGCTGGTTGGAACCGACTAACGAGCCTACCCGAGACGCTGCTGACACAGCTTAGACATGCGTCCATAGTTCACCTGGAAGCGAATCCCCTGTCCGAGCGGGTGCTGACGAACCTTGCGACAGCCCTGCATGCCGAGGGCTATGAAGGGCCCCAAGTCTCCTTCTCTATGGAGGGAGGAACGGCGCAAGGGCCGGGACGGCGTCTGGCTGAGGCGGTTGCGGCCTGGGTCAAGGGCGAGCCGGAGACGGTGGCTCTCTGGCAGAGCTTCGGCGAAGAGCACGGTGCTCAGGACTACGCACGCTTTCTCGACAAGTTGCAGCAGACCGTGAACTACGGCGATGAGGCGTTCCAGCAGGCGGTGCGCGATGACCTGCGGCAGGCGGCAAGAAGGCACCGGTTGCGCGAACACTACTTCCGGTTGGCTTTTGATTCTAGTACAACCTGTGAGGATCGCATCACGTTAACCTGGAACGGCATGCAGACCGCACGCCTGAACGCTGAGGTTGAGTACGGGGACTTTGACGGGAATCTCAAAGGCATTTTGGAAAGGGGCCGTATCCTGTTCCGCTTGGACGTGCTGGAGCGGATCGCTCGCGAGAAGGTCCGCTCACTGCGTTTCGTCGACGAGATCGAGGTCTATTTGGCCTATCAAGTTAAGCTGCGCGATGCACTGGAGCTGCAGCCCGTGGCCCCAAAGATGCGCTTCGAGCGCGTTTCCTTCGTTACGGAGACCGACATCGCCCTTGCCGAGACATCGGTTCGGGAGCAGGAAGCGGCAGGCTTTGCTGACTACCTCGCCACACGCTGGCAACCTTGGCAGACGGTGTTGAAGCGTTTCGCCCGCGAAGACCATGCAGCGATGGAGGCGCGCCTTGCCCAAGCGATGGAAGAGGAGTTTTGGACACGCCTGGATCAACGTCTCGCGGAATTTGGTTTGACGGGCAATGCCGATGCCAAGCTGCAGCTCGGCGCCCAGGTCAAAGACGAAATCGCTCGAGAGATCATGCGACCGGTTACGGACCAGTTTCTTGCGCAGCGTGGCCTCACGCTGTAAACGCGGTCCTTCAGTGGCATGGGGCGCTCAATGCCTGCTTCACGGGACCGTCGCGCCGGGCCGAAGAGCGTTCGCCGATCAAGTTGCAGCGTATCTTGCGGTGGTGAAGTAGTGGCTGCATCGGTCGATGTTTGCGTCAGATTTTCATACAGCAAATCAATTGTGTCTAGTACCCGGAATCAGAGCTGAGTGATACGGCGGCCTTTGAAGCGGCGTTGACGGACCTTTTTCTTGGTCCAGAC
>NZ_JCAMOQ010000052.1:0-68135 GCF_059512365.1 Bradyrhizobium sp. Ses1
GACGCCCTGTTACGCTATCGTCTGGACACCGCTGCCAGCCGGTTCCCTACCGCGCGAGCGGTTTAGTCCTTTGGCCCTTCTGAGACATCCGGGTTTGGCCGAATGTCCGGTTTGCTCCGGAAGCTACCCTCTACGTGAGATGTCGTTTTCACCCGCCCCAGACATCAGGCGATTTTCCGTCTTGTGCCGCTATAGGAGGGGTATTGTTGTAAGAGTCGAAAATCGAATAACCCTCTCGCGATAGGTGATCTCTGGACTTCTCTGCTTCTGCGTAGCTTTTCATGGCCACTACGGACGTCCGTGATGAAACGTCCCTCGCGTCGCCCCGCGTAAAATGCATCAGCGATTTCTAAGACATCCGTTGAAAATTGCGCCGCGATCTAACTTCGGTGGTTCACTCGAAGGAAAACGACCGCGGGTGGAACTTTCGGTTTCGCTCCGAGTCATATTTGTGACGGGGTGCGGCCCGCCCGCGGAGGAGGGAAGCCAAGGGAGTGATCATGCCAACGTCCCGCCTTGGAATGGCTGCGGCTGGCCTTGCCCTGGTCGTTCTGGGAGCGCTGCCGAATGCGGCGGAGGCGGGCTTGCGCCTGCGCGTTGGCGGCCCCGTCGGTGTCGCGCGCTTCGCGATGGCCGGCATGCTGTCGGTCGCAGGTCTCCGTCATGCACGTATGGCGGCACGCCACAGCCGCATCCGAATGGCTGCCTTAAGACCGCAAGATCTTCGCCCCGCCACCGAGTCGACCCGCCCGAGCGAGCGCGCGCAGCTCACCGCCATCGCGGCGCTGGCCGGCTGGCAGGGCGGCCGAGCTGCGCAAGGCTGGTGGCAGCACGCCGACGGTTCATACGGCTGGGTCGGTCCGCTGTTCTGGCCGTTCGCCTATAGCGATCTCTATGACTACGCGCTTCTCAGTGATGGCAGCGGCTTCTGGGGCTATGGCTACGGCGATCTCTACGCCGCGATCTTCTCGCCTTACGCTGCGAGCGATCTTTCAGCGTTTGCGGCCGAGCGCCCCGCCGGGAGGCGGCATCGCAAAGCGCCCTCCGTGCAGGAGGAGCTCTGTGGCGGCGACACCGCCGAGACGACCGGCCTTCCCCTCGAACGGATCGGCCGGGTGCTCGCGGCGAACGAGGCGCAACGCACAGCCTTCGACGAGCTCGCAAGCGCCTGGACTTCCGCCGGCGACACCATCCGCGCCTCTTGTCCAGCACAGGCCGCAACTACCGCGCTGGAACGGCTCGCGGCCATGCAGAGCCGCGTCAACGCGATGCTGAGCGCAGTTGCGGTCGTTCAGCCGCCATTCCAAAAATTCTACGATCTCCTGAGCGATGAGCAGAAGGCGCGGCTCAACGCGCCCCAACGCGACCGCCGCGCTAACGCTGAGGTCGCGAAGCTGAAGGAGATGCAGGACGCCGCCTGCCAGGCGAGCCGCGAACCGCAGGACGAGCAACAGGCCGAAAAGCAATACCACCAGCTCGTCGCCCAGCAATGGCCCATCGACGACATCGCTACCACCTTAAAATTGAACGATACCGAGCGCGCCGCGCTCGAATTGGTGCAGGACACCACGATGTCCACGATGGAAGCCTTAAGCGCATGCCCGCCAAAGGACGCGCTCACCCCGCCGGCCCGTCTTAAGGCCGCAAAGGCGCGGTTGGAAGCGATGCGAGAGGCGATCGGAAGCGTGAACGACGCGGTCGACGATTTCTATTGGTACCTGAGTGACGAGCAGAAGACGCAATTCGAGGGGCTCGGGCCGAAGAAGCGGGGGATGTGATTCTTCCATCCCCAAGCGGCGCTGATCGGCTAAGGCAGCACTTCGCATCCCCTGTCGCACTTGCGAGCAATTCGCTGGCACTTTCTGCTGGTGAAGAAGCTTGGTGGGTTGGTCGCGGTTATCATCAGATGCCTGCTGACGGCAGTTGGCGTGACGTTCGAATCCACCAGCACGACGACTGTCGGCGTTCTGTTTCTTGTGCTTGGCGCCGTCCTGCTCACGCTCAAGATCATCAGACGAAATCAAGGAAGCTCGCTCGGATAGCTGGCTTGCGGTTGGCGTTGACAATGAGGATGTGCCCGCTGCGATAGCAGTGCACTTCGTTCGCCAATTCGAACAATGGGCGGTTGTTGACGATCAACAGTCCGCGTCACCAGGCGCTTGCCTCCGCACACGCGCCCGTGACCGCTGCGCAATCGCGTCGATGACCGCAATGCCTCCGTATGGAATGGAAGACACTCCGACGACTGTTCTCGCAGGGCGGGGCTGTACGAAGCGCTTTTCGAATTGCGCATTGGCAATGGAGCGCAGTCGCATGTCCGAAAGGAAATAGGTTACCTTGGTCACGGCAGCGAGGTCGAGCCCGATGGTCCCGAGGCGGCGCTCGACCTCGTTCAGCGCTGTGTCCAGGGCCGCCTCGTCACCCTCGACCGGCAGATGGGTAGCGTAATCGATGGTGGTAGCGCCTGAGACATAGGCGACACCATCCTTTTCGTAAACGAGACTGTAGGGATGCTCGGCGTCGGTCACTGATCTCTCCCGTCCTTCCAATCGGCGGCCGCGCCCCTGTGCGACACCCTGTCACCAAGGGACGGCCACCACACTACACCTTCGTGAACGAGCCGTCGAAGACGTCGGCGATGACGAATGGCGTGTTCAAGAACCCGTTCATCTTGAGCAATGCCTGTGTCGTGTCGAACTCGGCTGACGTGATCTTCCCGGTTTCAGACACGGCGGGATGGATCCGCTTCACGGAGTCCAGCAGTACGGCCTCGCCGAGACTTCCCAGCGCGGGCATCAAAGCCGCGACCACTGCTTCGGGAGCCGAGGTGCGAATGAAGTCCGAGGCCTTCTGGTAGGCGGTCACAGCTGCCTTTATCGTCGGGCGATTGGTCGCCAGATAATCCGGCGTCGTCCACAATCCTTCCATCATGAAGTTGGCGAGCTTTGGGTCTTCGCCGCGCGCATTGTTGATGAAGGAAATTGCTTTGCCTTCCTGGATCAGTTTTTCGCCGATCGGCATCGAGATGTAGATGACATCGACAGCGCCGTTCTCGAGCGCCGCTGCCAGTGCCGGCGGCCCGCCGACTGCAACGATCTGCGCATCCTTGTCCGGATTGAGCCCCACAGACACAAGGTTGAACCGGGCAAGCTGCCAGGTCAGCGCACCGGGCCGCGTCACGCCGATCTTCATGCCTTTCATCCGGCCAAGCTTGTCCGCCAGCGGCATGGCCTCCGTAACGCCATATTTGGCCGCTGCCGTCTTGCTGATCGTCGCATTGACGATCGAGCGATTGAGCAGGCTGAGCACACAGGTCAGCTTCTGTCCCTGCTGGAGCGCAGGAAGGATCTGAGCGCCGTCATTTACGGTCATCTCGGCGCGCCCGCCGAGCACGAGCTGAACGTCAGGGCCGCCGCCGCCGGTGTCGATGATCTGGGCAGTCAGCCCGGCCTGATTAAAGTAACCGTTCTGATTGGCGATGTAGCTTTGCATATAGGCCAGCGACGTCACGGCGTGGGTGATGCGCAGCGGCTTGCCGCCTGCTTGCGCAAGAACGATGGAGGGCTGGAGAGCCGCGGTGGCCATAGCGCCGCCAAAACCGGAAACGAAGGCACGACGAGAGATCATGGAAGTCTCCTATGCGTTGGATATCGTTCTTACTGTGTCTGGGTCGTTGTGAAGCGTGAGCTCGGCTGCCAGCGCAGCAGGCGGCGCTCCATGACGGCGAGCAGCGCGTTCATCGCCACAACGATGAACATCATGACGATGAGGCCAGCCATGGTCCCGGTGGTGTTGTAGAGACTGGTCTCCATCTGTATCTTCCAGCCGAGGCCCGCCGAGGATGCCACGAACTCGCCGATGATGGCGCCGATCAGCGCGTAGGGGATCGATAGCTTGATGCCGAGGAAGATGTGCGGGAGCGATGCCGGCAGGATCACTTTCCGGAACAGTTCGCTGGAATTGGCGCCCATGACAAAAGCGAGGTCAGTGAAGCGCCGATCGACACTCTTAATGCCCGCATAGGTGTTGTAGAAGATCACGAAGAATACCAGTGTGAAGACCAGAATGATCTTCGGCAGCATGTCGATGCCGAACCAGACGACGAACAGCGGCGCGAGCGCGACGCGCGGAATGCCGTTGATGGCGACGAGAAAGGGATCGAGGACGTCGGACAGAAATTGCGAGCGGCTCAGCACGACGCCTGCCAGCAGGCCGAGCACTGTACCGAGCGTGAAGCCCGCGATCATCGAGCCGAAGGTAAAGGAGAGCTGATAGAAGAAGTCGCCGTGAACGACCCATTTGAAGATGTAGCCGGCGATCAGCGAGGGCTTCGAGATCCAGAATGGCGAGAATAGTGTTCCCGACGCATATTCCCAGAACCCGAACACAAGGCCGACCAGGCCGAGCCGGGTCAGGTTGATCCTGGACCGATAGGACAGGGCGGGCTTCTGGACTTTGTTGGTCATGGGAAGGTCGATCGCTTCGATGGACATTCAATGCACTCCCGCCTGAACCTGGATTTCTTCCGCCAGCTCGTCGCCGACCTTGCTCAGAAGCTCGCGATAGGCTGCGTTTTCATGCAGGTGACGGATATTGCGCGGGCGCCGAATATCGATCGGATGCGATGACTTGATGCGGCCCGGCCGCGCCGTCAGCACGATCAGGCGGTCCCCGAGCGCGATGGCTTCGTGCAGATCGTGTGTGATGAAGATGACGGTCTTCTTTTCTTCGGCCCAGAGCTCAAGCAGCAGGTTCTGCAGCAACAGCCGGGTCTGGGCGTCGAGCGGGCCGAACGGCTCGTCCATCACCAGGATGCGCGGCGAGAAACACAGGGCGCGGACTATGTTGCCCCGCTGTCGCATGCCGCCCGACAACTCGTAGGGATACGCATTGGCGAAATCGGCGAGCTGAACCTTTTCCAGATAGCGCGTGCTGACTCGGCGCCGCTCCTCAGCAGGAATCTTGCGCAGTTCGAGCGGAAACTCGACATTTTCGCGCAGGGTGCGCCACGGATACAGATTGTCGTTCTGCATCACATAGCCCACGGTCTTGCGGTCTACGCCCCCGGCGCCATCGAGTGTAACGGCGCCGGCCGACGGCGTTTCCAGGCCGACCAGAATGTTCAGGAGGGTGGACTTGCCGCAGCCGCTTGGGCCGACGATGGTGAGAAATTCACCTTCCTTGACGTCGAGAGAGATTCCGTTGAGGGCAACGACCGAGCCGCGCTCACTGGAGTATTTTTTGATCACGTCCGTGAAGGTGAGAACCGAATGGCGATCGCGCCATTCACGCGTCGTCCGATCCAACTCGACGGACTGATTCATCGTCGGCATCCTCCTGAGCTCTCTGGTCGATCGGGGTTAGGATTGCAGTGCGATGGCTTCCATCTCTATGTCGAACTCCCACGGCCATGCGCCGACGGTGCAGAACGTACGCGCTGGCGGATCATTCGGGAAGTACTCGGCATAGATCTCGTTGATGTCTTTGAAATAGGCGCAGTTCACGGCGTAGATCGTGACCTTGAGCACCTGGTCCAGCGATGAGCCGGCGACTTCGAGAGCTGCTTTCACGTTTTCGAGGCACTGCCGGGTCTGGACGAGGATGTCGCCGCGCACGAGCTCGCCGGTGACATGGTCGACCGGCGGCAATCCGGAGACGAAGACGAAGCCGTTGCCGCTGGTGACAGCCGACAGCGGAATCTTGCGGTCGCCGGCAATAGCGCCCGAAAGCTTGCCCACGACGTATGTCTGCTTACCCTTCATCGAAGTCTCCTGTCTTGTTTTATGAACCAAATGTGAACCAATACGGGAAAACGTGGACCATATTGGTGTATGAGTCCGGCCAGCTGTCAAGGCATATTTTTGTAGCGAATGTTAGCATAAAATGCGCATTTTGTGACCAACAAAGTGATTGACGGCCGCACGATTGGTTCGCATTATCCCTCAGAATTGGGCTGGCCCTAGGCGTTATTGGTGCGCATAGCGCCCAAAAGAGAACCAATATGCAGACCACGACCGACGAGAATGTGCGCGAGCGTGCCCGAGAAGCGGCGCGTGAGATCCGCCGCTTCATCCAGGCGGGCATTGCGACGCAGACCTTGAAACCAGGCGACAAGCTGCCGACCGAGCGCGAGATTGCCGCGCGTTTCATGGCAGCACGCAATACGGTTCGAAAGACCTTGGATAGTCTCGAGCAGGAAGGCATCATCATCCGCGAGGTGGGGCGCGGGACCTTTGTCAGCGACAAGCTCGCGCTACATTTAGCGGCGAGCGCACCGCCGACCGCATCCGCCAACCTCGATCTGGACCTAGTGCGGAAGACGAGCCCGCGCGACCTGATGGAATTCCGGCTTTCGCTCGAGCCGGCGATCGCCGAGCTCGCGGTCGCACGCGCCGGCGGCGCCGATATCGAGCGGATGCAGGCCGCGATCGATCAATCCCGTGTGGCGAAGAGTCTGCAGCAGTTCGAAGATTGCGACGACGCGCTGCATTGCGCGATCGCAACCTCGACTCGTAACCCGCTGTTCTCCGCATTCGCAGTGATCGTGACCCAGATCCGCAATCAAGGCGATTGGGGAGCGCTGAAGAAGAAGACGCTTACTGACGAAATGCGCGACGTGCACACGGTTGAGCATGTGGAGATCGTCGATGCCATTCGCCGGAGAGATTCGGCTGCTGCGCGTGCGGCCATGACTATCCATCTGCAGAACGTGAAAACGATGATGTTCAGGGGAGAGTAAGCCTCCCGCCCCAACCCCGATTCCACGAACCTAATCACACGCCTACGGATATGCGATGAAACTGGTCAGCTTCAAAATCGACACTCAAGAGTGCAGGGTCGGAATCCTCGCCGGGGATTTGGTGATCGATGTTGTGGCCTCGGCGCGGCATCACGGCGTCTGCGGTGATATCGGGCGCGACATGCGTTCATTGATCCGCGCCTGCGTCGATGGCACGGTCGAGTTGGACCGGCTGGCGTCCTCGGCTCCCTCTGAAGCCTCTTATGAGCTTTCGACCGTCCGTCTTGATGCGCCGATCATGCCATCGACGATCCTCTGTGCTGGCAGCAACTATCGGGCCCACAACAGCGAGAAGGCTAATACGCCGCTGTCTGGGAAGGAGCCAGAATTCTTCGTGAAGACAGCTGACTCCGTGGTCGGACCTGATTCCGCGATCATTTTTGACGGCGCGCTAACCCAGAAACTGGACTGCGAAACCGAGCTGGCGGTTGTGATCGGTAAGCCAGGCCGGCACATCCCGGTCAAAGCCGCGCTCGATCATGTATTTGGCTACACTATCGTCAACGATGTCACGGCTAGGGATCGGCAGGTGCGGACGGCGCCGAACGGCACGGTCTGGTACGAATTGGGGCGTGGCAAGGCCTTCGACACCAGCGCTCCTCTCGGGCCCGTCATCGTTACTGCGGATGAGATCCTCGATCCGCAGAGTCTGCAGATCTCGACGCGCATCAACGGCGAATTGCGCCAGAATTGCGCGACCAGCGACATGATCTGGACCTGCGCGGAACTGATCCACTTTTTCTCGATCAACTTCACTCTCCGCCCCGGCATGGTGATTATTACCGGCTCTCCGGCGGGAACCGCATGGTCGGCCGATAGTGAACTCGGGGGCGTCTGGGCTGGCAAGGATGGATTAGTCCGCGCGACACGATACTGCCTACCCGGGGATATTATTGAGTGCCAGATTGATCGCATTGGCACGCTGAGAAACTCAGTGGTCTAGCGAACAAATACCTCATCACGAATCGAGTTTCTCTGTCCGCTTCTGTGAAGGGTTTCGGATGCCGGCCGCTTGAAGGACGGCGCCGCATGCTCGGCGCCATGGCTGCGGAAGATATCCGCAACCTCCAAAGCCGGGCGCGACACAGCCCGCGCGCCAGTTGGGCGGCCGGATCTCCTTGAGCTTGAGCGCGATGCGCTCCAGCGGGCTCATGACCTCGCTGATTGTCCGCGCGCGCGGCCGGCATCCAACCTCTCAATACCGATCAGCGTCTAGCAGGCGCCGTTTGGTATCCACGCACAGCACGGCCGCAACGTGTGCCGCTCGGTAAACCCACGAAGAATTTTATCGAATCCCTGCAGGGCGTGAAGGACTGTCCTGTCACCTGCACGAAGCGCACGCCCTCGATCGAGCCTGAGCGGCAGGTCAGCAACCCGCGCCGCTCAGGCGCCTTCTGCGTGAACGTTTAGTGACGTCCCAAAGGGGCCGAGTAGACAAGCGGCAGCGGGCGGTACGGCTGGGCCGAAATGCCGAAATTCTGCCCGTACTGCTGCCGAACCCCCGGTATGTTGATAACGCCAATACGGGTGTCCGGCGATCGCGCGTCGAGCGGCGGCTGATTCGTGATCGGAGGATTGACCTTGTTGACCTCGCCCATCAAGCGTTTGTTGAGATCGTCATAGCCGCCTTTGGCATTGCCGGCGTTTCCGGAATTGCCGCGGGCGGCGCTGTTGTTTCCTGAACCCTGCTGCGGCCCGAGGTCGAGAGCCGGCGGCAAATTATTCCGCTGCGGATCGACGCTTACGGGCGGAAGGGACATCGGCGGCTCCTCGGTCTGAGCCATAGCGACTCCCGCCACGGCAACAGCCGTCAAATTGATAAGCAATAGTAGGCGCATCCCAATCACCTGCTCGACAGTTACGATAGCGGCATCCATTGAATATAATGCGCAGATTGCAAAAGCGTATGTCTTGCGCAGGGACGTGATTCAAATTCTACGAGCTTCGGCCGTTCCCGGTAAACGGTTTGTTGAAACGATACCCAATCAGCATCTTCGGCAAGATCAACCCCAGGGTGATCGCAAGAGTGATCAGGAAGGCATTGATTCCATCCGCGAGCGTTGCCTGCAGCAAGCCTGAAACGTTACCTCCGCTCGCGACGAGTTCGAGGAGCCCATCCGCCATCCGGAATAGGAACACCCCCGGGATCAGCGAAACCACGGATGCAAAGGCAAGCCCCGCATAGGGCAACCTGAGACGTTCTGCCACAGGCGTGGTGATCGCTCCGACAATGAGGCAGGCGATGAAGGCGGCGCCCGACAGGCTGACGCCGGCCTTGGCCAAGAGGGCCCAACGCACGCCGTGGGCGAACATCCCGATCAGGATCGGGACTGGCAGCATCCGCCACGGCATGGAGAAAAAGGTACCATAGGCGGACACCGCCGCACCCGCAGCGATCACGTCATAGATCAACGGGACCGGCGGCGACGGCGCCGATGCCGGCAGGTTGGCCCCGCCGAACGACAGTCCGGCGAGCAGGCCGATGCAGATCGAAAAGATGATCAGGCTGGCATAGACCACCCGGCAAATCCCGAGCGCCAGGCGTCCACGCGCAAGGTCGATCGTGCCGTTGAGAATGTGCGGGCCCGGCACCAGCACCATGCAGGGACAGACGGCAACGAGCCGCTGCATGCTGGAGGACAACTGGAGATCGACGACCAGCGCACCGATCGCGCCGGCGAGCAGCGCGGCGGCGAGCGGCTGGGCGAACGGGTTATGGCTCCATACGGCAATCCAGCGGCGCAGGCAGGCGCCGAGGCCGGCGCTGACAGCGATGACGATCAGGCTTGCCACATGCGCGGCGCCGAAGATGATGCCGAGCGCAGCGGCGCCGATGGCAGCGAAGGATGCGAAGCGAATGAGCGAGACGGGCGGGCGGGCCTGCACCCTGGCAAGCGCGGAGCGCAGCAGCTCTGGCGTGGAGGGGTGATCGCAGAAGTCGTCAATCAACTTGGTTGCGACAGCGACCTTTCCCATCTCGATGCCGACCGGCCTCGCCTCGACGGTCGTGCTCGCCACTCCGCCGCCATTCTCGATCGCGATGGTCAGTCCGTCCCAGTGCAGAAAGACCCGCGCAGAAAAGCCGAGCGCTGTCGCCAGCCGCTCGACATACTCGGTCGTGCGCTCGCTCGTCTGGCCGTTCGTGAACAGCAATATCGCAGCCGTCACCAGCACGTCGAGCGCGCGCGCCGGATCGCAATCCGGGCTTCGGGCGGCGGCTGCCCTATCAAGCGGCTGGCTCATCGCATCAACAAAACCCAATCTCCGATCGAACGCGTATCAAAAGAGCGATACCGCCCGCCTCGCGGATGGTCTTTCCGATTTCCATAGCCGTTTTTCCGAATGGCCCGACGCCACGATTGTGGCGTTGATGGCACTGACTCCGCCCGACCTCGTCAAGGGACATCTCAACCTCGACGGCACCGCGATGAAGACGCTGAAGCGCGAGCGCTGCGCGGTCGTTCGCTGATCCCAGATCAGCTTTCGCCTGAGAGCGGGGCGTGACGTTCGCCGGCTGAATCGCGCCGGCCGGCCTCCACGGATCACACCTGAGCGAGGGCCTTTTCGCGGCTTGCAATCAGAGCCCGCAACGGCTCCGCGACGGCGACAGAGCTGTGGGTCCGCTGGTCCGTGCATACCCACACGATTTCGCCGGTGGAGCGCAGATCGTCGCTCCCCCTGGCGAAAATGGCGAGTGCCAGCGTGATCGAGGACCGGCCGATCTTCGCAACGCGCACGCACACATCGATCTCCTCGTCGAACCGGATCGGCGCCCTGTATTCGACGAACGACCTCACGAGGTGGAAATCGACAGAGGTTCTTGCGACCTCGCCGAGATAGTCATAGCCGAGCGCGCGAAAATACTCGGTGATCGCGGTATCGAAATAGGTCAGGTAGTGCGCGTTGAACACCACGGCCTGCGCATCGACCTCGGAATAGCGCACCCGAAACGGATGATGGAACCAGAAATCCTGCCGCATGCTTCTTCCTTCCACGAAGTATCGTCCATCCCCTGATATCACGATCGCGACGGATGCGAGCTGCCCGTGACCTTTTTCGCGATCACGGACAGGCAAGAGAGGCCGCAAGCCGTGCCACCGGGCAGCCGCGTGCCGGCGCTCCCCCTTTCTTGCTCCTGAGAATCTGCCATAGTAACGACAATGTACCTTGCCCTCACCATGATGACCCCGCCGCGGATTGCAACCGACGCGTTCACCGACGCCGCTGCAGCGGTCGCGCGGCTGGAAGAAATCTACGAGCGCAACACTGCCTTCCTGCGAGATCATTTCGAGGCCTATGCCAATGGCCGGCCGCTCACGGCCCGCGTGCGCGCCAACTATCCGTTCGTGCGCATTGCAACCTCGACCTATGTGCGGGTCGATTCGCGCCTCGCTTACGGCTTCGTCGCAAGGCCGGGGGTATATGAAACCACGGTGACGAGACCGGACCTGTTCCGCACCTACCTCACCGAGCAGATCGGGCGATTGATCGACAACCACGGCGTACCGGTGGAAATCGGCGAGTCGAACGAGCCGATCCCGATTCATTTCGCCTATCGTCGCGACATCAACATCGAAGCTGCACTCACGCCCGGCGACAAATCGAACGTAATGCGATCGCTGCGCGATCTCTTCGATGTGCCTGACCTGGCCACCATGGACGATGCCATCGCCAATGGCACGCTCGAGCTCGCGCCTGGCGCTCCCGAGCCGCTGGCCCTGTTCCGCGCGGCACGTGTCGATTATTCGTTGCGCCGGCTTTATCATTACACCGGCACGGATCCGGAGCACTTCCAGAACTTCGTGATCTTCACCAACTACCAGTTCTACATCGATGCGTTCGCCGAGTTGAGCCAGAAGCGTCTGGCTGCGGGCGCGATCGGCCCCGACGCCTTCGTCGGCCCGGGGAACGTGATCACGCGCAACGCGCGCCTTGGCGGCGGCACGACCGGGATCGCGCCGCAACGCATGCCGCAGATGCCGGCCTTTCACTCGGTCGAGGCCGGCTATCGGGGCATTACCCTGATCAACATCGGCACCGGTCCGTCCAATGCACGCAACATCACCGATCATGTCGCGGTGCTGCGGCCGCACGCCTGGTTGATGCTTGGACACTGCGCCGGTCTCAGGAATACACAGCGGCTCGGCGACTACGTGCTCGCGCATGGCTATGTGCGCGAGGATCATGTGCTCGACGATGAGCTGCCGCTCTGGGTGCCGATACCGGCGCTGGCCGAGATGCAGGTCGCGCTCGAGGAAGCCGTGGGTGAAGTGACCGGGCTCGAAGGCTTCGAGCTGAAACGGTTGATGCGCACGGGAACGGTCGCAAGCGTGGACAATCGCAACTGGGAGATCGGCGATCGCTCGGTCATTCGGCGTCTGTCGCAATCGCGCGCGATCGCCCTCGACATGGAATCGGCGGCGATCGCCGCCAACGGCTTTCGTTTCCGCGTTCCCTACGGCACGCTGCTGTGCGTCTCAGACAAGCCTCTCCATGGTGAGATCAAACTCGCGGGCATGGCGAGCGAGTTCTATCGGCAGCGCGTCGGCCAGCATCTCGAGATCGGCCTGAAGGCGCTCGAACGACTGCGGGAGCAACAATTGGAGCGCCTGCATTCGCGCAAGCTCCGGAGCTTCGCCGAAGTCGCATTCCAGTAACGCGTCAGATTTCGCGCCGCTTGTCCACGTCAGCAAGCTTCAACCCACCAGGAATGTCTCCAGCTTCTCGCAGAAGAAATCCGGAACCTCCTCGGCAACGAAATGACCGCTATCCTCCGCGACGACACTCGTGAGATCGGCGGCCTGATCACGCAAGGATTCGGCGAGCTTGTCGCCGGCGCTATGACGCCCGGTGATGGTCATCACAGGTGGCATCAGTTTGCGTCCGCGCAGCGTCTCGGCGAGCTTCGCATCCTGGCGCAGCGCTCGATAGTAGTTGAACCCGGCCGTCATTCCGCCAGGGCGGGCGTAATGATAGGCGAACTCTGAAATGGCATCCTCGGAAATGGCCATTTTGTTGTGCGACCAGGCCCGAATCTGCGCGCGGATGTAGTCGCGCTCTCGCCCCCTGGTCAGCATCTCCGGAAACTCCGACGCCACGTGAAATCCATAGTGCCACGCTCCGCCGCGCAAGGCGTCCAAATTCTCGGTTCCCGGAAGCAGGCAGTCGACGAGCACGAGCTTGGAAACGGCTTGCGGGTAAAGGTGGGCGAGGACATAGGCCGCCTTGCCGCCCATATCGTGGCCGACCACGTGGGCTGGACCGGGTCCCAGGTGGGCGATCAATGCGCGTATGTCCTCGGCAATCGTCTGCTTGTCGTATCCAGCCTCGGTGCGCTCCGATAGCCCGCACCCACGCAGGTCAGCCGCAACCACGGTGAACTTCCTGGCCAGTCGCGGCATGATGCCGCGCCAGGCAAACCACGTCTCGGGCCACCCGTGCAGCAGAACGACGACAGGGCCGGATCCCATGGCAACGTAGTGCATGCGGATGCCATTCACATCGACGAAACGACTAGACATCCCGGCCGGTATCTTAGTGGGCTCCGCGCTATCGGGCTTCTCTTGAGCAGAGACGGACTGAAGTCCGGCCGCTGTCGCAGCCGCGCCCGCGAGCAGTATCTGTGATCCTCCGAACAACAGTGATCGCCGGTCGAATTCCATCGTGCACCTCATGTTGGCCGAGTTCTTGCGCGGAATGTTCATCATGGACCGCACCGCGTCTATCCGCTATGAGCGAATGATCTGCATAACCAGGTGTTATGAATGGATCTGACCGCCGCCCTTCGTGCTTTCGTGCGCACTGTCGAGCGCGGCTCCATCACCGCCGCTGCCCGTGACCTGGGCGTCTCACAGCCCGCGGTGAGCAAGCTGTTGCGCAACCTCGAGCAGTATACCGGTGCGCGCCTGCTCGAGCGGACCGCGCGCGCGGTGCGCCCAACCCCGCAAGGCCTGATGCTCTACGAAGCAGGCGGGACCTCCCTGGCGGCCATCGATGCGACGGTAGAGATGGTGCGCCGTGATATGGGCGAAGTCGGTGGCAAGCTGCGCATTCACGGCCCCGTCTGCCTTGGTGAAAGCCATCTGCACCGCATCGTCATGGACTTCCAAAAGCAGCACCCGACCGTATCGGTCGACCTCACGCTGGAGAACAGGGCGGCGGACCTCGTGCATGAAGACATTGACCTGGCGGTTCGCATGGGACGCCCGACGGACCAAAGTACCGTCCTGCGCAAGGTCGGCATCATCAAGCGCATCCTGGTTGCGACACCTGAGTACCTGGCAGAGCATGGTCCGGTCCGGCGCTGGCAGGCACTGACCGACCACGCGCTCGTCGTCACTGACGCGGTGCTGTCTCGTCGAGGAACACTGACACTCTTGAGCGGCGCCAGAACCATCGAAGTGCCAGTCCAGCCTGTGCTGAAGACCAACAACGCGCGGGTCCTTATTGCGGCCTTGCTGGCGGGCCGCGGCCTGGGTCCGGTACAGCTTCCATTGGTGACGGAAGAACTGCGTGCGCGACGTCTGGTGCAGGTGCTGCCGCAGCACGAGATTCGAGCGAGCGAACTCTACGTGGCTTATCCGACGTCGCGCTTCCTGAGACCTGCAGTGCGCGCCTTCATCGACTTCGTGGTACCCGCGCTGCGCGCTGTCGAGGGTATCACGTGAGCGCGGCGGAGGAACATCCACCACCGGCCTGAGTTACAGTTTTAGAGGGAACCCAGCGCGGCCCTTTTTCCTGCCGAGGACTGATCATGACGGGCGGACGAGCGCAGATCAGCGACGTCAACATTGGTCTGCATCATCTCGCCGGCATACTGGGCGTACCCGAGGACGCGACTGCCATCGTGATCTTCGCGCATGGCAGCGGCAGCGGCCGCCACAGCCCGCGCAACAATCAGGTGGCGGCGGGCTTGCGCGAGGCGGGCTTTGCCACCCTGCTGCTCGATCTCCTCAGTGAGCAGGAAGAGCGCAACCGCGGCAACGTTTTCGATATCGGTCCGCTGGCGTCACGCCTCGCAGAAGCCGCGGACTGGGTCCATGCCAGGCCCGAATTTGCGGCACTCCCCGTCGGCTATTTCGGCGCAAGCACCGGGGCCGCGGCTGCACTGGTCGCCGCGGCCGAACGGCAGAATGTCGGCGCAGTGGTCTCGCGCGGCGGACGGCCCGATCTCGCCGGCGAGGCGCTGCGCGCCGTCACCGCGCCGACGCTGTTGATCGTGGGCGGCGCCGACCTGCCGGTCATTCCGCTCAACCGTGCGGCCTTCGCCGCGCTTTCCTGCGAGAAGGATTTGGTCATCGTGCCACGAGCCGGTCATTTGTTTGAAGAACCCGGCGCGCTTGAGGAGGTCATCGAGCATGCCAAACGCTGGTTCCGCCGTTTCCTGTCATCGCCGCTGACAGGAACCTGCGACGAGCGCATCTTCGCCGACCGTCGCGAGGCCGGACGCCGGCTCGTGCCGACGCTTCTGAAGTTCAAGAACGACAACCCGGTGGTGCTGGCACTGCCGCGCGGTGGCGTACCGGTCGCATTCGAGGTCGCGCAGGCGCTGAACGCGCCGCTCGATGTCGTGCTGGTGCGCAAGATCGGCGCGCCCGGACACGAAGAGCTCGGGCTGGGCGCGGTGGTCGATGGCGCGAAGCCGCAGGTGGTGATGAACGACGAGATCGTTCGCGCCATCGAGCCCGGCGCCGACTATCTCAAGGCGGAGACATCCCGCCAGCTCGCAGAGATCGAGCGGCGGCGCTGCCTCTATCGCGACAGCGAGCCGCCCGTCGACATCACAGGCCGCACCGTGATCGTGATCGACGACGGCATCGCGACCGGTGGAACGATGCGGGCCGTGCTCAAGGCACTCTCCAGGGCGGGTGCGCGCCGGCTCGTGCTCGCGGTGCCGGTCGCTCCGCCCGATACGCTCGAGGCCCTGAACGCCGAAGCAGACGAAGTCATTTGCCTGATGAATCCGGAGTCGTTCTTTGCAGTCGGCATGCACTACCGGGATTTCAACCAGATCTCGGATCGGCAAGTGGTGGAGCTGCTGCGCCGCGCCAAGGGAAATGGCGGCCGTGCGTGAGCGACATCTCCTTGTTCAATTTCGCAGCCAGCAATCACCAAGCTCGCGCGAACATGGAGCCGAAGTCGGTAGCCTCCTCCCATGCTTGACCATCTTGCACCAGCCGCCTATCTGGGCTTGCATCAGTCGCGGACAGGAGATGCAAATATGGCGATTGGCGATGTCGATGTGCTTGATTTGTGCAACAGCACAAAGCTGCGGCGCGCTGCTCGCCATGTTAACCGTTTCTACGATGCACATATCGCGGCGTCCGGGTTACGTGTCACGCAATACGCGATTCTGGGTCATCTGAAGCAACGCGGACCGAAGTCGATGCTTGAGCTGGCAGAGATGCTGACCATGGACCGCGCCACGATCGGTCATAACCTTCGCCCGCTTGAACGTGACGGCCTGATCAAGATCGAGATCGGTCCGAAGGATCGGCGGGTTCGCCTCATCTCCATAACTGAGGCTGGTTTGGAGCGGTTTAAATTGGCGCGGCCGGGATGGGAACGTGCGCAGGCTGAATTCAAGACTGAGTTCGGTGCTTCCAACGTCCTTGCCATGCACAAACTCATGGACCAGCTTCTCTCGTGCGGTTTGGGCGAGCGCGGCGAGAAAGAGACTTCGGTGAAGGTTCAATCGAGCAAAACGGTCCAGGCCAGATCGGGACGGAATAGGCCGAAAGCGGCATATGGCCGTTCAAACACATCCCCCTGACCGCGAGATGTTTGAATCGCTCGTCGCCCAATGAATCCAGCTTGACCGCATAGTCCGCCACCCGACGTGGCGAGGCGCGCTCCGTCTATTGCACTGCGCCGCTAAGGCGCCACGCGCAAAAGTTCGAGTTCGTCGAGATCGATCGAAATCATCACCGTATCCATTTTTGGCCTTCCCTCGGCATCCGGAAGGTAAACCCGGCGCTTATGGGAGAATGTGATGCCTTCTGTCGCTCTGTGATCATAGCGATAGTGAGTAGCCTTTCGGCCGCCAAAAATCTCCACTGCGTAGTCATGCCGGCGGATCAGCCCGTTGCTATCGAAGTAGAGAGTCTGCTCCGTCGAGTGGGTGACTAACGACTTGGGAAACTTCAGTTTCAACGCACGCCAGGTCTCTCCGTCTTCCGCCCATGAACCGATTTCCTCTGTTTCGACCCCGTCCCCTACGAGGGAGAACGGCATGGTGAGATACATCCACATCGCGTAACCGGCAAAATAAGCCAATTGGGTCGCGCTCCAGGGCGTTCCCATATCCCTGAATGACTCGCGCGGATTATTCAGCTCCTCCAGAATCGTGCCATCGGAAGCTGCAATGGCCGTGCGCTTCGGCTCAAAAATCGCGCTTTGCCCAGAACCGAGGAAAGGGACGTAGACTGCTCTTTGCTCACGGGTGTCCACAGTCACCCTCGTTCGCTCCCTGGTGAAAGCTTCTTGTCCCCTTTGCTTGAAACTGAGCCCCCCAGGAATGAAGCTCGCGGAAATCTGTCGGAGCTGATTCCAACGAGCGAGTCCGCCGTGCGCTTCGATCGAAAAGCCAATCAGGTCATGCATACGCGTATCCAAATCCCGAAAATGCCGTTCCTCAAATCGAGAAATGTTTATCGGTCGTTGAGCTGACGTGGACGGCCTACTGAAAGGCCGCCCGATTCTTCTCGACGAACTCACCGACGGTCATCGGCGGCCGACCGGCGATCTTCTTGACCAAGTCATTCGTCCCAGCGAAGATACCGTCGTTGTGGTCGATCGCTACCTCCTGCAGATGCTGTGCAAGGAACGGAATCTCCTGTCCGGTGACTTCGCGCGCCCACTGCTGCGCGGTGATCTTCTCGTAGCGGATTTCCTTGCCGAGGATTTTACCCACGGTCGCGGCGATTTCCGGAGCCGTAAGCTCGACGGGGCCAAAGAGGGGATAGATTTGCCCCTTGTGCGGCGCCGGATCGGCCAGGATCGCGGCGATGACAGCCCCCTGATCTTCCGCAGCAATGGGCGCATGGCGGCCCGTCGTGCCGAAAGGAACTGACATCCGGCCCGCGCGAATCATATTTCGCATGTAGAGGAGCCAATCAGCGAAATAAGTCGGGCGCAGGTGCGCGACGGGCGTCCCGGCCCAGTCGAACACGCGCTCCGACAGCCAGTGCTGAAGCGCAGCATCGCTTTTCGAATCCCGACGAGACGATTTCTGCGACATATTGACGATGAACTCGGCCTTGGCCTCAAGCGCAGCCTGCGCGAACTGCGCCGTCGCCTGGGTGATGCCGGGCCGGATCGGATAGACGAAGTATGCCCGCTGCGCCCCATCGAACGCACGGCGTACGGCTCGGAAGTCGAGGAGGTCGCCGACGACGATTTCGGCCCCCTCGGCTCGGAGCTTGCTGGAGCGCTCGTCATCGCGGTGAACGAGCGCCCGCACAGGAAAGTCCTGCTGCAGGAGAAGCTTGGTGGCAACGCGGCCGGTCGCACCTGTAGCGCCGGCGATCAAGATAGTCGGTTTCATCCTGGATACTCCCTCACTTGAGACGGCGATCCGTGGCCCGCTTTGATCGATAGGGGCATATTCCCCTAAAATACGGGCATATAAGACTTTTTGCAACAGGCGGATTCCTCCATGAACTTGCATTCGATAGCGGCAGGAGTTCCTGCGACAGCCTACCTGCTTTTGACCGATATCATGCCGCTCAAGCGCGCCATGGCCGATCCAGAACGGGCAAACTCCGCAGATGCATGATGGATTCGAGCGCGTGCTTGGCCATCGCCACGAAGGCGGCGTCGCTCCTGTCGTTACAGATGTAACTTCTCAGTCCGATCGCGTCATGATCCAGTAGCAGAGCTCGCCAACATTTGAAGACCGCACAGGCCGCGTCTGGCAGTGCCCTTGCTCACGCTTGCGAGGACGTCGAATGAAGATCGTTTCGCACAACGGAGACCGAAGGATTTGTCTGAAGCGTCATTTACACAACGGCATGATTAGCGTCGCGATCAAGATGATTGTCCTGAGCATCGCAGATCGCATTTCGTCAGCGATCGACGTCAGAGCGCCACTGGGTCGAGGGGCGTTGCAGGACCGCAGATCGCGGGCAGAAGGTAAGCAAACAAGTGACTCTTTTATCACGTCTATTCCTGCTGGTGGCTATCGCACTGATCCCAGCTATCGCGATTCAAGCCTACAATGAATTCCAATTCCGTTGCGCCCGCCAAGTCGAAGTGCAAAACCAGGCACTCAACCTGGCGGAGCTTGCCGCGGCAGAACAGCGGCAGATCGTCCAGGGAATGCATCAAGCCCTGATCGCACTATCGGAGCTTCCGGCGATAAAGGCGAAGAACACCGAAGGCTGCAACGCCTACCTCGCCAGGATCATGCGACGATATCCGGGGTTCATCAGCTTCATCGTGGTCGACACGAACGGCGACGCCTTCTGTGACACCAACATTGACTACAAGCGATCGACCGCGGCTGGAAGGCCCTACTTCGCCGACGTACTGAAAACCGGCAAATTCACAGTCGGAGAGTTCGCAATCGGTCGGCAGACTGGTCGGAAGGTCCTTCATTTTGCGCTGCCTTTCTATGGCGACGATGCCCGGCTTGGCGGCGTCGTCATAGCCGCCCTCAGCCTGGATTGGCTTGCCGGCTCCATCGCTCAGCAGGATGTGCCGCCGGGAGCTGCACTTGCGATCATGGACCGGAACGGCACGTACCTTGCCCGTTATCCCGATAACGACCGCTTTGCCAGCCGGAGGATAGCCGGGGATAACGACCGAAAGCCCGACCATCGGAGCACTGCCGATATCGTCGATCTCGATGGTGTGGAGCGGATCGTCGGCTATTCGGTCCTGCAGGATGGGGGAATCGTTATCGCCTTTGGCCTCGACAAAGCCCGGGCGTTCACCGAGATCCAGCACGGCACACAGCGTGGCGTTTTCCTGATCGTACTGAGCACCGCGCTGGTGTTGAGCCTGACGTCGCTGGGGGCTCGGCGGTTCATCCATCGTCCGCTCGAGCAACTGGTCGACGCCGCCAACCAATGGCGGCTAGGCGACCTTGCACGACGCGTCGACGTCCAGGGAACATCCGAAATCATCCGGGTCGCCGAAGCGTTCAACACCATGGCCGATGCGCTCGAACGCCGCGAGCACGAATTGTCCGAAGCAAAGGAGAGAGCCGAGGAAGCCGCCGCTCGGTTCACCATGATTTTTGAGAACACCACCGACAGCGTGCTTATCGTCGATCGGGATTGGCGGGTCAGCTATCTCAATGGACCGGCCTCGGCGAGTGTCGCCCACGGCCGGAACATCGTCGGCATGGCCCTTTCAGAAGCCTTCCCGGTCGCCGCCGATCTGGAAGCCTTAAAGAAAATTCGGGAGGCGACGTCAGAGCGACGACCGACCTATCTCGAAATGTTTTGCCCGCGCATGCAGGCCTGGTACGCACTCAATGCCTTTCCCTCGAGCCACGGCCTCGCGATCTTCCTCCGCGACATCACCGATCACAAGCAGGCCCTGGAGGCGCGCCGTCAGATGGAGGAGCAGCTCCATCAGAGCCAGAAGATGGAGGCCGTCGGCCAGCTCACCGGCGGCGTCGCGCACGACTTCAACAACCTGCTTACGGTGATCTCTGCGAATCTCGAACTCATCGAGGATGCCCCAGATATCGGCAAGATCCGGCAATACGCCGCAGCGGCGCGACGTTCCGTGCATCGCGGAACGAAGCTCACGACGCAGCTTCTCGCCTTTTCCCGTGGGCAGGCATTGAAGCCGGAATTCGTCAACCCCAATCGGCTCCTTTCGGAATTCCAGGGACTCATCCGTCAAGCCGTCGGGGATGGATGCGAAGTCCAACTGCGGCTAGATGAAGAATTATGGATGTGTCGCGTTGATCCGTCGCTTTTGGAGACTGCGCTCCTCAACCTGGCCTTGAATGCGCGCGATGCCATGCCCGATGGAGGTGTGCTGCAGATCGAAACCCGGAACGTGGTCCAAGACAGGAGCTCGGTGTCCGGCTGTCCGCCCGGATCGTATGTGAGGCTCTCCGTCGCAGACACCGGCTGCGGAATGCCCCCGGAAGTGCGGGACCGCGTGTTTGAGCCATTCTTCACGACCAAGGATGTCGGGAAGGGTACGGGACTCGGACTCAGCATGGTCTATGGCTTCGTTCGACAGTCTGGTGGCCATATTGTCATCAACAGCGCACCCGGCGCCGGAACTACGATCGATCTATACCTCCCCAGGGCTGCGCAAGCGCGTGAGGCTGATCCGGAGTGCTCTCAACCCCAGGCCATACCGACCGGCACGGAACGAATTCTACTCGTTGAAGACAACGAGGATCTGCTGGAGGCCACGTCAGCCATGCTGACCACGTGCGGCTATCAGGTTTCCTGTGCCCGCAACGGCATGGACGCGCTTCGGATCCTCCAGAGCGGTCAGAATTTTGAGCTCTTGCTGAGTGATATCGTGATGCCCAACGGAATGAGCGGAGTTGAGCTTGCTCGCGAAGCGAGGAAGTTCGGCAAGGATATCAGAATCCTGCTCGCTTCCGGCTATGCGGCAGATGTATTGGAACGACACAATGCGGTCGGGGAATTTCCAATTGTCGAAAAGCCGTTCCGCCTGGCAGAGCTTGCCCGGCGTCTGCACGCGATGCTGCACGAAGCATGAGCGCTGACCCGTTTACCACAATGCTGATTGCTGGTTGGCGGCCACCGCAAATCCCTCGGGCATGCTGCGGATCGTGGAGCAGCCTGCAACTAGCGTCCCCGACCGCGATTGGCGGCAATCGGTTCGCGCGGGATCGTCACCTGTGACAACGCTTCAACAAAGATGGGCTCCCAAGCCCTGATATGATGCCTGAGCAGATTGGTGAGAGCCTCCTCCTTGCCGGCCATCGCAAGCTCAATGATCTGATAGTGCTCCGCGGTTGACTCATTCTGGCGGGCGAGACCTGCACGCGACTTGATACCGTAAAGTCGCATTTGGTCACGCAATCCCATCACCAACTCGGTGAGGCGTGCATTGTCCGCCGCGGCCGTCAGCAACTGATGAAAGCTTCGATCGGATTCGAGATAGAGCCTCAGGTCTTCCGTTCTCACCGCGCGCGCGATGTCATCGGCAAAGCGATAAAGCCCTTCGAGATCCCTCTTTGGCTTGCGTGCAACGATCGCGGCCGCATGGAGCTCCAGGACTTCGCGGAGATCAAACAGGTTGCGCAGTTCGGTCAAGGTCGGTTCGACCACCTTGAAGCCCCGATTGCGCATGGGTTCGATCAGTCCGCTGCGCGTCAGCTCCAGCAGCGCTTCCCGCACGGGAGTCGTCGAGATGCCGAGGCTCGTGGCGAGGGTCGGCACGGAATACATCGTTCCCGGCGCGCTCTGACCGGAAATGATCTCGGCGCGCACCTGCTGCACCACCTGCTCCCGCAAATTCTGCTCCATCCCCATCTCCGCTTCGTCGGTTCCAGAGCCCTCCGGCTTAGCAAGTGCAGCACAATAAATGCGCTTGACGGAGGATATGCCCACAGATCATGCTATGTAAAGCGTTACAGTAACGCGCTACATTAACTTCCCTGTGACACGGTTTCATTGACGATGGCTGAGCGCATCCCGGGCTATTGCACGCTCTGCCGGTCACGGTGCGGCTCGACCATGGTGGTCGAGAATGGCCGGCTGATCGGCGTCGAGAGCCTGCAAGGGCATCCGACCGGCGGAGCGCTATGTGCAAAGGGCCGCGCCGCACCGGAGATGGTCCATAGTCCGCGGCGGCTGACCAAACCGCTTCGTCGAACTGCGCCGCGAGACGCTGCCGATCCGGGCTGGACCGAAATTTCCTGGGACGAGGCGCTGGACGGCATCGTCCGAGAGCTCGGCGGCATTCGCAAAACATCCGGCGCTGAAGCTGTGGCCTTTGCCGTCACCACGCCCAGCGGCACCCCGATGGTCGACAGCTTCGAATGGGTCGAGCGTTTCATCAGGTGCTTCGGCAGTCCAAATCTGATCTACGCCGTCGAAATCTGCGGCTGGCACAAGGACTATGCCCATGCCCTCACTTTCGGCCGCGGTATCGGCTTTCCGGATTATGAGCAGGCCGACGCCATCGTGTTGTGGGGACACAATCCCGCCCGCACATGGCTTGCCCAGGCGACCCGTATCGGCAATGCGCGACGGCGCGGAGCGCGGGTTGCAGTGGTCGATCCCAAGCCGAACGGATCGGGACAGGACGCTGACCTCTGGCTACGCATCCGTCCCGGCTCGGACGGAGCCCTCGCGTTGGGCGCAATCCGGCATCTCATCGCGACAGGATCGTTCGATGCGGGCTTCGTCACGCGCTGGACCAACGGGCCTTTCCTGGTCGACACCAATACAGGCCGCTTCGTTCGTGCCAACGAACTCTGGGACAATCAAGCGTCGGAAGCTTTCGTCGTGCTGGATCAGTCCGGGATGGCGCGGGCCTACGACGCCCGCGTTGCGGCTCTCGATCCTGCGCACTGCAGGCTGGATGGCCGGACGACGCTTGCCGCGCGCGATGACCGCATCATCGCTGCGGCGACCGCTTTTCGTCTGCTGGCCACGGAGGCTGCCCCCTACACGATCGCTCGCGTCGCCGAAGTGACTTGGCTCGAGGAGCGCAACATCGCTGCGTTCTACGGCCTGTTCGAGAACAGCCCAAGGCTCGCCTACCACTCGTGGACCGGCGTCGGCCAGCACACCAATGCGACGATGACCGAGCGGACGATCGCGACACTCTACGCGCTGACCGGCGCCTGCGACCGGCCGGGCGGCAATGTCTGGCCGGTGCCGCCGCCGACGCGGAGCGTCAACGACTATGACTTGTTGCCGCCGGAACAGAAGGCCAAAGCGCTCGGCATCGACGAATTGCCGCTCGGGCCGCCAAGCCGGGGATGGATCACCGCGCGCGATTTCAGCCGCGCCGTGCTCACGGGCGAGCCCTATCGCGTCAGAGCGCTGATGAGCTTCGGCACCAACTTCATGGTTTCGCAGGGCCACTCCTCACGTAATCGCGAGGCATTGCGTGCGCTCGACTTCCACGTTCACGTCGACATGTTCATGAATCCGACGGCCGAGAATGCGGACATCATCCTGCCGGCCAATATGCCGTGGGAGCGGGATGCCCTCAAAATCGGTTTCGAGATCACGCAGGATGCCGTCGAGACGATACAATTCCGTCCGCAGATGCTTCCGCGTCTCGGCGACTGCAAAGCAGACTATGAAATCGCAACCGAGCTCGCCGTCAGGCTGGGCTTGGCAAACCAATTCTTCGGTGGCGACATCCGCGCTGGCTGGAACCATCAGCTCGCGCCGCTCAGCGTGACGGTCGACGAACTTCGTCGGCATCCGGAGGGCCTGCGCTTTCCCCAGCCGTTCCGGCACGAAAAATACGCAGTGCAGCGGGAGGACGGCACGATTGCAGGCTTTGCCACGCCTACCCGCCGTGTCGAGATCTATTCGGAATTGATGCTCGATCATGGCTACGCGCCGCTGCCGGGCCATATCGAGCCCGCCGAAAGCCCGCTTGCAGACGGCGCCGACAGCCGTTTCCCGCTGGTGCTCACCACAGCCAAGAGCGGCTGGTTCGTGCATAGCTCGCACCGTCATATCGCCTCGCTCCGGAAGAAAACGCCTGATCCCGCGATCGAGATCAGCAGCACGCTCGCGGCGCGGCGCGGCCTTGAGGATGGCGACTGGGCGATCGTCGAGACGTCAACGGGAGAGGTACGGCTGCGCGTGCGGCTGAACGAATCTCTCGACGATCGCATCGCCATCGCCGAGTTCGGTTGGTGGGAGGATTGTCCGCCACTGGGCCGCGAAGCGACCAGCTCCTCTGGTTTTGCGACATCGAACATGAACGACGGCTTGAGCGACGCAACGCGCGATCCGGTCAGCGGCTCGGTGCCGTTGCGGGCGATACGCTGCGACATTCGCAAGGACGAGACCGCAAGCCGTGGCCGCTGGGTCGGCCGGCGCGCTTTCTCGGTCGCCGCCATTCGCAGCGAGTCCAACGATGTCGTCGCGCTCGACCTCCTCCCGCGCGATGGCGGCCCGCTTCCCGCGTTCCGGCCGGGACAACACATCATGCTGGGCCTGCCGGGAATCGATGTGACCCGCGCCTATTCGCTGACCGGCCATGGCGGCCAGGACGTCCTGTCGGTCGCAATAAAGAAACGGCGTTTCGACGATTTGGCCCACACCCGCGACACCGGTCATCTTTCCGCTCATATCCATCGCCTGACCGTCGGTGATCAAGTCCAGATCGAGGCGCCAAGAGGAATTTTCACCCCGCCGCTGGCGGGCCCCCGGCCTCTCATTTTTCTCGCGGCCGGTATCGGCATCACACCCTTTATGAGTCACCTCGAGGCGCTGGCGGAGCGCGAGCCGACGGAGCGCGTCGCCAAGGTGCTTCTGCTCTATGGTTGCCGCAACGGTGATGAGCATCCCTTTGCCCGGCGGTTGCGGGAGCTTGCAGACCTCTTGCCGGAGCTCGATCTCGTCACGGCGTTTTCAGCGCCACGCGCGCAGGATCGCTGTGCGCAGGACTACGATTATGCGGGCCGGCTCGACCTAGCGGCGATCGATCCGCTGCTGCCGCAACGGCCCCTCGCCTATCTTTGCGGCTCGCCGCACTTCACGACATCAATGACTGAGCGACTGGTAGAACGGGGCATGCCGCGCTTCGACGTATTCGCGGAGGCGTTCGCATCACCGCCGATCGTGCCGCGGACGTTGCAGCCACAGAAGGTTCACGTCGCCGGTACCGACAAAAGCTTTATCTGGTCGCCTGAACTCGGAACCCTTCTCGATGCCGCTCAGGCCGCGGGCCTGTCTCTTCCCAGCGGTTGCCGTGTCGGCCAGTGCGAGAGCTGCGCCATGCGCATCGTCAAGGGCGACGTCGCACAACTCGGCGGCGATGAGGGCGCGACGGACCAGTGCCTGACCTGCCAGACGGTTCCTCTCTCCGAACTCACGCTCGCGCTTTGACCGGCAATGACGCGACGAAACCAACACCGACATAATAATGGGGACAGCAATGACCGACGCTACGCATAGAAATTCCTTTCCGGACAAAGTGCCGATGCAGACCAACCTGCTTGCAAGGCTCTCGCAGCATATGGTCGCCTTCGCCGAGCGTTGGTTTCCGGATGCCTACGTGTTCGTTCTGATTGCCGTGGTCGTGATCGCGCTCGGCACCATCGTGCATGGCGGCTCACCGCTTGCGGTCAGCCGCGCCTTCGGCGACGGCTTCTGGAATCTGATTCCGTTCACGATGCAAATGGCGCTGGTCGCGATCGGAGGCTATGTGGTCGCAATGTCGCCGCCTGTCGCGGCGGTGCTGCGGCGGCTGGCGGCCGTACCCTCCACCGCGCGCGGCGCTGTGGTCTTCGTCGGTGTCCTCAGTATCGTCCTGTCGCTGTTGAACTGGGGTCTCAGTCTGATCTTTTCCGGCCTGCTGGTGCGCGAAATCGCGCGGCGCAAGGACATCAGGCTGGACTATCGCGCGGCCGGTGCGGCTGGCTATCTCGGCCTCGGCTGCGGTTTCACGCTCGGCATCACATCATCAGCCGCCCAGCTTCAGGCCAATGCGGCCAGCATCCCGAGTTCGCTGTTGCCGATCACCGGCGTCATCGGTTTCTCTGAGACGATCCTGACGTGGCAGAATCTGGTCACGACGGTGGTCGTCACCGCGCTATCCACGGCGATCTGCTACCTGACTGCTCCAGATCCGAGGTTGGTCAAGACCGCCGCGGATCTCGGCGTGTCGCTCGACGACGACCGAATCGAGCCGAAGAAGCCGGCGCGGCCCGGCGATTTTCTCGAGTTCAGTCCCATTCTGACGATCCTGATCGTCGTGCTGGCGCTGGGCTGGCTCTGGCAAACCTTCCAGTCCGGCAATCCGCTGATCACTTTGTCGGGCCTGAACACCTACAATTTCGTCTTTCTGGTGCTTGGCATCCTCTTGCATTGGCGTCCACGCAGCCTGCTCGAGGCTTTTTCCAAGGCGATGCCAAGCGTCTCGGGCGTGCTGTTGCAGTTTCCTTTCTACGCCGGAATCGCTCAGATGCTGACCAAGGTGCCGAACAGCAAGGGCGTAACGCTGTCCGACACCATCGCACACTGGTTCGTGGACGCCTCCGCCAACTCGACCGTCTTCTCGTTCCTGGTTGGAATCTATTCCGCGGTACTCGGTTTCTTCATCCCGTCGGCTGGCGGCAAGTGGATCATCGAGGCCCCGTACATCATGAAGGCGGCCAATGAGATCGGGGCTCATTTGGGCTGGACCGTGATGATCTATAACATCGCGGAGACGCTGCCGAACTTCATCAATCCATTCTGGATGCTTCCGCTGCTCGGCATACTCGGCTTGAAGTCAAAAGACCTGATCGGCTACACCTCGGTGCAGTTCTTCGTGCATTTCCCGATCGTCATGATCCTTGCGGCAATCCTGATGACGACTTTCACCTACCACCCCCCAATTCTTCCCTGATCGACCGCTGAGCCGCGCGAACTGACACGCCGGGAGGGACGATCGCACTGACGTCCCGGCCGTATCCTCGTCCGGCATGCCGGAGCACAACGTCGATTTGGTTCGGCAACCGCGACAGCATGCGGGCGTCGCGCGAGAGCCGCGACGCAAAGTCTTGCAATGAGAAGGCCATGACCGAGAAACAACCGCTGCAGACCATTGATGCAGAGGAGGCGACGCGCCTTCTCCCGATGGATGAGCTGATCCCGCATCTGCGCAGCTTCTTTGTCAGGGGCTGCACGGTTCCGCCGCGACATCATCATACGATTCCAGTTCCGGGCGAGCCGGACGCGACGCTGTTGCTGATGCCTTCATGGCAGCAGAAATCGGAAGGTGACGACCTGCTTGGAGTCAAGCTGGTCGCCGTATTCCCGGGCAACGCCGCGCGCAAGATGCCGGCGCTCACATCGGTCTATCTGCTGTTCGACAGCGGCACCGGTGTGCAACTTGCGACGGTCGCCGGTGACGTCCTTACCGCCAGGCGAACCGCTGCGACGTCAGCGCTCGCGGCGTCCTATCTGGCGCGCGAAGACGCGACCAACCTGCTCATTCTCGGCTCCGGCCGGATCGCAAGCCTTTTGCCGGAAGCCTATCGGGCCGTCCGCGACATTCGCCGGATCAGCGTGTGGAACGTCAACGCCGACAGCGCCATTCGGATGGTGGATCGTCTCCGTGACTCCGGACTGGATGCCGTGTTCGTGTCCGACCTTGAACATGCCGTCAGGACGGCGGATATCGTCACGTCGGCCACTCTGGCAACATCGCCACTGATCAAAGGTGAATGGCTGCAGGCCGGCGTCCATGTCGATCTCATCGGCGCCTTCACGCCGGCAATGCGGGAATCGGATGACGAAGTCGTCAAGCGTTCCGCCATATTCGTGGACACCTATGAGGCGGCACATGAGGCCGGTGATCTCGTCCACCCGATCGAGGGAGGAATTTTGTCACGTCAGGACTTGAAGGCGTCGCTAGCCGAACTGTGCAGCGGCGCCGTTCACGGGCGACGATCCCGCGACGACATCACCATGTTCAAGGCAGTCGGGACCGCTCTGGCGGATCTTGCCGCCGCAGGTCTTGCATACAATACCCGCATACGGCGCGTCGCCCACATCGCGTAACAACGCGACAGGTACGAAAATTGAACGAGCTCGGCGTGTCATGCGTCGAAAGCCGGTCGTGCGCCGCGTACTGTGCCGACCCTCCGCCGATCCATCAAGCGCCTGACCCAGTCACGCCCGGGCTCCTCGACAAGACGATACGTTGCAACCGACAGCAGGACGGTCAACAACAGCATCGCAATTTGCAGGAGATCACCAAGCCAGAGCGATCCATTCAGAGAGACAACTTTCGTCGGTTCATGGCCCGGGCTCAACGCGTAAGAGGCAAACAATTCCGTATGCGTAAGGCGCTCGACGACCATAAGGATGGCCCGCACCACTGCCCTGAGGAGCGGATGCAGCATGTAGATCGAATAGGTCAGCGTCCCGATCGTGAGCATGGACGGAACCGTCAGCCAACGGCTGACCGCGCCAGCTTCACGCGCGAACACCAGAACGACCAGCGTAAACACCAGCGGCGAGGCGACCTGCAGAGTGACGCTGCTTCCAGCGACCGATACATAGCCCACAACGAGCATGAGACTCGCCGCCTCGAGCAATGTCTCAACGGATGGCGCCAGGCGTGCGCGCAACACGGGGAAGCGCTCTCGCAAATCGAAAGCGAGAACGCCAAGCGCGAAACCATAAAGGCAGCGCACCAACCCATAGTCAAAAGTCGCATTCATCCCGTCCGGGCTGATGGTGGCGAGCACAACCGGCCCCGCAATGATCGGAAGCAGCCAAGGCCAGATTGTCGGCCCGATCCTGCTCACGACGGCGGCGAAGATCACATAAGCGGCGAACTCGGTGCTGATGCTCCAACTCGCGAAGTTCAACCAGTTCTGCGGATTAACGCCGAGCCCCTGCAGCAGCAGAATGTTGGTGACGATGGCCTGCAAGAGGTTTGGGCCAATACCGTCCTTCGCAGCGTCGATGGGAATGAACAGCAGCAAGGTCACGAGATGCAGCGGATAGATCCTCCCAAGCCGCAGGAGGAGGAAGCGGCCTGTGCCGAAGCCCTCAGCGAGACGCGAACGATAATTCGACGCGATGACAAAGCCGCTCAACACGAAGAAGAAATCGACGAAGAGGTAGGCATTTCTGGTGAGCGGCAGGAACGACAGATGGCTGATAACGTCGAAGTGAAACAGCGCGACCATGCAAGCGCAAATGCCACGCCAACTGTCGAGAGCATGATACCGGGTGATATTTTTGGCCGAGTCCATCGAAAACGGGTAGGCAAGACCTTCCACCGGCACAAGCAGCGGTTGACGCTATGCTTAATGTGGCGCCATCGCCGTCACGGATGTATCTCGCGCCATGGCAAGGACGACGACACCATCGACAGGGCACGCGAAAGCGGCACCAGCGGCAACATCAGCGACCCGTTTGACCTCGGCGGCGATCCGGAATTACCGGCGCATGGACATCGCTGGTATCGTCGAGCTCGCATCATGGCGCGGGGGCTCGCTCGGGCTCAGGCCGTATTTCCATGACGACACTCAGATCGTGCTGATTCTGTCGGGTTCTCGTGCCTTTCGTGGCGGCCATCAGAACGCAGCTGGAACCCCAAAGCACATGCCAAGAGAGCAGCCCGTGCAGCAGGCTCGGGTGCCACATCAGACCTCAAGCAAATTGTCGAGATTGTCGGACGGTTCGGCGCTCACTATAAGGCCGATCACTGCGTGCTACGCAGGGGGTACCCATAGTTGAGCGCGGCGCGCTCAACCGAAACCGTAAGCGATTGAAAACACATCGGAATATGGTCGGAGTGGCAGGATTCGAACCTGCGACCCCTGCGTCCCGAACGCAGTGCTCTACCGGGCTGAGCCACACTCCGACTGAGAACGCGGCTTATAGCGTCGGGTTTGGACGACCGCAAGCCGCGCATTTGAGGATTTGAGTCACAGTGGAAACCAGCCTGAAAACCCGGATCCTGCCGGCCGGACCAGCCACGACCGCGGCGGCGGCCGGCGTGCTCGCAAAAGGCGGCCTGGTGGCGTTCCCGACCGAGACCGTCTACGGGCTCGGCGCCGACGCCACCAATGCGACCGCGATTGCCCATCTCTACCAGGCCAAGGGGCGGCCGGCGTTCAATCCCCTGATCGCTCATGTCGGCGATCTCGCCGACGCGCGGCGGATCGCCCGGTTCGGTGCGGTGGCGACCGCGTTGGCCGAGGCGTTCTGGCCGGGGCCGCTGACGCTGGTGCTGCCGAAAACGGAAGGCTGCCCGGTGGCGGAGCTTGCGACCGCGGGGCTCGATACCGTCGCGGTGCGCGTGCCCGCCCACGCCGTCGCCCGCGACATCCTGCGCGCCCTCGGCCGGCCGGTGGTGGCGCCTTCCGCCAACCTCTCCGGCCACGTCTCGCCGACCACGGCGGAGCACGTCGCAAGCGATCTTTCGGGGCGCATCGACCTGATCGTCGATGGCGGCCCGGTCGAGGTCGGGGTCGAATCCACCATCGTCGGCTGCTTCGAGCGCGCGACGCTGCTCCGGCCGGGCGGCCTGCCGCGCGCGGCGATCGAGCGCGTGCTCGGCCACAGGCTCGACCAACTTCCAGCGGACGCCGAAAGCGACAACGGCCAGCCGCTCGCGCCGGGCGACGGCGGCAGGCCGCTCGCGCCGGGCATGCTTGCCTCCCACTACGCCCCGCGCACGCGGGTGCGACTCAACGCTGACAGAATCGAGCCCGGAGAGGCGCTTCTGGCGTTTGGACCCTTGAGCATATCGGGGGTTGATTCGGCGGCCGCCGTGATGAATCTGTCTGATAGTGGCGATCTTGCCGAGGCCGCCGCCAATCTGTTCGGCTATCTCCGCGCGCTCGACACCGAAGCCGCGCGTGCGATCGCGGTGATGCCCATTCCCCATCACGGTCTGGGCGAAGCCATCAACGACCGGCTGCGCCGCGCAGCCGTTGGCCGCGAATGAAGGCGGCCGGAGTGAAAGAGACCGGGATGAACATCGCAGATCCGCCAGCGCCGCAGCTTCCGCCGGAACTGATCGACAAGTTTCGCGCCATCGTCGGCGACAAATATGCGGTGACTGATGCCACCGACATCGCGCCCTACCTGGTCGAGGAGCGCAACCTGTTCCAGGGGCGCTCGCCGCTGGTGCTGCGCCCGGGCTCGACCGCGGAAGTCGCCGCGATCTGCAAGCTCGCCTCGGCGCATCGCATCGCGCTGGTGCCGCAGGGCGGCAATACCGGCCTGGTCGGCGGGCAGACGCCGCATCATGGCGAGGTCGTGATTTCGCTGAAGCGGATGGACAAGATCCGCGAGATCGATACCGCCTCCAACACCATGACTTGCGAGGCCGGCGTGGTGCTGCAGGTGGCTCAGCAGCGCGCCAGCGACGTCGACCGGCTGTTTCCGCTCTCGCTCGGCGCCGAGGGAAGCTGCACCATCGGCGGCAATCTCTCGACCAATGCCGGCGGCACGGCCGCATTGGCCTATGGCGTGGCGCGCGAGATGGCGCTCGGGCTCGAAGTGGTGCTGGCCGACGGGCGCGTGCTCAACGCGCTGTCGAAACTGAAAAAGGACAATACCGGCTACGACCTGCGCAATCTCTTCATCGGCGCCGAGGGAACGCTCGGCATCATCACGGCGGCGACGCTGAAGCTGTTTCCGAAGCCGCGCGCAATCGAGACCGCCTTTGTCGGATTGAAATCGCCGGCGGATGCGCTGCAGCTATTGTCGATCTCGCAAACCGAAGCCGCGGGCAGCCTCACCAGCTTCGAGCTGCTTGCCGACATCGCGGTGGATTTCTCGATCCGCCACGGCATCGACATTCGCGATCCGCTCCAGAGCAAGCACCCCTGGTATGTGCTGATGGAGCTTTCCTCGCCGCGCGACGATGCACGCGATACGCTGGAAGTCATCCTCGCCGAGGGCATGGAAGATGGCATCGTCGATGACGCCGTGATCGCCGCCAATTTGAGCCAGCGCCAGGCGTTCTGGAAATTGCGCGACGAGATGTCCGCGGCACAGAAGCCGGAAGGCGGCTCGATCAAGCATGACATCTCGGTGCCGGTCGCCGCCGTCCCGGCCTTTATCGAAGAGGCCAATGCGGCGGTGGTCAAGCTGATCCCCGGCGCGCGGCCGGTGCCGTTCGGCCATCTCGGCGACGGCAACATCCATTACAATGTCAGCCAGCCGATCGGCGCCGACAGCGCCGACTTCCTCGGCCGCTGGCATGAGGTCAACACTGTCGTGTTCGACATCGTGCTGCGGATGGGCGGCTCGATCTCGGCCGAGCACGGCATCGGCGTGCTCAAGCGCGATGAATTGCCCGATGTGAAGGACAAGGTCGCGATCGAACTGATGCGCAGCATCAAGGCGATGCTCGATCCGCTCGGTATCATGAATCCTGGAAAAGTACTGTGAACGTCGCACCGCCACCCCCTATCGCTGCGCTCGCCATCGCGCCGATGTCCGACAGCGACGTCGCTGACGTCGTCGCACTGTGGCAGCGCTGCGGGCTGACACGGCCGTGGAACGATCCGGTCGCCGATATCGCGCTGGCACGACGAGGGCCCAATTCGGACATCCTGGTCGGCCGCGACAATGGGGTGATCGTCGCATCCGCCATGGTCGGCCATGAGGGTCATCGCGGCTGGGTCTATTACGTCGCGGTCGATCCCGAGCGACAGGGCAAGGGATACGGCCGGGTGATCATGCGCGCGGCGGAGGACTGGCTCCAGGCGGCCGGCATTGCAAAACTGCAATTGCTGGTGCGGCGGGAAAACGCCAAGGTCGGCGCGTTCTACCAGTCGATCGGCTATGAGGAGCAGCAGCTTCTCGTGTTTTCCAGATGGATCGACGGGCGCACGCCGCCATGAGTATTTCCGACCGCGTTCGCATCAAGGACGAGCGCGTGCTCTCCGATGAGCACTACGTACTGAAGTCGGTGACCTTCGACTACCGCCGCGGCGACGGTGCGTGGCAGACGCTGAACCGCGAGGTGTTCGACCGCGGCAATGCCGCCACGCTGCTGCCCTACAATCTCGCCGCGCGCAGCGTGGTGCTGGTGCGGCAATTCCGCCTGCCGCCCTTCCTCAATGGCCATGACGATTTCATGATCGAGGCGGCCGCGGGCATGCTGGACAATGAGACCCCGGAGAACCGCATCCGCGCCGAGGCGGAAGAGGAGACCGGCTACCGGCTCCATCACGTCGAAAAAGTGTTCGAAGCCTTCATGAGCCCGGGCTCTGTGACGGAGAAGCTGCATTTCTTCGTTGCCGAATATGATTCCTCGATGCGGGTCGGCGACGGCGGCGGCCTTGCCCATGAGGGCGAAGACATCGAGGTGCTGGAGCTGCCACTCGATGAAGCGCTGGCGATGATCAGAGACGGCCGCATCGTCGACGCCAAGACCATCATGCTCGTGCAATACGCCGCGCTGAATATTTTCCGGTAGCTACTTGCGTCATGCCTTTCCCTTCTCCCCTTGCGGGAGAAGGTGGCGCGCATGAAATGCGCGACGGATGAGGGGTTCTCTCCACAACCGATGGTGCGCGTGGAGACAACCCCTCACCCTAGCGAGTCCGTGGCGACCGTCCGAGCAGCCCTCTCCCACAAGGGGAGAGGGCGCAACAAGCCACATCGCGCAAGGATGATGGGCACGTACGCTTTGCCCACCCGTCAGAACAAACTCCCCTGCCCGTCGTCTTCCACCGGCGACGATGGCTTGCGCGGTGTCGCCCGCTTCGGCTTCTGCGGCTCGGCGGCGCGCTCCTCGTCCGTGATCGGCAGCAGCAATTGCGCATCGTCATTGGCGGCGTGGTTGACCCGCGTCGAGACCTCATGCCAGACGAATTCGCCGACCGCCGGGCCCTTCAGGAGCGGCATCGCCAGCGAGACCTCGTCGTTGCGGCAATCGAGCCAGCGCTCGAAGGCGTCGGGCGAAATCGTCACGGGCACGCGGTGATGCAATCTCGCCAGATCCGCGCTGGCCGGCGCGGTGATGATCGCCACCGTATCGACCTCCTCGCCGTTCGGACCCATCCAGGTCTCCGCCAGCGCGGCGAAACCGACCGGCTGCTGGTCGCGGCGATAGATGAAATAGGGCCGCTTGCGGCCGCCCTCGTCGTGCCATTCATAATAGCCGTCAGCCGGGATCAGCGAGCGGCGGCGCCGGATCGCGTTCTTGAAGGCGGGCTTCTGCAGCACCGTCTCCGAGCGGGCGTTGAACAAGAGGCCGACCTGGCGGGGATCCTTGACCCAGGCGGGTACCAGCCCCCAGCGCATCAGCCGGAAATGCCGGCCGCCGTTCTCCAGGATCACCACGGGAACGGGTTGGGTCGGCGCAATATTGTGCCGCGGGGGGAAGTTGGGCTGCTCGGCATAGCCGAAGAGCAGCCTGATCGCCTCCGGCGGCGAGGTGATAACGAAGCGTCCGCACATAATCCGGGAAAAATAAGTACTCGTTCAGGACCTTTTAACCGCCCCTGTCAAACATTGGGCATGATGAACGCCACGGGCTCAACAGCAGCACAATCCGATCGCCAGACACCGCGACCGGCGGGCCCGGACGAGGCCCGGGCTGCGGCGTTGCGCGCCGCCAACATCAATCCGCGCACCGGGCTTGCCACCGATTACCTCAATCACTTCAACGAAGCCATCATGCTGCTCGAGATGATTCCGGACATGCCGGAATGTGCCGAGGATTTCCTGAGCTGGCACCCGCTGACCTATGCCGAGCATTTCACGGCCTCCAACTTCAGGGCGCGCGACCTCGCAATCGAAGCCTACGAATCGGCTGATCCCACGACCCGCGCCGAATTCGACAACATCACGAACACGATGACCTCGATATTGACGGCGGTAAGCGCCGCGATGGGCAAGGTGCGCCAGGACAAGACCCGTGCCAAGCTAGCCGAGCAGGCCACGATCTGGGTCAAGCCGCTGGTCGCCCTCGCCGGCGGCATCATCAACGGCGGCACTGAAGCCGACATCGAACGGATCATGGCGAGCGAGTAGCTGAACCGGGTACAAATATCACTCTCGCCGTCATGGCCGGGCTTGTCCCGGCCATCCACGTCCTTCCAGCCGCGAAGGAAGGCGTGGATGCCCGGGTCAAGCCCGGGCATGACGAACTCTACGGTTAGACCTCTCGTTCCCAATCGGGCATGATCAGCGCCGGTTGCCCCGGTTTTGGATCGCCTATTGACTTCCCCCGCCCAGCCTGCCCGTCCACAGCTTGCCGTTTCCGGCGCGATTTTTCGCGACGGCAAGGTGCTTCTGGTCCGCCGCGCCCGCACGCCGGGCAAGGGCTTCTATTCGCTGCCGGGCGGCCGGGTCGAATTCGGCGAATCCCTGCATACGGCGCTGCACCGGGAGGTCGACGAGGAGACAGGGCTCAAGATCGACATCGTGGCGTTGGCCGGCTGGCGCGAGGTGCTGCCCGGGGCGGCCGGCGGCGGGCACTATCTGATCATGTCGTTCGCGGCGCGATGGGTGGCGGGGGAACCCCACCTGAATGACGAACATGATGATTTCAAATGGCTCGAGCCCGATGCGATCGGCGATCTCAAGGTCACCGGCGGCCTGCAGGAGGTGATTCAGGCCGCCCGGCGGCTGATTTGAAGCCCTCTGGCGCGAGATCCCGCGCCTTGCCTGCAGCACAATCCACAGGCATATGACGCTGCCATGTCGAAAGTTCTCCTGGCCGCCCTCATCTTCGTCACGGCGTGCAATCTCTCGCCCGGCCGGGCAGAGGATGCCGCGGCGCCGTTTGACGGCGACCTGCAGCGGCTCGCCGAGATCCTCGGCACCCTGCATTATCTGCGCGGCATCTGCGGCAGCAACGAAGGGGCCAAATGGCGCAACGAGATGCAGGCGCTGATCGACGCCGAAACCCCCTCCGGCGACCGCCGCGCCCGCATGATCGCGGGCTTCAACCGCGGCTATAACGGTTTCCAGCAGACCTACCGAAGCTGCACGCCGGCAGCGGTCGTGGCGATCCGCCGCTATGTCGAGGAAGGTTCGAAGATCTCGCGCGACCTGACCGCGCGCTATGCTAACTGACTGAGCGAATAGACGTTCGATTGACCTTGGTTGCCGCCATTAACCCTTCCTAAAGAAGTGGCCTAGGCGTGCCCAATCTGCGTGCTACAGCTTTGTGCATGACGTGATTCGCCGTGAATCGCGCCGACATTGCCTGTGAGTTTCATGCGCATTCCAGCGTTCCAGATTGCCCGCGATCCCCTGCCTGACCACGAGCAGAAGCAGGCCGCGCTCTCCTACCTCAACGAGGCCTGGGCGGAAGCGCGCCATGACGGCATCGACGGCGATTGCCTGGCGCAGGCGAGCCTGTTCGCCGCGCTGGCCGAGCTGGTCGGCACCTATGGCGAAGAGGCGGTGGCGAAGTTCGTCGAGGGACTGCCGGCGCGCGTGCGCAATGGCGAATTCTCGCTGATACTGGCGCGGCAGTAAGTCTCCACGCGCTCAGTCGTCATCACCCGCTTGTTCTGCCGTCATTGCGAGCGAAGCGAAGCAATCCATTGTCACCCCGATTCGCGGCGGCAATGGATTGCTTCGATTCGCTCGCAATGACGGAGAACTACACCCTCAACGTCTCCAAAAACCGCACCGGCTCGCCCAGCGACGGCGTCACAACCTCGCCCTGCCACATCACCCGCTTGCCACGGATGAACGTGCCGACCGGCCAGCCGGTGACGCGCATCCCATCATAGGGCGTCCAGCCCGCGCGCGAGGCGATCCACTGGTTGGTGATGGTCTCGCTGCGCTTGAGATCGACGACGGTGAAATCGGCGTCATAGCCGGCCGCGATGCGGCCCTTGCAGGCGATGTTGAACAGCCGCGCCGGTCCCGCGCTGGTGAGGTCGACGAAACGCGCCAGCGACAGCCGGCCGGCGTTGATGTGATCGAGCATCAGGGGCACCAGCGTCTGCACGCCGGTCATGCCGGAGGGCGAGGCCGGATAGGTCTTCGCCTTCTCTTCCAGCGTATGCGGGGCGTGGTCGGAGCCGAGCACGTCGATGATGCCCTGCTCGATGCCGTACCAGATCCGCTCGCGATGGTCGGCCGAGCGCACCGGCGGATTCATCTGCGCGTGGGTGCCGAGCCGCTCGTAGCATTCGGGCGCAGCCATGGTGAGGTGATGCGGCGTCGCCTCGCAGGAGGCGACGTCCTTGTGGTCGCGCAGGAAATCGATCTCCTGCTTGGTCGAGATGTGCAGCACGTGGATGCGCTTGCCGGTCTCATGCGCGAGCTTGACCAGCCGCTGCGTTGCCATCAACGCCGCGACCTCGTCGCGCCAGAGCGGATGCGAACGCGGATCGCCCTCGATCCTGAGCGATTTGCGATCGTTGAGGCGATATTCGTCCTCGGCATGGAACGCAGCGCGGCGGCGGATCACCTTGAAGATGCGGCGCAGGCTCTCATCGTCCTCGACCAGCAGCGTGCCGGTGGAGGAGCCGATGAACACCTTGACGCCGGCGCAGCCCGGCGCACGTTCGAGTTCCGGCAAATCCTGCACATTCTCCCGGGTGCCGCCGATGAAGAAGGCGAAATCGCAGTGCATGCGGTGATGGGCGCGCTTCACCTTGTCGGTGAAGGCCGCTTCCGTCACCGTCAGCGGGTCGGTGTTCGGCATCTCGAACACGGCGGTGACGCCGCCCAGCACAGCGCTGCGCGATCCGGTCTCGAGATCTTCCTTGTGGGTCGGCCCGGGCTCGCGGAAATGCACCTGGGTGTCCATCACCCCGGGCAGGACGTGCAGGCCCTTGCAGTCGATCACCTCGTCGGCGGAATCGCAGTTGAGGCCGCCGATCTCGGCAATACGGCCATTCCTGATGCCGATGTCGCGGATGCCGTCGCCGTCCTGATTGACCACGGTGCCGGATTTTAGAATGGTGTCAAAACGCTGATTCATCGTTCCTCGCGCCCGTGTTCAAGCTGCCTGCCGGGCCTTGTTCGGCACAGTTTAGCGCCTTAACTTCGGTAGGAATATCCGCTAGCTCCGTTTCCCAAAGGAACCTTGGAAAAGGGCCGAACAAGCCGCATGAAAGCAGCATTTCTACCCGATCGGGGCGTGGTCAAGGTGACGGGCGAGGACGCCCGCAACTTCCTCAACGGCCTCGTCACATCAGACCTGACCGATCTTGCGCCGGGCATGGGCCGGTTTGGCGCGCTGCTGACCCCGCAGGGCAAGATCATCGTGGATTTCCTGATCACGGAGGCGCCGGCGGGCCATGGCAGCGGCTTCCTGATCGATGTGCCGCGCGCGCTTGCGCAGGCGCTGACCGACAAGCTGCGCTTCTACAAGCTGCGCGCAAAGGTCGCGGTCGAGAACCTCTCCGACGGGCTCGGCGTACTGGCCGCCTGGGACGGCGAGCCCGCGATGAAGCCCGACCTCTGCTTCGCCGATCCGCGCAGCGGCGCGCTGGGTTTCCGCATCGTGGTGCCCGAAGATTTGAAAGCCAAGGTCGCAGGTCTCATCGGCGCCGATCTCGTCGACAGCGCCGCCTATGAGGCGCATCGCATTGTGAGCGGCATCCCGCGCGGCGGGCTCGACTTCAGCTATGGCGACGCGTTCCCGCACGAGACCAACATGGACCGGCTGAGCGGCGTCGATTTCGACAAGGGCTGCTATGTCGGCCAGGAAGTCGTGTCGCGGATGCAGCATCGCGGCACCGCGCGCACGCGCACCGTCAAGATCATCCTGGACGATCTGGCGCCCGAACCGGGCGCCACCATCGTCGCCGGCGACAAGCAGGTCGGCACCATGGGCTCGGCCGCGGGACAGAACGGCCTGGCGCTGATCCGCACCGACCGCGTCGCTGATGCGCTCGATGCCGGACTTTCGCTCTCCGCCGGCGGCCTTGGTCTGAAGCTTGCCGAGCCTGATGTTGTGCGCGCCGCGCCGAAAAAGACCGTCGCATGAGCCGCACTGCGCAACTGCACCCCGACGGCAAGATTCGCTGTCCGTGGCCGGGCGAAGACCCGTTTTACGTCGCCTACCACGACGAGGAATGGGGCGTGCCGGAATATGACGACCGCGCGCTTTACGAAAAGCTGATTCTCGACGGCTTCCAGGCCGGCCTCTCCTGGATCACGATCCTGCGCAAGCGCGAGAATTTCCGTAAAGCCTTCGACGATTTCCAGCCCGAGAAGATCGCGCGCTACAACGACAAGAAGGTTCATGCGCTGATGAACGATGCCGGCATCGTGCGCAACCGCGCCAAGATCGAGGGCACGATCGCAAGCGCGAAGTCCTATCTGAAGATCATGGAGGAAGGGCCGGGCTTCTCGAAATTCCTATGGGATTTCGTCGACGGCCGTCCTAAGGTCAACGAGTTCAAGACCACGGCGAGCGTGCCGGCCTCGACACCGCTGTCGATCAAGGTCTCGAAAGAACTGGCCTCGCGCGGCTTCAAGTTCGTCGGCCCGACCATCGTCTACGCCTTCATGCAGGCGACCGGCATCGTCAACGATCATCTCGTGACCTGCTTCTGCCACGAGGCTTGCGGCGGCAAGCATCGCAGCCCGCGCTTCAAAGTGAAATGACCGGAAGATCACCGGCGCCGAAGCAGGACGCGCGGGCCTGGCAGCGCATGCTGTCCGGGCGGCGGCTCGACCTGCTCGACCCGTCGCCGCTCGACATCGAGATCGCCGACATCGCCCACGGGCTCGCCCGCGTCGCCCGCTGGAACGGGCAGACCAGCGGCGCGCACATCTTCTCGGTTGCCCAGCATACGCTCCTGGTCGAAGCGGTGATGCGCCAGCAGATGCCGCGCGTCGATGTCAGCGTGCGGCGCGCGGCGCTGCTGCATGATGCGCCGGAATATGTCATCGGCGACATGATCTCGCCGTTCAAGGCGGTGCTCGGCGGCGACTACAAGACGGTGGAGAAGCGCCTGCTCTCCGCGATCCACATCCGCTTCGGCCTGCCGCCGGCGCTGGCCGACGAGATCACGCAGCAGATCAAGGCTGCCGACCGCGGCGCCGCCTATCTCGAAGCAACGCGTCTGGCGGGATTTTCGGAAGCCGAAGCCAAGCGCCTGTTCGGCCGCGATCCCGCACTGCCCGCGGCGACCGAGCGCGACTATCTCACGCCCTGGACCGCAGCAAAGGCCGAGAAACGGTTCCTCGAACGCTTCCAGGCGGTGGCGGCGTGATCTTCTTCCCTTCTCCCCTTGTGGGAGAAGGTGGCGCGAGGCGCCGGATGAGGGGTTGCCTCCACGGGCGATCGTGCGCGTGGAGAGAACCCCTCACCCAAGCGAGTTCGTGGCCATGCCGGAGCTGCCCTCTCCCACAAGGGGCGAGGACGCAATAACTGGCATCGCGAAGGGCGGCTTTGCCCACCCTGCGGCAGCGGCTATAATTGAGGCCAGTCACGTTGCCGAAGGACCATGATGCTTCACGTCTGCTCGCTTGCCCTGCTTCCCGAAACCGTAAGACTGACCGGCGCCAGCCACATCCTCACCGTGATGGCCAATATCGCCCAGGTGCAGCGCCCGGCCTCCGTGCTCGAAATCAACCATCTGCGCGTGCAGGTCGACGACATCACCGAAGTGATGGACGGCTTCATCGCACCGTCGGAACGGCACATCGAGCAGGTCCTGAACTTCGTGCGGGGCTGGGATCGTAGCGCGCCGATGGTCGTACACTGCTACGCCGGCATCAGCCGCTCGACCGCGAGCGCGTTCGCTGCCGCCTGCGCGCTCAATCCGCATCGCGACGAGGCCGAGATCGCGCGCAAGATCCGCGCCGCCTCCCCGATTGCGTCGCCGAACCGGCTGATGGTGAGCCTCGCCGACAAGGCGCTCGGGCGGGAGGGCCGGATGGTTCGCGCACTCGACGAGATCGGCCCCGGCGCCATGAGCGTCGAAAACCAGCCTTTTCGGGTCGACCTCGAGTGAGCCGCGCGGAAATGCCACTTTGATGATTGAACTTTTTGCGGGGCAACCTCCACTCAATGGATTGCGACGACCGCGGACGTGATTGGTTACGCCCCTCGCGCGCCGGCCCGGAGGCCTGATGCTGGAGTTCATTGTTTTTGTCATTGCGATCGTCGCATTTGCTTTTGCGCTGAAATCAATGAACGAAGTGGCCGCATTGCGCATGCGGCTGGAGGCCCTCGAAGGTGCGAATGCTGCGGCAATACGGCCGGCATCGCCGCCGCCACTCGTCCCCGAGCACGAGCCTGAGCCGACGCGTGCGACCTCGCCGCCGGCTGCGGCCACGCCTCCACCATTGCCGCCCGAGGCCATCCAGGCCGCACCTGCCAAGACCGAGCAGGCTGCAGAACCGGACGCGCCAACCGGCGCGCCGCCTGCGCCTCCGCCGCTGCCGCCCGCACAGCCTGGCTTCGAAGAGACCATCGGCACCCGATGGGTGGTGTGGCTCGGCGGCCTGACGCTGGCGCTCGGCGGTTTCTTCATGGTGCGCTATTCGATCGAAGCCGGCCTGCTCGGGCCCGGCGTGCGCACCATGCTCGGCGGCCTGTTCGCGCTGGCGCTGCTCGGCGCCGGCGAATGGACGCGACGCAAGGAAAGCATCTCCACCATCGCGCCGCTGCTATCAGCCAATATCCCGGCGATCCTCACCGCCGCCGGAACAGCCGTGGCATTCGCAACCGTCTATGCGGCCTACGCGCTCTACGACTTCCTCGCGCCGGCCACCGCCTTCGTGCTGCTCGGACTGGTCGCGCTCGGCACGCTCGCCGCGGCGCTGCTGCACGGGCCGGCGCTGGCCGGGCTTGGCGTCGTCGGCGCCTTCGCCACGCCGATCCTCGTGTCATCCGAAAAGCCGGATTTCTGGGCGCTCTACATCTATCTGGCGATCGTCACCGCAGCATCGTTCGGCCTCGCCCGCATCCGGCTGTGGCGCTGGCTTGCCGTTACCACGGTGGTGTTCGCGCTGCTCTGGACCTTCCCCTGCCTGCAATGCGGGCCGTCGATGATCGGGCCGCATGCCTTCCATGTCGTCGCGGGATTCATCCTCGCCGCGCTCTTGGTCGTCTGCGGCTTCATGTTCGGTCCCGAGGCGGAAGGCGAACAGGTCGAGTCGATCTCATCAAGCTCGCTGATCGCCTATCTGTTCGGCGCGCTGCTGATCGTGCTGAACAGCTTTCACGCCGACCCCGCGATGATCACCTTCGGCCTCCTGGTCGCCGGCAGCCTCCTCGTTGCTTGGCGGACGCCGGCGGCCACTGCCGCGATCGGCGCCGCGGCGCTGTTTGTGTTCGTCGTGTTCGCCGAATGGGCGGTGCGCGGCAATCCGGACATGCTGGTGCTGCCCGGCGGCCCCCTGCCCGGCATCGGGCCGAACGCCACCGACGGCTCGGTCTCGCTGCACCTGACCACGGCGGCGATCTTCGCCGGCATGTTCGGCGTGAGCGGTTTCCTCGCGCAGCGCCGCTTCGCAACGACTGCAATCACCGTGCAGTGGGCGGCGGCCGCCACCTTCACACCGCTGGCGCTGTTGATCGCGCTCTACGCCCGGATCGCGCAGCTCGACCGCTCGATTCCGTTCGCAATTCTCGCCGTACTGCTCGCCGCGGCCTTCGCCGCCGCCACCGAATTCCTGACCAGGCGCGAGGACCGGCCCGGACACTCCGCCTCGATCGCGCTGTTTGCGACCGGCACGCTCGCCGCACTGGCGCTCGCGCTCACATTCGCGCTGGAAAAGGGTTGGCTCACGATTGCGCTGGCGCTGATGTCGCTCGGCACCGCCTGGATTTCCCTGCAGCGGCCGATCGCCTTCCTGCGCACGCTTGCTGCGATCCTCGCCGGCATCGTGGTGCTGCGCATCGGCTATGAACCGCGGATTGTCGGCGATGCCGTCGGCACCACGCCGATCTTCAACTGGCTGTTGTGGGGCTACGGCATTCCCGCCGCGTCATTCTGGGCAGCCAGCATCTTCCTGCGCCGCAACGGCGACGATGCGCCGCTCCGCGCGGTGGAGTCGGCCGCGATCCTGTTCACGGTCCTGCTGGTCTTCATGGAGATCCGTCACGCGGTCAATCAGGGCGACGTCTACCGCAACAGCGCCGGCCTCACCGAGGTCGCGCTGCAGGTCTGCACGGCGCTGGCGATGGCGATCGGGCTCGAGCGTCTGCGCATCCGCACGGCCAGCATCGTGCACAATATCGGTGCGGTGCTGCTGACCGTGTTCGCCGGTCTCGCCGCGGTCTTCGGTCTGATGCTGCTGGAGACGCCGATCCTGTGGCCGATCGATGTCGGCGGCAGCTTCATCAACCTGCTCCTGCTCGGCTATGCCCTGCCGGCGGTGCTGGCGCTACTGTTGTCCTATGCGGTGGCGGGACGGCGCCCGGCCGCCTATGGCAACACGCTCGCGGCCGGCGCGCTGATCCTCGCCCTCACCTATGTCAGCTTCGAAATCCGCCGGCTCTACCACGGCCCCGTGCTGTCGCACGGCCCGACCACGGGCGCCGAGCAATACAGCTACTCGATCGCGTGGCTGGCGTTCGGTGTCGTGCTGCTCGGGATCGGCATCGTCGTTGGCTCGCAGCGTGCGCGGATGGCCTCTGCCGCCGTCATCGCGCTGACCATCGTCAAGGCGTTCGTAGTCGACATGTCACAGCTCACGGGCGTCTACCGCGCGCTATCCTTCATGTGCCTCGGCGTGGTGCTGGTCGCGATCGGCTGGCTCTACCAGCGCATCCTGTTCCGGCGACAAACGGCACCACCCCCGGTCGCTGGCGTGGGATGAGCTTGGCGAAGCTCGTGCCAACGCGTAGATAGGCGGCATGGCAAGACCGCGCAGTTTCGATCCCGATGAAGTGCTGGACGTTGCGCGCGACGTGTTCTGGCAGAAGGGTTTTCAGGGCACGTCGCTCGACGACATCACTGCAGCGACGGGCCTCGCCAAGCCGAGCCTCTATGCCGCCTTCGGCGACAAGAACGCGCTGTTCCTGACCGTGCTCGATCGCTACCACACGCGTATCGTTGCGCATGCCGAGAAGGTGATCAACGAGGGATCATCGGCACGCGAGGCGATCGAGCGCTGGCTCGCAGCCTTTATTCCACGCTGTTCGGGCGCCAAGGGAAGCCGCGGCTGCCTGTCGATCAACGCGTCGGCCGACGGCATTGCCGAACAGAATGACGTGCGCACCAGGATCGAAGCTTTCAACCGGAAACTCGAGCATTTGCTGCGCGATAGGCTTCGCGCCGATCGCGCGCAGTTTGGCGCCGGTTTCGATCCCGATGCCGCCGCGCACACGATCATGGCGGTCTATATCGGGTTGATGGTTCTGGCCAAGGACAAGCCGAGCGCCGCCAGCGTTCGCGCCACACTCGATCAGATCATGCGCCTCCTTGTTTGACTTTGGTCGCTCATTATGTACTCATAAGTACATAACAGCGGAGACCATTGCCATGAAGGCGATCCAGATCGAAGCATTCGGCAATCCCGCCGATGTTATGAGGCTCGTCGACGTCCCCGATGTCGGCGCTCCCGGCGACGGCGAAGTCGTCATCGCGCTGGAGGCTTCGCCCATCAACATGAGCGACCTCCTGATGATCTCGGGCCGCTACGGCTACCGCCCGAAGCTGCCGAGCATCGTCGGAACGGAGGGTGTCGGCCGCGTCGTGGCGGTCGGTCGTGGCGTCAAGCATCTCAAGCAGGGCGACCGCACTCTCATCCCCTATCCCTCGCCGGCCTGGGCAGAGCGCATCAAGGCTGACGCCAGCAGGCTGCGGGCGCTTCCCGACGGCGATCCGCTGCAACTGGCGATGCTCGGCATCAATCCCGCAACGGCTTACCTGCTGCTCACCGAGTTCGCCACATTGGCTCCCGGCGCGTGGGTGATCCAGAACGCAGCCAATTCCGGCGTCGGCCGCGCGGTGATCGGGATCGCGAAATCGCTTGGATTGAAGACGGTCAATATCGTCAGACGCGAGGAAGTCGTGGCTGATCTCAAGGCGAGCGGCGGCGACGTCGTGCTGGTCGACGGACCCGACCTCAACAAGCGCGTCGCCGCCGAGACCGCCGGTGCGCCGATCGCGCTCGCCATCGATGGCGTCGCCGATACCGCGACGATGAATCTGATTACGTGCCTGGCGCCGAAGGGCGTGCTGGTGTTCTACAGCGCAATCAGCGGCAAGCCCTTCGTCGGTCCGGCACAGCCCTTCATCTTCCGCGACATCGCGATGCGCGGCTTCTGGCTCGCCAACTGGTTCAACAGCGCCACCGCCGCGCACGTCAGCGCGATGTACGAACACCTGGCGCCGCTGGTGGCCTCGGGCGTGATCAGCGCGCCGGTCGAAGGTACCTACCGTTTTTCGCAAATCCCCGAAGCCGTGTCGGCGGCGCAGAGGAATCGCGGCAAGGCGCTGTTCACGCCGGACTGACCGAGGGCAGACGGGATAAATCGGCAGGTTCTTTATCACGCCCGCGCGCCTGCCTCGGGGCGTGCCTGACATCACGCCCCTGTGACGCGACTTTGTGCATGACTTTGTGCATGACGAGTTGTCGCGTCGGCTCGCGCCATTGCACTGCACCCGGGCAGACATTTTCTAGACATAGTGTGCGCTTCAAAGAGCTATATTGCAGCGACTGACCATTTTAACGAGGGGAGCGTTTTGCACCGAGACATTGCGGGAGCGCTCGCGCGGCTGGCGAGCTTGGCGATCATCTGCGCAACACTTGCGATCCAGCCTGCGGCAGCGCAGACGATGGCCGCGACTTGTCCATCGCAGGCGGGCGCGCGAGGAACGCAGATCCTGGTCTGCCACGACGGCCTCATCATCGTCGCCGAGGACGGCGCGAGGTTTACGCTGCAAGGCCACGATGGCAGCGCCATGGCAGTCGATCTGCAGAGCAAGGCACTGCTGCTCGACGATGCCAAAATGCGCGGCAAGAATCGCTTTCGCGTCAACACGCCACAAGCGATTGCCGCCGTGCGCGGGACCAAATGGGCGGTCGATGTGCAGGAGGCGAGGACATCAGTGCTCGTGCTGCAGGGCCGGGTCGCGGTGCGCCGGCCACGGGGCGGAAACCAGGTGGTGCTTGGTCCGGGCGAAGGCGTCGACGTCGATCCGGGAAACGAGCCGCTGACGGTCAAGCGCTGGGGGCAGCCGCGCGTCGATGCGCTGCTCGCGCGCCTCGGGCAATGATCCTTGGTGAGCGGCCGGATCCCTCAAACATCGATCGCGCTTCTGCTCTCACTCGTCTGGGCGGCCGCGCTGGGAATAGGCTACTGGAACGGTGACGTTCAATTCCTCGATCGCGCCGAAGGCGCGCTGACCGACCTGCGCCTATCGGCACGCGGTGAGCGCGCGGCGCCCGATCTCGTCACGATCGTTGCCATCGACGATGAGACAGTCGCCAAGCGAGGCGGCTATCCGCTGCCGCGCGCCGACCTCGCCGCGATCATCGAGAAGGTTGGGAGCTACGCACCGCGCGCGATCGCAGTCGATCTCTTGCTCCTTGACCAGGGCAAGGACGGCGGCGATGCGGCGCTGGCGCAAGCGCTCGCAAAGCGCCCTTCCGCCATTGCCGCTGCCGCCGTGTTTCCCGATGCGATCCAGATGCTGGAGGCGGATGACAAGAGCCCGCTCGCGCGGCTGCCGCGGGCGGAGAGATTCCTGCGCCCACTGCCAGCGTTCGCGGAACATGCTGTTGTCGGCGTCGTCAACCTGACCACCGACAAATCGGGCACGCCGCGCGGCATTCCCTTGCTGGTCCGCACCAGCGACAAAGTCGAGCTGGCGTTTCCGCTGCGCGTCGCGGCACTGGCCGCAGGCCACGACCCGGTGATCGAAGCGGACAGCGTGCGCCTCGCAGGTCAGACCATCCCGACCGACATCGATCACGTGCTGCCGCTCGTCTATTACGGCCCGCGCGGCACGGTGCCGACGGCAAGTGCCGCTTCGGTGCTGGATGGCGACGTCGCGCAAGCGGCTATCCGCGACCGCATCGTCGTCATCGGTGCGACGGTGACCGGCGGCGGCGACGTATTTCCGACGCCGTTCGATCCGGTGATGCCGGGTGTCGAGATCGTCGCAACAGCGATCGAACATCTCATGACCGGCGGCGGCATCCTGCGCGATCGGTCGATACGCCTGACTGATGCGATCCTTTCAGTGGCGTTGGCGCTTGCAGTGGTCAGCCTATTGGCGTGGCGGCGCAGCGCGGCCGGCCTGCTCTCGATCGCAGCGCTGGTGACGATCTGGGCTGTGATGAACTACGTCGCATTTTCGCGCGGCATCTGGCTCAGCGCCGCATTGCCGATTGCCGCCGCCGCGCCGCCGGCAATCCTGTTCGGGTCGATCCAGCTTTGGCTCAATCGGCGGCAGGCGCACTATTTCGCGGTCAAGAGCGACCTGCTGCAGCAATTCCAGGCACCGGCGCTCAACAGATGGCTGACCGCCAATCCGGCGTTCCTGCTGGAGCCGCGGCACCAGGATGCGGCGGTGATCTTCATCGACCTCTCGGGCTTCACGGCATTGAGCGAGACGCTCGATATCGACGCGGGGCTTGCGCTGCTGAAAGATTTTCACACCCTCGTCGACGAGGAGGTCGAGTTGCACAGCGGGATCATCACGAGCTTCCTCGGCGACGGCGCCATGATCCTGTTCGGCCTGCCGGAAGCAACCGAAGACGATGCGCGCAAGGCCGCGCACTGCGCAGTCACGCTCTGCAACCGCGTCGCGCAATGGATCAATTCGTTGCCGGGAACGATGGCGCCGCGGATCGGCTTCAAGGTGGGCGCGCATTACGGACCGATCGTCGCCTCGCGGCTCGGCGGCAGCTATCAGCACATCACCGCGACCGGCGATACCGTGAACGTGGCGAGCCGTCTGATGGAGGTTGCGGCCAAGGAAGGCACGCCACTCGCGCTCAGCGACGACCTCTTGCAACGGACCGGCCCCGCCTCCGCCTTGTTCGAGAGCGGCACGCTCACCGGCCCACGCGAGACGCTCATCCGCGGACGCACCCGCCCGCTCTCAGTCTGGCTATGGCGCAACGATTCGCGCGGCCAAGCTAAAGTGCGATGAGATCAGATCGGAAGTACCTTACCTCTCCCCATCGGGGAGAGGTCGGATCGCATGCAGCGCAGCGGAATGCGATCCGGGTGAGGGGGATGAGCTCCGTCGAGAGACTATAACCCCTCACCCGGCGCTGCGCCGTAGCCGAAGCTACGCTTCGGCGTGTCTTAGTAACGGCCGCCGAAGGCGGCCTATGCCTCTCCCTATGGGAGAGGTGAACACCGCGGCCGCACCGAATCAAGCAAAAGTCAGTTCTAACCAATCGACTCCGCGATCAGGCGGATTCTGAACACGGGCTTCTTGCTCTCGTCGATCAGCTCCATCTGCCACTCGGCGTCCTGCTTGAGGCTGCGTGCGATGCTGCCGAGAAGATTGCCGCTGACCTTGGTCATCTCGGCCCATGCGGCCTCACGGCTTTCGAATTCCGACCCCTGATCGGACGCGCCCGCGAAGCGACCATGGCTGATCCTGAAGAAATATTGCGGCATGTGGAACTCGGTTGTTGCGCCCACCCCCCGGCCGTCCTGGTGGAGATTAGGAGATTAGACGCTACCAAGCCATGAATTCGCGAGCCCGTATCATTACGGGTCTTCGCCGCCACGTTGTCGCCTCGATCAAACCAAGTCGGCGGGACGGTGATTCCAGCTAATCGGTCGAACGGCGCAATTCCGCCGCGCCTTCCGGTTGCGCCGATTCTGGCTTCACCGGCTCGAGCCTGGTGCGCTCGACAGGCGGCGTCTCGACGCGCGCGGACACTTCGGCGCGGGAGGCGTCGGCCGAGCGGGTCGCACGCAGCGAGCGCGGGCGCGCCACTGCGCGCGCCAGCAGCATCTGCTTGCCGCCCTGGTGATGGAAGTCGCAATAGGCAAAGCCCATGCCCGACACCGAGCCGCGGAACGAGCGATCGTCGCGCTTGTCGAGGTTGAAGCAGGGCTCGAACGGAAGGCCTTTCAGCGAGGCACAGACGGCCTGACCGCGAACCTGCAGCGTGTTGCCCGGCAACCTGACATGGCGAATCGGGCCGGAGCCGGAGAACTGGATCGAGCCGGCGGCGCCCATGTCGTCGAGGATACGCCCCGCGCCGCGGGTGCCGTCAAAGCAGGTGAAGGCGAATACCTTGCCGGCGACAAATCGCCTGGCCTCTTCGGCGCTCATCGATCCCGCCAACGCAGGCCCGGCCATCGCGCCGGCCACGACCGTCCCCAATACCAGACGCGCAAGCATGAGCCACTCCACTTACCCAGCGCGGGCACACCGCCTTTACCCGCTGCTTACCATACCAACCAAGGCAACATTGGAGCAGCTTGGTTGGTAAATTCTGAACGCCGTCAGACTATTTTTACCACGATCCGGCCGCGGACCTCGCCCGCGAGGATTTTCGGGCCAAAGGAGATCGCTTCGTCCAGGCCGATTTCATGAGTTATATCAGCGAGTTTTGCCTTGTCCAAATCGCTGGCGAGGCGGCTCCAGGCACGCTTGCGCCGTTCGATCGGGCACATCACCGAATCGATGCCGATAAGGCACACTCCCCGCAAAATGAACGGAGCGACCGAGGAAGGCAGGTCCATGCCGGCCGCAAGCCCGCACGCGGCGACAGCGCCGCCGTACTTGGTCATCGAGAGCATGTTGGCGAGCGTGGTTGAACCGACGCTGTCGACGCCGCCGGCCCAGCGCTCTTTCGCCAGCGGCTTGACCGGGACGGTCAATTCGCTGCGGTCGATCACCTCGGCGGCGCCGAGGCCCTTGAGGTAGGCCGCCTCCGCTTGCCGCCCGGTGGAGGCGATCACGTGATAGCCGAGCTTGGACAGCACGGCTGTCGCAACCGAGCCGACCCCGCCGGCCGCCCCCGTCACCACGATCGGCCCGCTCTTGGGTGTCACCCCGTGGTCCTCCAGCGCCAGAACCGAGAGCATTGCGGTATAGCCTGCGGTGCCGATCGCCATGGCGTCGCGCGCCGAGATCCCGTCAGGCAGCCGCACCAGCCAGTCGCCCTTGACGCGCGCCTTTTCGGCATAGGCGCCGAGATGGGTCTCGCCCATGCCCCAGCCGTTGCAGACGACCTTGTCGCCGGCCTTCCAGTCGGGATGCGAGGACTGCTCGACAGTGCCGGCGAGATCGATGCCGGCGATCATCGGGAAGCGCCGCACCACCGGCGCCTTGCCGGTCAGCGCCAGGCCGTCCTTGTAGTTCAGCGTCGACCATTCGACGCGGACGGTGACGTCGCCATCCATCAATTCCGCGTCGTCGAATTGCGTGAGCGCGGCGGTCGTTCCCTTGTCCGCCTTGTCGATCCTGATCGCCTTGAACGTCGCCATGATGGACCCTCCCGTACTTGCGTTGATCATGTCTCCCGTCATGGCCGGGCTTGACCCGGCCATCCCCGCGCTTGGCTCTCGCTCGACCTTAAAGACGTGGATGCCCGGGACAAGCCCGGGCACGACGACGAATTTTTGCGGGATTCTGTTTATCGCATCAGGCCGGCTGCGCAACCGGGCGCGATACTGGGGCCTCCACGATCGGCAGGTTGATCAGCGCCGACAGCACACCGAACAGGATCGAGAGCCACCAGATCGGCGTGTAGGAACCATACTGCTCGAACACGATGCCGCCGAGCCAGACGCCCAGGAACCCGCCGACCTGATGGCTGACGAAGGCGAAGCCATAGAGCGTGGCGAACCAGCGCGTGCCGAACATCAGCGCTACCAGCGCCGAGGTCGGCGGCACCGTCGACAGCCAGGTCAGGCCAGAGACCGCGCCGAAGGCGACCGCGGAAAAGGTCGTGATCGGGAACGAGATGAAGGCAATCGTCGCCAGCGCCCGGGTGAAGTAGATCACTGAGAGGATGTAGCGCTTGGGAAAAAAGTTCTGCAGCCAGCCGACGCCGAGCGAGCCCATGATGTTGAACAGGCCGATCGCCGCGATCACCCAGCCGCCGGTCGAGGTCGGAATGCCGCGGTCGACGAGATAGGCCGGCAGGTGCACGGTGATGAAGGCGAGTTGGAAACCGCAGGTGAAGAAGCCGAGCACCAGCAGCACATAGGAGCGATGGCCGAATGCTTCCGCCAGCGCCGTCTTGAACGACTGCTGGTCTGCGGCCGGCGCGTTGGTCGTCTCCGCTGGCGGCGTTGCGATCGCAAGCGACAGCGGCAGGATCAAAAGCATCAGCGCGGCGAACACAGTCAGCGCAGTCTGCCAGCCGAAATTGTCGATCATCGCCACGCCGAAGGGCGCGAACAGGAACTGACCGAACGAGCCCGCCGCGGTGCCGGCGCCGAGCGCGAGGCCGCGCTTTTCCGGCGGCAGCAATTTGCTGAACGCCGACAGCACCAGGTTGAACGAGGAGCCGGACAGGCCGAAGCCGATCAGAACGCCGGCGCCGATGTCGAGCGACAGCGACGTTGTCGAATAACGCATCATGTAGAGCCCGGCTGCGTAGAGCAGCGCGCCCACGATCATCACGCGCATGATGCCGAAGCGATCCGCGATCGCGCCTGCGATCGGCTGGCCCAGTCCCCAGAGCAGGTTCTGCAGCGCCAGCGCGAGGCCGAAGACGTCGCGGCCCCAGGAGAATTCACGGCTCATCGGCTGCACGAAAAACCCGAGCGCCGAGCGCGGCCCAAAGCTGAGCAGCGCGATGGCGCAGCCGCAGATGATGATGATCAGCGGCGTGCGCCAACTATCGGCGCCGGAGGAAGGCCGAAGGTCGCCGGTGGTCACAGCCATCAATTCCCCCTGCATGCTGCGTTACTGGCGGCCCGACCCGCCGGACGAAAGGTTACGGGGAGTTAATGCATCTGCATGAAAAGCCCAAGGGGGGCCGGAGAAAAAAATTTCAACGCAGGGCAGCCCTGCAAAATGATGCGAACTCTCTCCCCCGTCATTGCGAGCGAAGCGAAGCAATCCATAGTGCCGCGCGGGAGGCATGGATTGCTTCGCTCCGCTCGCAATGACGACTTCGTCGTCTCGGCGCAGGACCTATCGCTCGGGAAGCTAGCGTTTCGCGCTGGCCTGCTCGGCGGAGCTTCGCGCGGCCTCGGCGAGTTCTGCCGAGATCTCCGCGGTCTCGGCCGGGTTTCCCCAGCTCGGCGCGTCGCTGCCATCGCCCCAGGCGCGCGGGCGATAGAAGGTGTGGACGCCGAACTTGTACGTCTTCTTCATCTCGCTGACCCAAGACGGGCGCACCCAATAGGCGTGATAGTGCGTCGACTTGTCGACCTCGGGCAGCCAGAGCCGACCATCGAGCATCGCCTTGGCGATCTTTTTCGCGCGATCCCACATGTCAGGCTCGCGGATCACGTCGCGGACGTTGTCGCAGGCGAAGGTGAACTGGCAGGCCAAGTGGCGATACTTGTTCTGGTAGACCACCCCGCAGACGGTGGTCGGATATTTGCCGGAGAAGGCGCGGTTCAACACCACCTGCGCCACCGCGATCTGGCCACGCACCGCCTCGCCTCTCGCTTCGAAATAGACGGCTTCGGCGAGACACTTTTCGGATTTGGCGCGCGATTTCTCGTCGAACAGGCCGAGCCGCTCGGCCGGCGTCTTGGCGTGCTGGTCATCGGCATTGACCTCGCCCTTCGGCGCGATGCTCTCGCCCATGTCGCCGGCGCGCACCGGGCCGTCGGCATCGACCGGAAGCGAGGCCATGGCCTTCATGTTCGGATCCAGCGCCGCATCGGGCACGACGATCGTTGGCTCCTCACCCGGCTGCCAGCGCTCCATTGTCTCGGGTGCTCCGAGCGACGAGCCGAAGAACAGGCTCGAAGTCTGGAGCGAGAACGCATCGCGCGCCGGAGGCACCGTCTCGGGAGCGGCCGTCGCTGCCGACGGCTGCGACGGCGCATATTGCGGCAATGGCGGCGCGTTCAGCGCGTCCTGCAATTCCGGATCGAGCTCGGCGGGCGCGCGCGCAGCGGTCTTCATGCCCCGGACGGAGAAGTTCGAGGTCGATGGATCTTCGCTTGCCGGCACGGACTCGCTGGGCGCAGCTTCAGCCGGGGGCGCGACGGCGAGGCGATCGCCCTTCAGCGTGCGATCGACCTTGGGGAAATCGGAGGCGACATAGCGCGGCGGCTGCGCGACGATCGGATTGCGGGTGATGGAACCGGTGAGATCGCCGCCCTGGCTGTCGAGCCGCGCCAGCCGATAGGTCGCAACTTGCGGCGAGGACGTTCCGATCGGCCGGCCGAAACTGTAGGCGGCGACCTGGATCGTGCCCATGGCGGAGAACATGCGCGTCTGCCAGCGCTCGGCGACCCCGGGCTGGCGGGCAAGCAGTGACGCGATGTCCTGATATCCGATCTCGGTCGGCATCAATGCGAAGATGCTAAGACCGAGTCCGAAGAGCGCGAACCGTGCGCCCTTCGGATGGTTACGCAACACTAACATCGATACGCTCACGCAACGCTTACAACGACCGAACGCAGTGCTTCCGTGCAATTCGACCAAATTTGTTGGTATCGAATTTAGGTTGCCGCCGAGTTAATCGACGTGGCTTGTCCGCTACACACAAGAGATCGCGGAGATTTTGCGCGACGCACGCATGCATTGGTAAATGCGTTGCGGACGAAAGTGGTAAATATACGGTCAACGAAGAAAGTGAATAAAGTCTTCGCGCGTGAAGATGCGCACCTTCCCGATTGCCCTCACCGCTTCTTCAACCGACTACGTTGAGGCGACCGGCAACATTCGCACGTGCAGCGACGAGCCTATGCGACGCGTTGAGACCCAGACCAATAACGCGGCCGCGCTGAAAGCCGCTCCCAATATCGAGACGCCGATCCATCCCGCATGGGCGTTGGCGGTCGTCGCGGCGATGGCACCGATAGCGCTGCCGATCGAATAGAACACCATATAGCCGCCGACCAGGCGGCTGGGCGCCTCCGGGTGAAGGGAGAAGATGATGCTTTGATTGGTCACGTGGATCGCCTGAACGGCAAGGTCGAGCAGCAGCACGCCGACGACGAGCGCGAGAATCGAAACCGGCAACAGTGCGATCAGTCCCCATGATGCAATCAGCAGCATCAGCGACAGGCCTGTTGTCCATTGACCGAGACCGCGATCGGCCAGCTTGCCCGCACTGCCAGCTGCGGCGGCGCCAGCCACGCCGACGAGACCGAAAAGACCGATCTGGGCATGGGAGAGCGAGAACGGAGGAGCACTGAGCGGCAGCACCAGCGCCGTCCAGAACGTACTGAACGCCGCGAATATGAAGAGTGCGAGGATGCCGCGAACGAGCAGGATTGGCTCGCGCAGGAAAAGCATCGGAATGGAACGCAGCGTGACGAAATAGCTGTCGGAACTTTGCGGCGGAAGATGTTTCGGCAGGATGCGGAAAAGGATGACGGCCATAGCCAATGTCAGCGCCGCCGAGGTCAGATAGACCGTGCGCCAGCCGCCCAGATCGGCGAGGATTCCGGCAACGAAGCGCGCAGCCAGGATGCCGATCACGACGCCGCTGGTCACCATTCCGACCGCCTTGCCACGTTTGGAAGGCAAGGCCAGCGTGGCGGCAAAAGCGACGAGCACTTGGACCACGACCGCCACGAGGCCGACCACCGCCATGCCGGCGAATAACACACCTTCGGTCCTTGCTGTCGCGACAGCCACAAGAGCGGCCGCCGATAGGATGCCCTGGACCACAACCAGACGGCGACGATCGAGGAGATCGCCAAGCGGCACGATGAAGATCAACCCCATCGCGTAGCCGATCTGCGTGAGCGTCACGACGAGGCCGATCGCTGCCGGCGGAATCCCGAAATCATCTGCCATCGCATCAAGCAGCGGCTGGGCATAGTAGATGTTCGCGACGCTGAGACCTGCCGCGATGGCGAAGAGCAGCGTCGTGGTTCTCGACAGCCCGTCATGTGGTTGGTCCGAAGTTTCATTGCGCCCCATGTCTCGGCTCCTCTTGGCAGATAATTGGTCTTATCTTAAGACTACTTGCGATACACAAATCTAGTTCTATTTTAGAACCAGATTCGGATGCGTGCGGGCGCAAGGGAGAGCGGTGGCCATGGTAAAACGTGTCAGCCTGTCGGGAGCCGATTGCCCGGTGGCGCGGTCGCTCGATGTGATCGGCGACTGGTGGTCGCTGCTGATTATCCGGGATGCGTTCGAGGGCGTGCGGCGTTTCAGCGAGTTTCAGACGGGACTCGGTATCGCCAAGGGGATGCTGGCGACGCGTCTGCGCGATCTCACTGAGAGGGGCGTGCTCGAGACCGCGCCGGCCTCCGACGGGAGCGCCTACAAGGAATACATCCTGACCGAGAGGGGACGCGGACTTTTCCTCGCGATCGTCGCGCTCCGCCAATGGGGCGAGGACCATCTCTACCGTGCCGGCGAACGGCATTCGGTGTTGGTTGATCAGGTAAAGGGCGAACCGGTCGCCCGTCTTAAACTGCGGGCGTCGGACGGACGCGCGCTCGCCTGGGATGAGACGCAGGTTAGGAAGGCGCAATGAAGCTTAGTCGAAATGGCTCCGCGATAGATGCTGCGTACAGCAATCTAACGAAATCACATGGCGCCACTAGTCTTCATGCAGCAGCGTCTGCAGGCGCCGCGCCAGGTCCGCGACATGGAAGGGTTTCTCGATGATCGGAAACTCGTCCACGGCGTGATGCCGTTCCAATGCATCGCCGGCATAACCGGAGGTGAGCAGGATCTTGATGTCCTTGCACAGCCGCTTCGCTTCGCGCGCCAGCTCGATGCCATTCATGCCGCTCGGCATCACGATGTCGCTGAACAGGAGCGCGAAGTGCCCGTCGCTCCTCAACGTCTTCAGGGCCTCAAGCCCGTTGCGGGCGCAGACAACTTCGTAGCCGAACGAGTTCAACATCGCCGAGGTGACCTCGAGCAGATCCTCATTGTCGTCGACGACGAGGATCCGCTCCGAACCTCCCGGTATGGCTCGCGGCTTCCGTTCCTGCACCGGCGCCTCCGGCGCCTTGTCGGCCTTAGGCAGGTACAGCGCGACCGTAGTCCCTGCTCCCGGCGTGCTTTCGACAGTGACGTGCCCGCCGGACTGTCGAACGAAGCCGTAGACCATGCTGAGGCCGAGCCCGGTCCCCTTGCCGACTTCCTTGGTCGTGAAGAAAGGCTCGAAGATCCTTTCGCGCACTTCGGGCGGCATCCCGCAGCCGGAATCCGTGACCGCCAGCCTGACATACTGTCCGGCCCGACACTCGTCCACGGCCCCCTGCTCCAGTTCGACATTCCGCGTCTCGATCTCGAGCACGCCGCCGTCCGGCATCGCGTCGCGCCCATTCAGTGCAAGATTGAGGAGAGCGGTTTCCAGCGATGAAGGATCGACATGGCACAGCCACAATTGCTCGTCGGTCCGCAGCCTGACCTCGCATCCTCCTCCGACCGCTTGCTGGATCAGCCCCTGGAATTCGGCGATGAGCTGATTCGCGTTGACCAGTTTTGGATTCAGTATCTGGCGCCGCGAGAAGGCGAGAAGCTGCGACGTCAGCTTCTCGCCTCGCTGGGTGGCGCGACGCGCCGCCGCGGCATACTGCCGGACCTTGCCGATGTCGGCGGCATCCTCGATGAGGTCGAGGCTGTTCGCGACCACCGTGAGCAGATTGTTGAAGTCGTGCGCGATACCGCCGGTAAGCTGACCGACCGACTCCATCTTCTGGCTCTGGTGGAATTGCTCCTCGATCAGCCGGCGCGCCTCCACCGCATGCTTGTGATCGGTGATGTCGCGGAGAAAGATCGCAAGACCCTGGCTGGAGGGAAACGCATTGACCGCGTACCAGACTTGTCGACGCGTGCAGAACACTTCGAGGAATGCCGGTCGCTGCGTCGACGTCACCTCCAGGATCTGGTTGGTGATATCGAGGTCGTCGGCGTCCGGGAATGCTTCCGACAACGTCAGGCCCCTGACATCCTGGCCTTCCGCAAGGTCTGTCCAGGCGGGTCCGTTGAGATAGGTGAGGCGCCAGTCCTGATCGATGATCAGCACGCTGTCGGTGGTGCTCTCGAAGATCATCGTGATCCGGGCCGCGGCTTCCTCCGCTTTCTTCCTCGCGTCGGACAATTCCTGCTCGCGGTGTTCCAGCGCATCGGCCATGGTGTTGAATGCATCGGCGACCCGCGCGATTTCGGAAGTGCCATGGATATCCACCCGCCGGGTAAAATCGCCGAGCCGCCATCGGTTGGCGGCGTCGACCAATTGCCCAAGCGGGCGACGGATGAACCGACGGGCGCCCAAGGATGTCAGGATCAGCACCAGCGCGGTACTCAGGATGATCAGGAAGACGCCGCGCTGCGTGCCGTGCTGGATTGCGGTGAATGCCCGGTCCTTGTCCAGGCCGAAGCTGATGAGAAGGCCTCCGGAACTATCCGGCAGGGCTGCATAACCGACGATCCGCTCCACGCCGTCCAGCTCAGTGATGTCGGCCGCCCCCGATTTCTCAAGGTGCGGTTCATGCCCTTCGCTCAGGGTCCGCCCGACAAAGTGCGCGTTGTCGGGATAGCGGGCAAGATACCTCCCATTGCGGTCCATGATTCCGAGCGCAGCTCCCGCCGGAGCGCCCTTTCGCGCAATGTAGTCGGCGAGCCAATCCAGGCTGAGGGTTGCGATGATGGCACCCCCCATCTGCCCGTCCTGTTCGTAGAAGGGCAACGCAAACTGGATGGCCTTTCGACCGGATGAGAGGCCCAGCGAGAACTCGCCGACGGAGAATGCGCCGGTTTTCCGCAGGTTTGCGAAATAGGCCCTGCCCGAGACATCGACCGGCTTGCGATTACTGTCGGGAGTGCAGAACGTGACGCCGTTCAAATCGGTGACGACAACGGTGAGGAAAGCCGGGAAGCGCTGCTTGATAGCGCCCATATAGGCATTGCATGACTCGCTGTCCTTCGCCCTGATCGACGGAAGCTCCGACAGCGTGATCAGGACCTGATGAATTCCCTGAACGATCTGCCGTTGCTCCGCGGCAGCTAGTTCAGCCAGATTGAGCGCCTGGTTCTGCACCTCGATTTGGCGCGCGCGACGCAGGTCGAATTCATTATACGCTTGGATCGCTATTGCCGGCAGCAGAGCGACAGCCACCAGCACAAGCAGCCGGGATAGAAGGGTCACTTCCCATCAGGCCCCAATCCTGACGCTCGCTCGCCATCGCGCCGTCGCTGCGCTGATCTCAATTGAATACGCACAAACAATCTGAACCATCCCATACCAACCTCACTCTACTGGCACAGGATTGTGAGCGCGGGTTACAGTTCGATTTCAGCACGCGGAAAGTTGGGTTACGCCTGTAATGCGTTTTCCCTTGGCAGCGCGCGTTGCCGCGCTCCATTCCCGCGACCGTCGTCATGGCCGGGCCTGTCCCGGCCATCTACGTCCTTCTGCGCGTCCAAAACGTGGATGCCCGGGACAAGCCCGGGCATGACGAGATGCTCTTAGTTGTCAGCGGGCGCTAAGCGTCACGCCTGGCTCGCGATCGCCTTGCCGAGCGCCGCTTGCGCTGCGGCCAGACGCGCGATCGGCACGCGATAGGGCGAGCACGAGACATAGTCGAGCCCGACCTCGTGGCAGAACGCGACGGAAGCGGGATCGCCGCCGTGCTCGCCGCAGATGCCGACCTTCAGGTTGGGACGCGTCTTGCGGCCGCGCTCCACGCCGATCCTGACCAGCTCGCCGACGCCGTCGCGATCGACCGAGATGAAGGGATCGATCTCGAGGATACCCTTGGCGATGTAGGTGCCGAGGAAGCTCGCGGCGTCATCGCGGCTGATGCCGTAAGTGGTCTGGGTCAGGTCGTTGGTGCCGAAGGAGAAGAACTCGGCGGTCTCGGCGACCTTGCCGGCCATCAGGCAGGCGCGCGGCAGCTCGATCATGGTGCCGACCTGGTAGGTCAGCTTGGCGCCGGTCTCCTTCGCCACCGCATGCGCGGTGGCGTCGATCCGCGCCTTCACCAGGTCGAACTCGGCCTTGGTGGCGATCAGCGGCACCATCACCTCGAGCCCGACGGCCTTGCCGGTGCGCTTGCCGGCTTCGACCGCGGCCTCGAAGATCGCGCGCGCCTGCATCTCGGCGATTTCAGGATAGGCGATCGCAAGACGGCAGCCGCGGAAGCCGAGCATCGGGTTGAACTCGGCGAGTTCGCGGGCGCGATCGGCGAGCCGGCGCGGATCGGTGTTCATCGCGCGCGCGACTTCCTCGATCTCGGCCTGGGTGTGCGGCAGGAACTCGTGCAGCGGCGGATCGAGCAGGCGGATCGTGACGGGGAGGCCCTTCATGATCTCGAACAGCTCGACGAAGTCGGCGCGCTGCATCGGCAACAGCTTCGACAACGCGGCGCGGCGCGATTGCTCGTCTTCCGACAGGATCATCTCGCGCACCGTGCGGATGCGCGTCTCCTCGAAGAACATGTGCTCGGTGCGGCAGAGGCCGATGCCCTCGGCGCCGAACTTCACCGCGGTGCGCGCATCATCAGGGGTGTCGCCGTTGACGCGAACGCCGAGCTTGCGGACGGCATCGGCCCAGCCCATCAGCGTGCCGAACTCGCCCGACAGCTCCGGCTCGATCATCGGCATGCGCCCGGCCAGCACCTGGCCGATGCCGCCATCGATGGTAATGACGTCGCCCGCCTTGAAGGTGCGCGAGCCCACGCTCATCGTGCCGCGGCCATAGTCGACGCGGATGGCGCCGCAGCCGGAGACGCAGGGCTTGCCCATGCCGCGCGCCACCACCGCGGCATGCGAGGTCATGCCGCCGCGGGTGGTCAGGATGCCCTCGGCGGCGTGCATACCGTGGATGTCTTCCGGGCTGGTCTCGACACGGACGAGAATGACCTTGCGGCCGTCAGCCTGCAGCTTGGCAGCTTCGTCGGAGGAGAACACGATCTCGCCGGACGCCGCACCGGGCGAGGCCGGCAGGCCGGTGCAGATGATATCGCGCGTCGCCGCCGGATCGATGGTCGGGTGCAGCAATTGATCGAGCGAGGCCGGATCGATCCGCGTCACCGCATCTTCTTTCGAGATCAGGCCCTCATTGGCGAGCTCGACGGCAATGCGCAGCGCCGCCTTCGCGGTGCGCTTGCCGCCGCGGGTCTGCAGCATCCACAGCTTGCCCTCTTCGACCGTGAACTCCATGTCCTGCATGTCGCGGTAGTGCTTTTCGAGCAGCGTGTAGATCCGCGTCAGCTCCTTGAAAGCGTCGGGCATCGCGGTTTCCATCGAGGGCTTGTCGGAGCCGCTCTCCTGACGCGCGTACTCGGTGATGTCCTGCGGCGTGCGGATGCCGGCCACGACGTCCTCGCCTTGCGCGTTGATCAGGAATTCGCCGTAGAGCTTGCTCTCGCCGGTCGAGGGATTGCGGGTGAAGGCGACGCCGGTCGCCGACGTCTCGCCCATATTGCCAAACACCATCGCCTGCACATTGACGGCAGTACCCCAGGACTCCGGAATGTCGTGCAGCTTGCGGTAGGTGACCGCGCGCGCGTTCATCCACGAGGAGAACACCGCGCCGATCGCGCCCCATAGCTGGTCGTGCGGATCCTGCGGGAACGGATGGCCGGTCTCGCGCTCCACCGCTTCCTTGTACTTGCCGACCAGCTCGACCCAGTCGTCGCCGGTGAGGTCGGTGTCCAGCGAATAGCCCTGGCTGTCCTTGAAGGTGTCGAGGATGTCTTCGAAGTGATGGTGCTCGAAGCCGAGCACCACGTCCGAATACATCGTGATGAAGCGGCGGTAGCTGTCATAGGCAAAGCGGCGGTCGCCGGAGAGATCGGCCAGCGCCTCCACGGTCTGGTCGTTCAGCCCGAGATTGAGCACGGTGTCCATCATGCCCGGCATCGAGGCCCGCGCGCCGGAACGGACCGAGACCAAAAGCGGGTTCTTGGCGTCGCCGAAGATCTTGCCAGTCAGCTTGCCGACATAATCGAGCGCCTTCTCGACCTGCGTCTTCAGCTCCTTCGGATAGGTCTTCTCGTGTTCGTAGAAATAGGTGCAGACCGAGGTCGGGATCGTGAAGCCGGGCGGCACCGGCAGGCCCAGATTGGCCATCTCGGCGAGGTTGGCGCCCTTGCCGCCGAGCAGATTACGCATCTCGGCTTTGCCCTCGGCCTTGCCGTCGCCGAAGGTGAAGACCCATTTGTTGGGCTTGATCGCCGCCGCGGCCGGCTTTGACGCCGGCGCTTTCGTCACGGATTTTGCCACCGGCTTGGCGGGGGCCTTAGCAGCAGCCTTAACAGGAGCCTTGGCAACAGGAGCCTTGGCAACAGGAGCCTTGGCGGGAGCTTTTGCCGCCACCTTTGGCGCGCTCTTCTTCAGCGCCTTTCGCGCCGCCGGGGCGGCCTTGCGGGCCGGGGCGGATGGCTTTGATTTCGCTGCGCTTTTCTCTGCTGCTTTCTTGGACTTGGCGACGGCTTTGGCCATGGCTTTCAACAATCCGGAGTGAGGGGCAAGAAGATGGGCGCCTTACACCACTTTGGTGTGTCGGGCGCAAGCTGCGAACGGCGTTTCGATCCTACAAATGCAGCCAGCGTAAAAGCCCCATGCCGACCAGGCCCACGAAGATCAGGTAGATCGCGACGATGAAGTTCAGCAGCCGCGGCATGACCAGGATCAGAATGCCTGCGATCAGGGCCACGATGGCAGGGACATGCGCAGCGGTGATGACCATTTGAGGAAGCTCCAGCGGATTTGTTCGGAAAGGAAATCGAATCGAGGCGGGTATTGTACTGGCATCGCGTTTTCGAGCGAAGTGTTACCGGTTTCGCATGAAGGAAACGCGTCAAACCTAGGATCCGCCCCACCCGCCAGCACGGCCAGCTATTTGAGACGTTCGACGCTTCAATCGGTTCCGCTATCCACGAAAATTGCTCAAAATTGCCGCGGATATGGCCGCGCTTTTTGCGGAACATCGACGCTCGCGATGCATTGGCCTCACATTGTGCATCGGCAAAAAGCCAGCACTCGCGGCGTCTCGAAAGGAGACCCGCCTTAACGCAAAATCGTCGCGAAGGAGTGAGCCATGCGAAACCGATTCCTTGCCGTTGCAGCGATGGCGTGCGCGATCAGTGCACCGGTCGCGGCGCAGGCGCAGAGCAGGACCACCACCACCGGCGTCGTCGGCGGCAACACCGTCGTAGTCGAAGAAGGTGGCGGGATCACGGTCGACCAGCGGCCGGCATTCCGTGAATATGTCGTCCGCGAACGCGTGCCGGACTATACGATTTCCGATCGCGTGGCAGTCGGCACCGTGCTGCCGGAAACCGGCGTGACAGTCTACGACGTACCGCAGCGCTTCGGCTCAACGCCGTTCCGCTACACCGTCGTGAACGGCGAGACCGTGCTGGTCGAGCCGCGCTCGCGCCGTATCGTTCAGGTGATCGACTAGCGATCAACCAGCTTTCGCCTTGAGCGAGTAGTCCGGGCGCCGCGCAAGCGGATGTGCGCGACAGCGACCGGACCCAAGAGCCCCGCCTGGCCCTCCCCTCCAGGCGGGGCTTTGCTTTGTGCTTAGAGCGTTTTCGAGCGAAGTGGACACCGGTTCGCGTGAAGAAAACGCGTCAAAACAAGAATCTAGCTAGAGCTTCGGTTCTGATTCTAGCGACTACGATCGCAGCATCGAGAGCAGCGTCGATGTCGACTTGTAGTTCTTGATCGCGGCATCCTGGAATTCGGGCGTCCAATTCGCGGCCTGCCGCTCTTCGGTGCTCATCGAGGAATAGGCTTTCAGGATGCCTAGGCTGAGCTGGCGCGGATCGCCGGTCGATTGGCTCTGCTTCAGCGCGTCGAGGATCGAGGCGCGGGTCCGCGCATTCAATTCCTGCTTGGCCGCATAGACCTCCTCGCCGGAAAAGCGATTGCCCTGATTCAGGGTGATTGCCGACAGCGAGCGGTTGTCGAGTGGGGACAGATCGGCCAATTGCCCGGTCTTGCGCCCGGGATCATAGACCAGCTCCTTGCCGTTGCTCGCTGCCTCGCTCTTCTGGCGATCGAGAAACCGGCGCACGTCGCTGGCGATATCGCCGAAGTTGCGGCTCTGGCCCGTCGCGGGCTTGACCGTGCCGGCAAGCGCCGCCGCGATCGGATCGCCGGCAATTCCCGTTGGGGCCACCGTCGGGTCCGTCTGCGTCGCCTGATAGCCCTTGAACACCGCGGCGCGCTGGGCGGCCCAGGTCGCCGTCGCCTTCTCTTCGGGGCTCGCGCCATCGAGATAATCCAGCGCTGCCTTGTAGCTGACATTGTAGTCGCCGGTCAGACGCGTGGTCGCCAGCGACGGCGCAAGCGCGGCATCGAAGCGCTGCTTCAACGCGCCGGCTGCCACCGCCTGCTCATCGGGGCTGAACTTGCCGCCATTGTTGGTCGAGATCGCAAACAGCGAGCGCCGATCCAGGCTCGAGAGATCGATCGTGGTCTTGCCGTCGACCAGCGGTCCCTTCACGCCGGCTGCCGCATAGAGCCGGTCGAGCGTCGCGCGTGCGTCGTTCGTGACTATCGTGAAGTCGAGCGGCGCCCCTTTTGCGAGCTGTGCGCGGGCCGCTTCCGACAAGGTCAGGTTGGTCGCGCTGTTGGACGCGAGCGGATCGTTGGTCGCGCTGTCATTGGACAGCGTCGATGCCAGCGACGGCGTCGCCGCCGCCCGCGCATAGGCCGAACCATATTGGGCGTAAGGATTGAGCGCCGTGCCGATGGAGGTCATCGGGAAATTCCTGCATTTGCGCGCGGGCGATTTCTTAAGAAACCGTTCACCCGGTGCGACCTTCGCAGGACGTGGTTAATGAGGGGTAAATGTTGCGGGATATTTCTGGTACCCGCACGCCGTCATTCCGGGGCGTCCGAAGGACGAGCCCGGAATCCATCGGGCGGCAGAGTACGCGGCGAAATGGATTCCGGGCTCGCGCTTCGCGCGCCCCGGAATGACAGCGTCAGGATCAATCCTGGATCTTCGAGAAATCCGCCACCGCGCGCGTCGCGGCACGGATCTCATTCAGCAGCTTCAGCCGGTTCTCGCGCACCTGCGGGTCGTCGTCATTGACCTTGACCTTGTCGAAGAACGCATCGACCGCCGGCCGCAGCGTCGCCATCACGCTCATCGCACCGGCAAAGTCCTCACGAGCTACCGCGCTACTTGCCTCACGCTTGACCTGATCGATCGCCTGCGCCAGCGCCTTCTCCTCGTCCTGCCGATAGAGCGACGGATCGGGCGCGCCGTCGAACGTGCGCTTGTCCCGCTTCTCCTCGATCGCAAGGATGTTGCCCGCGCGCTTGGTGCCCGCGAGCAGGTTCTTGCCGTCATCAGTGTCGAGGAATTTGCCGAGCGCCTCGACACGACGGACCACGAGCAGGAGATCATCCTGTCCGCCGAGCGAGAACACGGCGTCGACGAGATCGTGCCGCGCGCCCTGGTCGCGAAGCTGGACCTTCAGGCGATCGGCGAAGAAGACCAACAGCGACGGCGCGATAGCAATCGGACTCTCGGAGGCCTTTACAGCATCACTCTCAAGCAACGTGCTGACAAAGGTCGTGATCGTCTTGATGAGGCTGGTACGAATATTGTTCTCGAGGATAAGCCTGATCACCCCGAGCGCCGCGCGCCTTAGCGCATACGGGTCCTTGCTCCCCGTCGGCTTCTCATCGATCGCCCAGAAGCCAACCAGCGTATCGATCTTGTCCGCCAGCGCGACCGCGACGCTCACGGGATCAGTCGGCACACGATCTGCCGGCCCCTGCGGCTTGTAATGCTCCTCGCTCGCTGCAGCGACCGACGCATCTTCGCCTTGCGCCAGTGCGTAGTACTTGCCCATCAGCCCCTGCAGCTCGGGGAATTCGCCGACGACTTCCGTCAGCAAATCCGCCTTCGCGAGATGCGCGGCGCGCTTGGTCTTCTCGACATCGGCGCCGACCAGCGGCGCGATCTCCGCGGCCAATCGCTCGATCCGCTTGATGCGCGCGCCCTGCGTGCCCAGCTTCTCGTGGAACACGATCTGGTCGAACTTCGGCAGCCGGTCCTCGAGCTTTGTCCTCAGATCCGTCTCGTAGAAGAACTTCGCATCGCTCAGCCGCGCGCGGATCACGCGTTCGTTGCCGGCGACGATGGCCTTGCCGCCGTCGGTGGCCTCGATGTTGGCGGTGAGGATGAACTTGTTGGTCAGCTTGCCCGTATTGGGATCGCTGACCACGAAGCATTTCTGGTTGTTGCGGATGGTGGCGCGGATCACCTCGTCCGGGATCGACAGGAATTCCTTGTCGAACGCGCCCATCAGCGCGACCGGCCATTCGACGAGGCCGGCGACCTCATCCAGCAGCCCCTGGTCCTCGACCAATTCAAAGTTCTGTGCCTGCGCCAGCGTCTTTGCATCCGCCAGGATCACGTCCTTGCGCGCCTGCGGATCGAGCACGACCTTGGCCGCCTGCAGCTTGGCTTCGTAGTCATGGAAATGGCGCACGGAGATCGCAGCCGGGGCCATGAAGCGGTGGCCAAACGTCGTCTGCCCCGCCTCGATGCCATCGACCGAGAAATTCACCACATCCGGCTCCTCGGTCTCCGGACCGAAGGTGGCGGTGATCGCGTGCAGCGGACGCACCCAGGTCAGCGCGCCGGGCCTGGCCGAACGCGCGCCCCAGCGCATCGATTTCGGCCAAGGGAAGGTTCTGACGATGACCGGCAGGATCTCGGCGAGCACGTCGAGCGCGGGCCGGCCCGGCTTCTCGATCAGCGCGATGTAGAAATCGCCCTTCTTGTCGCTCTGGATTTTTGCATCGTCGATCGAGGCAAGACCCGTGGCCTTCAAGAATCCCTGGATCGCGGGCTCAGGCCCGCCGACGCGGGGGCCGCGGCGCTCTTCCTTCAAGTCCGGCTGCCGCGCCGGAATGCCGTGCACGGTCAGCGCCAGCCGCCGCGGCGTCGCGAACGCGCGGGCGCCTTCGTAGACCAATCCCTCGGCGGCGAGCTTGTCGGTCACCATGCGGCGCAGATCGTCCGCCGCCTTTGCCTGCATGCGCGCGGGGATTTCCTCGGAGAACAGTTCGAGCAGGAGATCAGGCATCAGGCGGCCCTGCCGGCTTCGGTGTGGATCCAGGCTTCGCCGCAGGCCTTCGCCAGTTCGCGCACCCGCAGGATGTAGCTCTGCCGCTCCGTCACCGAGATCACGCCGCGCGCGTCGAGCAGGTTGAACACGTGGCTTGCCTTGATGCACTGGTCATAGGCCGGCAGCGCCATCAGGTGCTCGCGCTGGTTGCCGCCCTCACGCCAGCCGGCCGCGAGATATTTCTTGCAGGCTTCCTCGGCCATCCTGAACTGCTCGAACAGCATCGCGGTATCGGCAATCTCGAAATTGTGCCGCGAATATTCCTGCTCGGCCTGCAGGAACACGTCGCCATAGCTCACCTTCTCGGCGCCCTCGCGGCCGTTGAAGTTGAGGTCGTAGACGCGGTCGACGCCCTGTACATACATCGCCAGCCGCTCGAGCCCGTAGGTGAGCTCACCCGCGACAGGCGCGCATTCGACGCCAGCGACCTGCTGGAAATAGGTGAACTGCGACACTTCCATGCCGTCGCACCAGCATTCCCAGCCCAGCCCCCAGGCCCCGAGCGTCGGGCTCTCCCAATCGTCCTCGACAAAGCGGATGTCGTGCAACGCCGAATCGACGCCGATCGCAGCCAGCGATTTCAGATAAAGCTCCTGGATGTCAGGCGGCGACGGCTTCAGGATCACCTGGAACTGGTAATAGTGCTGGAGCCGGTTGGGGTTCTCGCCATACCGGCCGTCCTTCGGCCGGCGCGAGGGCTGCACATAGGCCGCGTTCCAGCGCTTGGGGCCGAGCGCGCGCAGCGTCGTGGCGGGATGGAACGTGCCGGCGCCGACCTCCATGTCGTAGGGCTGCAGGATCACGCAGCCGTAATCCGCCCAGTAGCGCTGCAGCGTCAGGATCAGTCCCTGGAACGAACGTTCCGGGCGCATATGGGCAGGCAGGGAATCCATCGTCGGCATCGGTCTCGCGATGAGGGGTTTGAAAGCGCGCGGACCGTATCGGCGCGAAGACGGGGAATCAAGGCGAACGCGCCTGCCGACTGCGCGAAAGACGCGTCCCACGTGCTCCGTCATGGCCGGGCTTGTCCCGGCCATCCACGTCTTGGCACCAGCAGGAAGGAAGGCGTGGATGCCCGGGTCAAGCCCGGGCATGACGAGTATGCGAGGCCTAGCCCGGCCGGTAGGCGCCGGTGACGGGGTCGCGGCGCAGGGTCGGAATCTCGTTGCGGCTGACGGCCTCGGCCATGTGGGCGCGACGCGCCTCTTCCAGTTCCTCGTTGATCCGCACGGCCGTGCGATAGGCCCAGCGGACCACGGCGAGCCCTCCCAAAACGCCCGCAAATGCGATCATGGCTGGCATCGGTCGATCCTTGTCGTTCACCTCTCAGGCCCCCAATAGCTGGTATTTTCGCTTAAGCTGGGGCGGCCCGCAATCAACCTTTTGGTATCGGGTGCGGCAAACGGCAGCAGCTTCAAAGCGTTTTCGAGCGAAGTGGACACCGGTTCGCGTGAAGAAAACGCGTCAAAATAAAGAATCTGGACCTTCGGTTCTGATTTCAATCAGAACCGAAGGTCTAGGTCGCGTGGACAGTTATCTTAGCCAGAGCAGAGTTGCGGGATAGCGACGACAGCGAAGTAATTTCGTGCGGTTTTTTCGTAGCGCGTAGCAACGCGCCTGAAACGCTTCAGTTTCG
>NZ_JCAMOQ010000053.1:0-65786 GCF_059512365.1 Bradyrhizobium sp. Ses1
GCGCCACGGCTCCTCATCGCCTTCGCCAGATCATCCTATCCCCGTCGCAGAGCAATTGGTCGTGTGAGAAATACGGGTTAGGACAGTACCAATGTCCTGCCTGTACGAGCCATCAGCCGACTTAGCTCAACGGGAGAGGGCCCGCGTTGTAGGCGTGGCGGTTGCTGGTTCATCCGGGCAGCCGGCTCCAATTTCGTTTCTGATGGGCCGGGGGAACTCCGGTCGGTCAGCGTGAGGGCGCCGCAAGGTGCTCTGAGGCCGCGCGCTGACGCGGTCTTGGGATCGGCTTTCAGAAAGACATTCAGCGGAAGGCAAAGAGACGTACGTTTTGACCATGACCAGGAAGCTCGCTCTCGCAGCGCTTTGCACGACGATGCTGCCGCTGTCGACAGCATCGGCCCAGCAGGCGACTGAAATTCAGATCAGCTACTCCAACGGGCAGTTTCAGCCGCGCGAGATACGGGCGCCGGCGGACAAGCCGATCGTGTTCCGGATCAGGAATCTCGACGGCAAGGCGATGGAGTTCGAAACCACCTCGCTCAGGGTGGAAAAGGTCGTCACCGCCAAGAGCCAGGGTGTGATCAACGTCCGCGCTCTCAAGGCCGGGCGCTATGAGTTCTATGATGACTTCAACGAGAAAGCGCGTGGCGCCCTGGTCGTCGAATAGGCCGCCCGACTCGTGCTCGCCGCGCTCGTCATCGTCTTCCGCGAGGTCTTCGAGGCCGGCCTGATCGTCGGCATCGTGCTCGCGGTCACGCGCGGGGTCGCGCACCGCGGTCGCTGGGTCGCCGGCGGCGTGCTGGCAGGCGCTGCGGGGGCGTGTCTCGTCGCGGCATTTGCCAGCCGCCTGTCGCAGCTGTTCGAAGGCATGGGCCAGGAGCTGTTCAATGCCGCCGTCCTCGGGGTCGCCGTTGTGATGCTGACCTGGCACAATGTCTGGATGGCGCGCCACGGTCGGGAGATTGCCGTCGAGATGCGCGCGATCGGCCAGGCGGTGGCCGAGGGCAGCTTTCCTTGAGCGCGCCGGCTGGCTAGCGTCGCTCGACACCATCGTGTGGGACTCGAGTTGGCTGTTGTCCGAAGCCAGCATTCCCGGGCGCGCCTTGCACACGCTGATCGGCTATACCGATCAGCCGACGCAAATGCAGCTCTTGGTTTATCTTGTCGTGATCGCGATAACCGGTTCGCTGATGTGGCTGACCGCGCAGGTGCGCGGCGGCCACGCCGTTGCTACGGTTAGGGTGCTGGAGACGGAGGTCGCCTTTGCGTCAAAAGCCGTTTAGGAAGCCAGCCAGTCACTTCCGCTCTGCCCAGATATGCAGACCATTCAGAGCCCGCGCGGATTTCGCATTCGGGCCATCACCGGACTCCTTCATCGCAGCAATTGTCCTCTTCGATCACGTTGCCGGGCGCCCGACGAGCAGTGCTGGAACGAGATCAGGCGTCGCCGACGGTTATTTTCCCCCCGCGTGCTGGTCGAACACGCTCAGCACGGCAAGTGTCATGGCCTCAACACCGGTTTCAATGGTCGGCTTCGGCACCGGCGCGAATAAGGGCGAGTTGGTTGCCCGGCCATTGCAGGGCGTCGCCGTCGCGGGCCGCGGCGACGCGCTCCGGCTCATAGACGCCGGAAGAACATCGAGGGGCACGCCAGCCCGCATCTCGGCAGCCAATTCAGCCGCGGTCTTCTCTTCGACCGTACGTAACAGCGGGCATCGCTCTTCGTAACCCGCTGCCCCCTATGCCGCCACGGCAAAAAAACGGAAACCGGCTACCGCGAGCTTGTCGGGAGATACCTGAACCGGCTCGCTAACCGTCTCTGACTCTGCCAACAGAAGGCAGGTCGGACAGTTGAACAGATGCAGATTGGTTGCGGGGACAAATCTAACAAGCTCCGATCGACACCACTGCATCTCGCTGCCGCAGGTTGGGCAGCTTGGCGCTTCACGGTCTTCCAGCGAGTGCTTCAGTCTGTCCATCACAACCCTCCCCAGGTCGAGTGATGAAAGCCCCAAGCCCCAACGGGCAAAGCCTTGAGTCGCAGGTTTGACGCGTTATCTGCTACCTTGTTCACGACTTTTTCCAGGCGTCTTCTAGGCATCACTCGGACTGACCGTCGGTTGTTTGGGAGGGGAACCCGCGGTCCGTGCAGCGAAAAGTGCGTAGCGCGGCGGCAATCAATTTCACAAAGGCAACACGACTCTTCTTGTTGGCGAAGGCTACGGCCGCCGCTCGACGCCGTGCTTGCGCACGCGGCGGCTGACTAGCCTTTACGAACAATTAACTTCTGGTCAGGGTCTTGGCTGTGTGAAAACGCTCAGCACTTGATGCGCCATCGAACAAGTTATTCGTCCAAGAGCCTCTTAGCCCTCCAACTCGCAACGGCACTGAACTTAAAGAACGAGCTGAAGAACGTAGTTCTCGTCGCGTTTCGATATTTCGCGTTTTGCACAGCCAGGGTCAAAAGCGCCGTCCGGCGGTCGGCCTACCGTTTCCGCTTTACCTCCGGAAGGTGACAGTTTGAAAGCCGCGGTGGACTTCGGATTTGGGCCAGAAGGCGACGTTTGAAAGCGAAGAAGCGGCAACGGGGCAGCGGCTCAATTTAGCCACTGATGAAGCTCTTTGATGATTTCCCGCAGATCGTCCGCGTACTCCTCTATAACCCGACGCGCCTCCTCCTCCGAGCGCGCCGGCTTGGGCGACATCGCTTCGTCTTTCGAGCTGGCCAGAGGTGAGCGCTTCATACCCTAAAGGTGGATAAGGTCTGAAGCGGACCATTGATCTAGATCAATCAATTGATCTGACCGAAATGGCTGGTCGAGGATGATCTAGAAGCAATTGCTTCACGCCAAGGACGACAAATGCCGTCCCCGGCATCCTGACAGGAGAGAGCGATGAACATAAGTCGCCGTGTTGCACTGAAAGCCGGGCTTCTTGCAGCTTGCTCCGCCCTGAGTCTGTCCCCGCTGCGGGCGGAGGACGGACCGATATTTGACATCGTGGAGGGAGCCGAGGACTTTTGGCTGGCCACGGACGCCTACATCTATGGCTATCCGCTCGTCACAGTGGAGATGACGCGCAGGGTTATTACAAACCGGCCAAAAGTAGAGGGCACACGCGGCCCGATGGGTCAGATCATCAACCTGCGCCAATACCCTAACGCATCTTTTCGTGACGTAACGGCGCCAAATGCAGACACGCTGTACAGCTCCGGTTTCTTCTACGTCGACAAAGAACCTTGGGTGCTCAGCGTTCCTGACATGAAGGGTCGATATTTCCTGCTGCCGATGCTGGACGGATGGACTACCGTCTTTGCTGTACCGGGAACGCGAACAACAGGCACCGGAGCGCAGACCTACGCAATTACCGGTCCGAACTGGAGCGGCGCCCTGCCATCAGGTGTAAAGGAATTGAAGTCTCCGACGAACATTGTTTGGCTCATCGGACGCCTCTACTGCACGGGTACACCCGAGGACTATGCTGCCGTCCATGCGTTGCAAGATCAATTGAAGATGGTCCCGCTGAGTTCTTACGGGAAGGAATACACGCCGTCGGCGGGGACGGTCGACCCGTCCATCGATATGAAGACGCCGGTGCGAGACCAGGTCAATCGAATGGACGCGGTGGAATTTTTCACGCTCCTCGCGCAATTGATGAAGGACAACCCTCCGTATGCGGCAGATGCCCCCGAAGTCGCGCGCTTCGCCAAAATCGGGCTGGTGCCGGGTAAAGACTTTGATGCCAGCAAGCTGCGGGCGGATTTCGCTAAACGTATCCCGCAGCTCGCGTTTGATCGCATCCTTCTTCAAACGAAGGTGAACGACGCCGTGAAGCACGTCAACGGCTGGATATACGACACGAAGACTGGAATATACGGAACGGACTATCTAAACCGCGCCATAGTAACTGCCATCGGCCTTGGCGCAAACCGCACCCAAGATGCCATCTACCCGTTCTCCCAGAGGGACGCCGAGGATCACGATTACGATGGAGCTAACAAATACCTCCTGCGCTTTCCCAAAGGACAGTTGCCACCTGCGCGCGGCTTCTGGTCTGTCACGATGTATGACGCCAATTATTTCTTCGTCGCCAATCCCATCAATCGCTACTCTATCAGTCCTCGCCAAGATCTGAAGACCAACGCTGATGGCTCAACGGACCTCTACATCCAAAATCAATCGCCGGGCCCTGACAAGGAGTCGAATTGGCTTCCAGCACCAAGCGGCAAGTTCAAGCTGATGCTCCGCATGTACTGGCCGGATGAAAACCCACCTTCAATCGTCGATGGTACATGGATGCCGCCAAAGGTGGAGAAGACTAGCTAACGTGATCTGATTGTGCCGGTCTTCGATTGCTCCCGCTCCAAACGATTGCAGATACCCTGCGGGGCGGGAGCATAGCGCCTTGTCGAACAGCAGCCACTCCATGACCGGTTGGGTCATGAGCGGCGGTTAAGCCTAGCGCACGTACGTCTGGTTTACCCGCGGTTGCGGTCGAACCAATTCGAGTGACTTCGGCTCGGGGCCAATACCGGTCATTACGCTGGCGCGGCTGCCTGTTCTGTATATTCGAGGGGCGCTAGTCCGCAATCGGCGCCCTTCGTCGATGGTATGGTCGATCACGCAGGCCCAACCACTACCCGCCGCTGCCCTTGACGTTTGGCATATCCAACAACGGCACCGGGTTATCCGGGCGTTGAAGCTTGGGTCTCCAGTCAGTAGAGGCTCCGCCCGGCACCCGCTTCATGCTCGGAAAGTCAACGACCGACGTGTTGAGCTCCATCACGACCGGAACGATCAGCGCTGCGGCCCAGCCGTTGTCCTGTCCAGCGAACTTGCCCGGCGACTGCGTTGGCATACGTGGCGACACCGCACCGTTGAACAACATGTCGTACTTCTCGAAAGGGTCCATCGTCAGGTTGTAGACCGAGCCAGTCGCGCCGAGGTTCTGTTCCGGTCCCAGCCAGGTGTCCTTGGCGGTCCACAAATATTTCCACGCGATGTTGACGTCGGGGTTACTCGGATCACCTGCCACATCGGCGTGCGCGCCCATGAAATCTTCGCCGTCAATGTAGACCCATGATCGTCGTGCGGAATGCCTCGCCTTTCCGAGAATGTAGTCGCTGTTGTCAGTGCTGTCGAAGTAGATAGGCTTGCCGTTGTTGTCGATCCATGCACCGTGCGGCGGTGGGGTAAGGCCGACCATTTTGGCCAGCGTCGCCCAGCAATCGATATGTGACATCATCTCGTCGTACTTCGCGCCCGCCGGAATTTTTCCGGGCCACCACATTAAGCCCGGCACGCGCCACCCGGCTTCAAACGCCGTGCCCTTCTCACCACGGAATGGCGTCGTGCCCGCATCGGGATAGGCGTCCTGCCACGCACCCATTGTCCGCCGTCACGATGACAATCGTGTTGGGCGCCTCCGAGCGGATCGCGTCCATAATTCGACCGATGTCGTCATTCAGTTCCAGCAACGAGTCCGAGTAGTCGCCCAGCCGTGACTTCCCAGCGAACCTCTGTGAGGCGTTGCTCGGGTTGTGCATCTTCATGAAATTGACGTCCATGAAGAATGGCTTGGCATCCTTGGCATGGCTCTTGATGTAGTCGATTGCATAGTCGGCTTGACGGACGTCGAAGTCAGCAAGGCGCTCGTAGGTGATGTATTCGCCTCTCTTGGCTGGTTGTCCCGCAACGCCTTCTCACTCGTACATGTTGACGATGTCGAAATATGCCTTTGCGAACTCTGGATTGTAGGAGGGAAACCACGGATGGAAATATTTGGAAGTGTCGGAATAGGTGTAGACGCCCGGATAGTACGCCGCGAACGCCTTCATCTCATCGAAACCGTGCTCGATGGGATAGGCCTCGGGCTTGTCCCCGAGATGCCACTTGCCAGAAAAGTAAGTTGAGAAGCCGTTCTTCTGGAAAAACTCGGCGATGGTCGGCGTCTCCCTTTTTATCGCGTTTTCTTCACCCGGGACAGCCACAATGGAGAGCGCGGAGCGGATCGGAATGCGTCCGGTAATGAACGATGCGCGACCTGCTGTGCAGCTTGCTTGACCGTACCAATTCGTGAACGTTGCGCCTTCATTGGCGATCCGGTCGATGTTTGGGGTTGGATGGCCGAGCGCCTTGCCGCCTCCTGAATAGGCGCCAAAATCGTTCCAGCCGTTGTCGTCAGTCATCAGTATGACGATGTTTGGTGGCTTCTGCTGTTGCGCTGATGCGGGCATGGTAAACGCCGCCACTGCGGCAATACTCGCCAGCAGGCTACGCGAAAATGCACGTCCTACTTTCATTGCCTTCCTCCATGTGTCGTTGCTTCTCAATCCAGTCTTGCTCGCGCAAATGTCAGGCAGGCGCCGAATGCTCCGAAGTCAAACGACTCAGCCAATCCGTGGCCCGTTTGGGCTTTCACGGGCTTGGCATCGGTGACGTAGCGTCGCGGGATAGTTGATCTGAGGCAATGCATGTCCGCCTTGGCATGTCTGCCTTTGGTCCAAAACCGGAAATACTCTGATCGAGCAGAAGGTTTCTGCCGGCACTGCGGGCAGATGACGAGGATCAGCGAACGATGACGGCTAACGCGTTAGCGCTCACTGCGGCCAATCCCTGTAGACAATGAACCCCATCATGATCATCGAGCCGACGGCGACCACCGCCGTGCAGATCAGCGGCAAGTCCTCCAGCACGGCGACAACGGCCGTTCGCGCCCTCAGAGTTTTCTTCACACGCGCGCGGCGCCAGCCTGCCACACCCATTCGGACAACTCCGTTTGGCCCCCAGCAGCGGCGGTCCGATTCTCTCAACGCGAACCGCTCGCCTGACTATAGCCTATTCGGGTGTAACCGGAGACCAAGGAGAAGGAACCGTTGCCAGCACGAAGCGGCCCGGCTATCAACCATTGCGTGCGCGAACGGGCCGCGCGGAGGTTATTCGGGGAAGCCTTGGGTGATAATTCCGAGCAACGATTTGAACTCAAGGACATCCTCATTGTAGTACCTTTGTTCGCAAGCTCGCTGGCGATCAGTTGGGAGGTCGCTCGCTATCAGCTCAGCGGAGTTGACCTTTTCACAATTCCCGAGCACCTGCTGGTGGCCGTAGGGTATTTTCCCGTAGCGTTCTCGGTGGCAATCTTCCTCGTGCCGACCGCGATGGCAGCAGCGCGGGCGAAGCGTGATCTGACTCGGGCACAGAAAATCATCATCACTGTGCTGCTCTGCGTGATCATTGCTGCTTCTTTCGGCTACGTACATTTTCTCGAACCAGCAAGGACTGTTCTATTAAATGTGGTCCTCGTTCCCTACGCATTTATCGTGATAGATTCGCTCTGGCTGCGTTGGCCGATGACAAGCACGACTGTGTTGCTCGCCATTTTCGGTTATTCGGTGATCGCTGCTTGGTGGCTTGCCTTTGATTTCTCTCGCAATCGCATGGCAAACGCAAACGCCGGAAGGGGCCTCTCGGAAATTGTCACGAAGGCCGAGACGTTAAGGCCTACATCATCGGCATCGGAGAACGAGGCATCTTGTTTTATAGATCCCATCCCATTTTCCTTCGTCCAGGGCGAAGCCGGCGATGGTCAGCGTCTCCCGTTGTCGGCAAGTCACCTTCACCCAGTCCCCACCGCGGCCCGATGCGTAACGGCTGGCTCGCACTTTTGAGACCACGCCCTCAAGCCCGACCCTGCAGGCGTGCTGATACATTTCGCGTCCGTCGAGTTCAAAGCCTTCGCTGAATTGGATTGGCGTCCGATCTATCAGCTTCTTGAGATGTGTCTTACGTTCAACCAGCGGCAGCTTCCGAAGATCGTAGTCATTGAGGTAGAGCAGATCGAAGGCCACCATCACGATCGTGGCGGACTTGCCCTTTAGCTCGTTCTGCAGGACCGAGAAATCGGTGGTGCCGTCCGGTGACGGCACCACGACCTCGCCGTCGATGATCGCCGAGCCGGCATTGATCACGTAGGCATCGGTGGCAATCTTCTTGAAGCGCTTGGTCCAGTCGTTTCCCCGCCGGGTGAATACCTTGATGTCGTCGTTGGCAATGTGAAGCTGGACGCGATAGCCATCGAACTTGATCTCGTGAATCCAGCGCGTCCCGGAAGGCACGCGCTCGACCTGCGTCGCTAAAGCCGGCTCAATAAAGCCCGGGTATGGCGCTTTGGTGCCGATCGCCGCCGGCTTCTTACGCTGAAACGCCACTCGGAAAACTCCACGCAACGAAGGCGGATTCAAGCGAGCGTAGGGCGAATCGTTCCGACGGCCCGAACCGTAAAACCGCTTCCCGCGTTGCGTCATGACAGCAAGGGAGGCCGGAATAGCAAAATCGAAGAAGCAGACGACGCGTGGCCGCAAGCAGGACCGGGCGCGGGTTGCCGGCCGGCAGCGGCACGAAGTCAGCTACGAATCCAAGAAGACCCGTGATCGGCCACCGCCGTGAAGAAGGCGGTGAAGAAGGTTGGCAACAGCCGCAAGCGGGTCGAGAAGCGTCTCGCGCGCAAGAGATAGGAACGGCTCGGCCCGCATTACATTATCAGCGTCCATACCGTGCCAATCGAACGGCCAGCCAGCCGCCGACCCCTGGGGCCTCGGCTTCATAGCCGAGGCGTCTCAGCTTCAGCCCGAATTAGCCGGAGTCGGAGGGCTAGGAACGTTAAACGGGCCGGCTGAATTGAAGTTGATGCGGGGCCAATCGGCGCCAGGGAGCGAGCGCCCAGGCAGTGTAGGTCATGGCTGAGCACGGAGATATTTGCCGGACGCGAGCCGAGCAATACCGGCAACAAGCTGCGAAGACGATTTGTCCGACAGATAAGCAGCAACTGCTGCGGCTTTCCGAAGAATGGCTGAGGCTAGCACAGCGACCCTCATTCGGGGGCGACTTGGCTGCCGACGGCAGTCAGGCTATCGGGGCCGCTCTCAGGCGTCCACCGGTTCACTGAGCGCCCGCAGTCAGATGAGAAGGAAAGAACCATGAAGACGATCTATTTCGCTTCGGTTTGTGGCGCCGCCACCCTTTTGGCAGTCACCAGCTTCGCAAACGCACAAGGAACGGGCGTTACAGCAAACCGCGATCAGGGCGTCACGCCCAAGCAATGCTGGGATGTCAGCAGCAACATCATTCGCGAAAAGAACCCGACTGCCGCTGGTGCATCATCGTCGGAAAAGGCACCCGAAACGACTGTGGGCTCAACCATGCCGGGCCCAACCGGTTCTGGCGCTGGCTCAACCGGCTCCACTGGAAATGCGTCAGCACGTCCGGCGGGAATGCCGGATTGCTGATACGCCAAAGAGCTTTGCTTCGTATAGATTACAATGGCGGCCTGTTTCGTTGACCGCGAACTTCACCGCCAATCGGTCCGATGACGATGACCGGAGATCGGAATGATCCTAGTCGAGGGACCCTATTGTAGTGACTTACGCGAACAGATCGGCGCCCTCAGGCGTGATCTTCACGTAGGTGCCGCTTTCGTGCATCCATCAGGTTTTGAGCTTCCGCGCGGCTTCGGCCTCTCGAGCCAATCGTTCCGCCTTTAGGCGCTCGTGGTTTGCATGGAATACCTGTTGAGCGCGTTCATACTCGGACATCGCTACTTTGGTGTCCGCTTCCTTGAAGGCCCGTCGAGCCTCACGCTGGGCTGCGGTGAGCACCTTCCGTTCGTGGATGTAGGTCACTTTCTCCACCTTTCGACGCAAACAGAGCCCGACGTTGACCTCGCCGAGGTTTTCCTCCGGCTCGGGCTGCTTTTGCCGGAGGCGCAGATTCGACTCCTGGCCGGCCTCATAGTTCCTTCTGCTTCAGAAACTGCACACCGAGGGCTGTGTGCACTTTTAGACCGAAGCCAGCACTGATTGGGCGTAGGCTCGCTTCATCACCGTCCCATCCCAAGGCCATTTAGCGGTGACTGAGAGTGTTGTGCTCCCGCCTGCATTAAGGATGGAGCGCGCATGAAGCGGCGCCGTTTCAAACAAGTTTTGTCCCTTCGCGATCGCTTGGTCGAACACGCTAAGGCGGCCCGCCAGCAAGCCAAAAAACTGCCGCCCGCGAAAGAGCGTGAAAACCTCCTGCGAAGGGCGCGGCAAAGCGAAACAGCCTCGCGCATTGATGAATGGCTTAGCTCGCCCTGCGCGCGGGCGCCGCGGTAGCCATGCCGGAGTACCGGGCCTACACCGTCGGGCCGGACGGCCATATCATCGCCTTTGAACCGATGGTTTGCCCTAATGATGAAGTAGCGATCGAAAGGGCTCGGCGGCTGGTCGATAGCCACCGCGTCGAGCTGTGGAGCGGGTCGCGCCTCGTGATCCGGCTTCCCGAAGAGGCAAACTGAAAATGAACGATTTTGCCGCCGCCGTTTTAACTAGGCGGAGGCGGCCATGAGCCAGAGTACCGATCGCCGAGAGTTAGAGCGTCAACTCGCACAGGCGAAGCGGCTTGCTTCCGAGATAACCGACCAAACGACCTATCAGCGGCTCAAGGCGTTCGTCGAAGGATCGGGGGAGAGCCTGCAACGGCGCTTAGCTGCGCGGCGGTCCAAGCAAGCAACCAGGGCTCGTGCCCACGAACTCTGGGAACAGCACGGGCGGCCTACGGGCTGGGATCTAGAGTTCTGGTTACAGGCAGAGCGGGAACTTAGCGAGGATGAAAACGAGTGAGCGCGTGTCCCGAAGTGGACGCACCTAGCTAAGCGAGGGTCCTGGCCCCGTTTCTTGGAGCGCGTGCTATTGTGTCGGCTCACAGGAGGGAGACGCGATGTCGACTTCAAAGAAGCCGCTGAAGCCCGATGATTTTCCAGTGCATGCCGAAGGCAAAAAGATCACGAAGCAGGACGGCACGCCGATCGCGACCACTGAAGATTCACCTGTCGCTGATGACGTGGCCGAGCGCCTCAATGAGGACGAAGCCCGCCGCGAAGAAGATAAGTGGGCCTGATCGTCCGTCGATGGACGACGGGGCGGCCGCGTGCGATCAGTCATCGATCAGCGTGCCGATCAAGTCGAGGAGCGCTCGGTGTTCTGGCCCGTTAGCTCCATCTCGAAGAAATTTACCGAACCCTATGCGGCGATCCTATCTTCCTTGTCAGGGCCTCGCAGCACTATCTCCAGAGCATCATCCGGCAGCGGCCGCTGGAGCGCCTTGGCCTCATCCCACGGCGCGCGCAGCCACACATTCGCGTTCTTCATCCGTCGTCAGGATGACCGGCATGGCCTTGTCATGGATCGGTTTGACGACAGCGTTCGCCTCGGTGGTCAGGAAGCCATAGACGAGGTGAGGGCCCGGAATCGGCTTCGACTTGTTGCCCCGGTCGCCCTTGAACTCGGTCCAGATCCCGGCAAACGCTGTGAGCGGCCGGTCATCGTTCAGCGCGAACCAGACGACATCCTTCTTCTTCGTTTCCGGGTTCGGCTCTGGCGCGTATTCGGCGAAGCTGTTGAAAGGACTAGGCACCGGTTCTCCGGCTTGAGCCAGCCGCGCCAATGCGGCGAGGACGTGTTGCGGATGTTGGTACGGGCGGGCCGCCGGTTCGCGGCGGCGGCGGCATGCCCCAACGCATCAGCACCATCTCGCGGCCGGCCGCGGCACTGCGTACCACGGGGGCCGGATAATCAGGAAACACGCCCGGCATCGGCGGCAGGTTGCCGACATAGCGGTTGACGACCCGGAACAGCGCGCGGATCGCTTCCTGGCTGGTGGTGATGGAGTAGAGATTGCACATCAGGGGTCCTTAGCGTTCGTCCGGCCACCAGGTCGAGGGCGGATCCTGCGCCGAGATCTTGGTCGGTCGCAGCGCGACGAGGTGGCTCCGCTTGTAGGGATAGCCGCGCTCGTCCGAGCACAACTTGCAGCGCATGTAGCGCTCGAGCTCGTGGATCGGTGTCGTCGTCGGCCGGCGGACGATATCGAGGGCGACGGTCTGGTGCGTCTCGCACCCGAGGCACTTCACCTCGAGATAGGTGTAGCCGGCATTGAGTGCGTCGCCGAGGGCAGGCGAGGGCTGCGCCGGTCCCTGAAACGCAAGCATGCGCTTGTTCCAGGCTTCGCAGGCGAGCCGATCGGCGGCCTTGCGCGCCTCGGCCGCTTGTTTCGGCTGCCGCTCGCACTGATGCGCCAAAAATGCTCTCTCTGGACTTCGTACCCATCTCCTAAGCATCGCGTCCGGGCGCCGCCAGAGCAAGCCGCTAGGCCTTGGGGATTGACGTGGGGTCTACGGGCTCGGAGCCCAAAAGAAGCAGCCCGGTCAGGTGCGGACCGAGCTGCTAGGGGACAGTGCACAGCACGGTTGGTGATCGTGTGTGCGCGCTTCCAACCTTGCGACGAAGAATCGGTTCCAAACCAGCCTGCTTGCCGGCGGTGTGCTGACCTTCTCGCAGCCGCACGGCTCGCCCGTGGCGACGAACAGCAACTTCAACCGGCTGATTGAATATCACTCGCTCGGGTACGCGCGAGAGGTGGGGCGGAGCGGACAACCCGGTTGTACCCCAACCCTGTTGCATGAGCGCGGCGCAGGGCGGCGGTGACGTCGCTATGCGACGATCCCGAGTGGGAGAGGGCGTTGACAAGCGCCGCTTCGAAGAGATCCTTCGTAGGAAGAGGGAAACCGAACAGGAACCCGAGCGATTCCTTCTCTGCGCCTGACGGTTATCAGCCCCGCTACGGCGGGGTTTTCATGTCCCCACCTTTAACCGCTCCAAAGTCCCCGGCTGATGGTCGAGCCGCGTCACGCCTTCCTGGAAGGCCGGCATGTCCAGAGAGGGGCCGAACTTGTTGTGCTGCATGCGGTAGCTGGCGCGCACGAACTGATTGATGCTCTGGGCTATCTCATTGATTTGACGCGGCCGGCTACCAAAAAATGCCAGCACCAAGGATGCTAGCAAGACGCTGCCGGACGTCTTGTGAAATGGCCCACATAGTAGCAGCCCGGCCCAGGGGACAAATCCGGACCGAGCTGCCTTTGGGCGCTACACACATGGATCCTGTGTGCGACCATTCAACGTTTCCACAAATGGACTGTTCCGCGTCGCCTCGCTAGCCGTGCCGATGGGCAAGAGGCGGACGAAGAGACTACGGGGCCCAGAGCCGGAGAAAAACAGCTCGGCCCGGGTAATGGACCGAGCTGCCGGGCGCAGGGTGCAGGCGGGTTTCTCTTGCCCTGGACCGTCGGGCCGCACTAAATTACCGCCATTGGTTAAAAAATGGAGTGCCGGCGTGGCGACAGGTATTGTGAAGTGGTTCAATGCAACGAAAGGTTATGGGTTCATTCAACCCGACAAAGGCGGCAAGGATGTCTTCGTGCACATCTCGGCCGTAGAAAAAGCGGGGCTGAGCGGTCTCAATGAGGGGACCACGGTGAGCTACGAAGAAATGACCAACAGGGGCAAGACGTCCGCCGAAAATCTAAGAGTCGGATGAATTCAAATCCGCCGGCCTCGCGCTGGCGAAATTATGTCGAACATATAACCCGGCCTCAGTGCCGGGTTTTTCTTTGGGCGGGCGGGAGCAGGTCGATCGCCTGCGCCAGTTCATCCTCGGCGACCGCGCGTCTCGTCGACGCTGAGATCGGCGGCATCACGGCCGCCTTGACCGGGCCGGACTGATCGCTACCCCCGATTGGCCGGGCGCGTCTTAGCTAAAAGCACGGCGATAGCGGAACGCTCAGTGTCGGCTACCAAGCGGCCGGTTTCAGTCTTGCCTATGAACGCGATCAGCGTGGAAGGCCTACCAGCGCCAAAAAACTTCACCGCGTCCTGCTGATTGTCGAAGTCGACAGTGAAGTAGATGAGGTCTTTGAACTCGGGCTGTGCCGTCAATTCGCTCAGGATCGGTTTCTGCTTCTGGCAGTCCGGACACCAGGACGCATGGATCGCAACCAAAATCGGCCTGTCTGCCTCCTGCGCCGCCGCGAAGGAGTCAGCATCGAACGGTCGGGTCTCGACGGCGAAAGCCGGCGCCGCGAAGGCTGTGCTTGCGGCAACCACTGCAAAAACGAGGGAACGACGCGAGAGCATGGCTCGGCTCCTTTGATTGTGGGTATAACGAGTTTGCGCACTATGAACTCGGCGCGCCGGGCCAAGGTGTCCGCAACCCTCTAGTTGCAATTGGCCGGCCAAATATGGCGATTGTACAGAGGCAGCAGAATGAGCATTAGTCCTGTCCGGAAGTACATCACACAGCGTTCTAATCCGGTTACCGGCGCGGGCTTTCCGCTCACGTCGCAATTGTACGGAATCGAAGGATGATCACGGCCAGGATGATGATGGTGAGGCTTCCAAGCACGGGGTTACCGTACGAGCTGACCAGCACCTGAGCGCCACCAAGGATCAAGGCAGCGAGTGCTAGATTGCCAAGTGACACCCCGGCGACGAGCACTAGCATGAATGCGTTGATCAGCCAGGGCACACCAAGGTTCGGGTGCACGCTCACAAGTGGCGTGATTAAGGCGCCGGCCAGACTCGCCAGGCCAGCACCGAGGCAGAAGGTAACAAAGCGGACGAACCGGGTGTTGATGCCGAGCGCCTGTGCCAGCTCCTCGTTCATGATGACCGCTTGGGCTACGAGGCCAATCTGGGTTCGGCGCATGACCAGCCACACGACGACGCCCAGCACGATTGCAACGAGGAGCAGGACGAGACGATACAGCGAATACGTGACTCCGCCGACGCTCACGGCTTGTGTGATGGCACTCTCAGTGAACTGAATCTCGCGTCCGAAATAGAGCGTAATGCTCTGGACAATGATGATGTTCAGACCCCAAGTCGCGAGGATCGTGTCGAGCGGCCGGACATAGAGGCCCCGAAGCACTCGCCACTCCGTTACCGCTCCGACCACGACACCGCCCGCAAGAGCGATCAACAACGCGCTCCACGGATTCCAGCCAAGCCAAGTAGCAACGACTGCTGCATAACTGCCAAGCGCAAGAAAAGCGCCGTGTGCAAGGTTGATGATCTTCAGGACACCGTAGACGATCAGGAGGCCGAGCGCCACGATGTACAGGACCCCCGCCGTCGTGACGACGTCGAAGAGTTCGATCGTGTACATAGCGATCAGCCTCCTGCTTTTCCTGCACTATCAGCGAGTCGGGCACTGGTCACCCGGATCGATCAGCCCAAAGTCCCTCAGCACCTTCGTCTTGCCATCGGCTTGGACTTGCGCCAAGTAGATCGGAAGCGGCGCGTGGTGCTGTTTGTTCATCTGAACGGACCCGCGCGGCCCCTCAAACACGACCGTGGGCAGGACCTTGATGATGGCATCCGCATTCGTGGTGCCAGCCTTTTCAGCGGCCATCGCATACGCGTGCAGCCCGTCGTACTCTTGCTCGGAAAGTGCGTTTGGCGTCTTCAGCTCCGCTCCGAACTTCTTCTTCATCGCCTCGAGGAAGCGTTTGTTCTCGGGATTGTCGATGCCCGTGAAATAGTCTCCCGTGTAGTACACGCCCTCGGCCGCGTTGCCGCCTGCCTCCGCAGTCAGCTCATCGATGGAGAGGCTTCCGATCGGCATCGTGAGCCCGGCTGCTTTCAGCTGCTTGAGACCCCGCCGAACGTCACCACGGTGGTGCGGCCAAGCGTAAGGCCTGCGCCCTGCGCGTTGGCGGCGTGATCGACCATGCCGAACACCTCGACCTGCCTGTGCTTCACGCTGGCGATCAGCGCATTCAGCGTGTCATCGAAAGGGCGAGAGGAGACGACGACGACCAAGCTTTCAGACATGTGTCACTCCATCGCAGCGGTCCAGCGTCAAGATTGAGGCCGGCCACGCCTCTTTGCTAATATTCCAACTCGCGAGGCAGCGTTTCAATTTCACTGCAGCCTGGATTGCCGCGTGGCAGCGATCTGCCCTTTTGTCGATGGCGGCACGGCCACGGCTACCGTCTACAGTCCTTCGTACACAAGCTTGGTGAAGAACTCCGGATCGATTACAAATCGTCCCCATTTGTCGTCGAAGGCCGCGGTCGGCTTCGCCGCAATGATTTCTTCGAGGGATTTCCCCTGTGACTTCAGTGCAGCGATCTTATCGCGCACCGTGACCAGCATGTCGCGAAACTCAATCAATTGAGCGCGGTTGCCGACCGGCCCATGACCGGGAACCAGGATTGTTTGATCCGTGGTGCGTTCGATAGCCTTGTTAGCCCAGGCGATGGCCGAATTGACGCTGCCGCCGTGTTCGTTGTCGATGAACGGATAGTATCCGTTCCAGAGCGTGTCGCCGAAGGCCATCACATCGGCCTTTTCGAAGTACACCAACACATCGCCGTCAGTATGGCCGGGGCCGAAATGTTCCACCTTTATGGAGTCGCCCGCAAAGGTGAAATCCCTCTCATTTTCCACGATGATCGTCGGGCGCGCGCCGGCCGGAACGGGAGCGAACGTCCAATTCCAATCATCGATGCGAGTGGTATCGGAAAGATGCTTCAGCGTATTTCTCTGTGCAATGATCGTGGCGCCGGCTGCCTGCATCCACTCATTTCCGTCGGTATGATCCCAGTGCCAATGGGTGTTTGCGACATATTTCAAGGGTGACGGGCCGATCTTATCGAGAGCCGCTTGCAACTTGTCTTTCGACGGCTTGATGCCGGCATCGACGAGGAACTTGCCCTCGCTTCCCGACAGAACCACGATATTCCCCCCGGATCCCATCAGGACATTGATGTTGCCGCGCAAGGGCACGGTGATGATGTCGCCCTTGGCGCGCTCCAGATAGTACGCGCCGGCCCCGGTATGGAAATAGTCTCCTTTTGGTGGCGCTGCCGCATCGGCGGTTGCGGGGGCAGCATATCCAAAAGCAAGAAAAGCCGAACACAGGAATACGGCGGTCGATCGAATCGCAGACGGGTTTATTGGCATGATCTGGATGCCTTTCCCTGACGCAGCCCTGAAATATGGCTGCTCGCTTGAAACAGGAAGTCGCCCTGACGGGGTGGTGGTATCCATCGGCTCGGTCAACGAACGAAATGTGATCCCGCCTTCGCGACGCGGCGGTTGAGCGTGGATGAAAATGGGTCTACTGGCTACTAGATCCGCATGCGGCTTTGTCGAAACGCACGCTTTCGATCGCCCGATGCAGACCCCCCGCAATGTCAGTTCTTAGTCGGCTCTTCGGATAAGGGGCGCTATGCGAACGCTTGTCGCACCGCAAGAAAGCGGCGCGCCAGCCGAGAGGAACTAGCTTTGGTCAGGGGTGAATAGCGGACCTGATTTGCTCAAGCCGAGTGTGTTTCGGCTTCGAACGTTGGCCCCTTTCGGCGTCCAAGGTTGACCCCAGCGTGCAAAGAGTTTTCGACGGCCGTTCATACGCTTGAGTGATCTGCATAGGGTCAACCTTGGATGCCGATCTGCCTATTCACAATCGGCTGCGGTTCACCGTGCTCTAAGAGCTTATGCGGAAGTGCCCAAACGAGAGAGGGGCCACACAATTGATCTGAACTCGCTCGGAGCTCCGATGCTGATGCGATTATGGCAATTGATCGGGCGTTTCGACGAGCGCGAAGACAGGTTTAAAAAATAGAGATGGATAGCCTCCAGCGCGCGGCAACTGTTCGCTCGCGATCTTCTTGCTAGACCCCGACGGGCTCGAGGAGCCAACCACCACGCTTTCGGCGGGGAAGGGGGCCGGTGTTGTGTCAGGAGTTGCGCACGCCACAAAACAGGCGGCGAATCGCAGCAGTCGCTACAGAGCCTGCGCGACGTTAGTGGAGCTGTCAGCGGCTACCGATTGAGAAGCGCCGTCAACTCCGCGCCCTCATCAGCCACGAAGACAGCGATCAATTCGGCCGACTCGCTATTGCTTGCATTGGCGGAAACGAGGTGAATCGCGGCCGGTGGCTCAAAGAACGACTGTCCGACCTCAAATGTCTCCAGCGGACCGCCCTCGAGTTGCGAGCGCACTTCGCCCTTTGTAATGTAGGCCGTCACCGAGCCACCATGGCGGTGCGGCGGAGTAAAGCCGCCCGGTCCGTAAGTGACGCGGACCACGGTCACGCGCTTGCCGGGTACATTCGGCAAGGCGTGTGAACTGATCACGTCGACCTTGTTGAGCGATGAGCCGGACGAGGCGCTCTCGGCGCATAGCGGCGTCGGAATGCCCGATATCGGATCCATCGCCAGCGGCAACGTTCTACCGATCGCCACCGCGCAGGCGAAACCCGCAACGATTGCCAGCGACAGCCGGCGCCCGTCCCGCTCCGCGAGCGGCGTCATCATTCCCAGTGCAACGCTCATTGGCCTCTCCTGTTTGATCTCAAGGTCTGACGATCGGCTTGAATATCGAAAGCGGAGCGGGATCGCGGCTTGGCGGCGGTGGGATTCTTCCGTCAACATCCGTGAAGCCGTATTCCGTCGCCAGTTCGGAGGCGAGCAGGACCTGCCCGGTCTTGGCGATCACATCAGGGTCGGCAGCCAACGCCGTGATCGCGCGCCCGACGAAGATCGGTGTCTCGCCCCTCTCGGTAATGAGCTTGGCAAGTGCCGCCGGCACACGATCGGGTTGGGCCGCAAGCTTCTCGCTCTTGATGTATCCAGGCCAGATCGAGATTGCGGAAATGCCGAACGGCTTGAGTTCATGCGCCATGTCTCGGGCCATGCGGTCGACGCCGGCTTTCTGTACGCCGAATGGGACGTTGAATGTGTAGCGGACGCCGCCGCCGGACGACGTGTTGACGATCAGGCCCCTTTTTTGCGGCAGCATCAGCGGGACAGCGAACTGGCTGCAAACGAAATGCGAGCGGAGGCCAACGCGATGCAGGGTGTCCCACAGCGAGGTTGAAATCTGCCAGAAGGGAACGTTGATCGGCATGACGTCCGGCGCGGCAAACACGTTATTCACGAGGACATCGAGCCGGCCGTGGTCGCGCCGGATCAGGTCGAAGACGTCCCTCACCGAAACGTCGTCGGTATGATCGCACAGGAGGCCGATGCCCCTGCCTCCCGCTTCGTCGATTGCCGAGATGGTCTCATCGAGAGAGCCCGGCCATTCCGAGCCGCCGCTGCTGCGCGTGCGCGCGGTGACGATCACCGTCGCTCCGGCCTCTGCCAGTCCGATGGCCACTCCCTTTCCGACTCCGCGGCTTCCGCCCGTCACCAGCGCGACACAATCCCTCAGGCGTCCCTCGACCATATCATCTCCGCATTCCTTCTCAGGAAGATGCGTTGACAAAAATCTTCCCAGGAAGATAATAGGCAGAGATAATCAAACGCGTCAATCAGGGAAGTCTCGCTATGGTCACGAGGGAAGAGAATGAGTTGCTGTGCCGCGTCACGGGTGATGCGCCGATGGGGCGAATGCTGCGTCAGCATTATTGGCTGCCTGCCGTTCTCTCGGTGCGGGTGCGCAAGGGTGAGGCGCCGGTGCGCGTCAAGCTGTTCGGCCGCAACTTCGTTGCGTTCAGGGGGACGGACGAAGCCGTTGGCTTCCTCGACGAAGCTTGCCCGCACAGAGGTGCCTCTCTTGCGCTCGCGCGTGTCGGTGATTGCTCGCTGACCTGCCTGTTCCACGGCTGGAAAATCAGTGCCAGTGGAGAGGTGCTCGACGTACCCAACGAGCCCAATAGCCCGAAGGAATTCGCAAAGACGGTCAAGGTGAAATCCTATCCGACGCGCGAAGGAGCTGGGCTGGTCTGGGTCTGGCTGGGCGAGGGAACGGCGCCGCCCGCGCCGGATTTCGAATGGATGGATTTGCCACCGGACCAGGTTTACGCGGCCGGCATTGAGCTCAATGCGAACTGGCTGCAGGGCGTCGAGGCGACCATTGACTCCTCGCATGTCGCTCTGTTGCACCAGAGCTGGACCGCGACCTCGGCAACCGATTTCGGCGCGACTCGGGTCAATAGCGAAGTCAGCTATGCGTTCGAGAAGAAGCCGTACGGCTTTCGCGCCGCCGCGCTTCGATCTGCGCCCGATGGATCATGCCTCGCCCGCGTCACGGAGTTCGTAATGCCCTATTACGGATTGATCGCGCCGATCTATTCCGGCCCGCAACAGGACCGTACCGCGATCGTCGCGGTGCCGATCGACGATGAGAACCTGATCCAGTGGTACATCTACTACAATCCGGAGAAGCCGGTGGACTCCTGGCGCAAGGTGCAGCGGGCCAATCAGTGGCCGATGGCCGGCGGTCTTCCGGGCAATAAGTCCAACAATTGGGGGCAAAATCGCCAGATCATCGATGCCGGCAACAGCACCGGCTTTCATGAGATCGTCATCGAGGATTTCGTGGTGATGGTCAGCATGGGGCCGATCGTAGATCGTTCGCAGGAATATCTCTGCTCGGCGGACCAAGCGATCGTGCGGGTACGTCGCCAATTGCTTGAGGAAGTGCGCGGCTTCCTGGACGGCAAGCTGCCGAAGAGCGCCCAGAGCGACAGCATGTCCTACAAGGACATCCGCGCGGTCGGCGGCCGGCTGGCGTCCGCCTCCGACGACTGGCGACAGATTCCCCGCTGATTGAAATCAGGCGCGGATCTCGCATCCGCGTTCATTGCCCGGCCCAGGAAAGGTCATAGCCATGACTTGGAAGCATATATGCGCTGCCTCGAAGCTGTCCGAAGGAGAGCCGGTCGGCTTCAAGGTCGGCGATCAGCGCGTCGCTCTCTACAGGGTCGGCGACGAAATCTTCGCAACGGACGATGTCTGTTCGCACGCGTTTGCCCTGCTTTCCACCGGCTTTCTCGAGGGACATGTCGTCGAATGCCCGCTGCATGGTGCGATGTTCGATGTACGGGACGGCAGGTGCCGCTCAGGCGCCTACAAGGATATCAGGGCATTCAAGGTCGAGATACGCGATGGCGAAGTCTATGAGCATCTCGACGGCGAGGCTGGGAATGAGGATCTCCGCGACAACACGGCGGACATCAAATCGTGAACGGGCTTGTTGTCATCGGGGCGTCCTACGCCGGTATTCAGGCGGCGCTCAGCGCCCGTGATGCCGGCTACGCCGAACCTGTGACCGTCGCGGGCGAGGAGAAATCGCTCCCGTATCAACGACCGCCGCTGTCAAAGGATTTTCTGCTCAACGAAGTCCGCGAGCCGCAGCTAATTCTGCGCGATGATGCGTTCTTCAAGAGCAGCCGGATCGACCTCGTACTGGGACAACGGGCCGTGGAGATTGACCGGCAAGCGAAACAGGTCGCGCTTGCAGGCGGCGCCCGGCTCGACTTCGACAGTCTCGTGGTCGCCACCGGATCGCGGGCGCGGCGCATATTGGTCCCCGGCGCCGAACTCGATGGGATTTGCTATCTTCGATCTCTCACTGATGCCTGCGATCTCAAGGGGCGACTGGAGCAGGCGAACGAGATCGTCATCATCGGGAGCGGGTTCATTGGACTTGAGGTTGCTGCCTCGGCGGCAAAGCTAGGCAAGAAGGTCACGGTGATCGAGGCCGCCTCCCGGCTGCTTGAACGCGCCGTATCGACGATTGTCTCGCGTTTCCTGCTCGATGCCCATGCACAGGCGGGCGTCGATGTGAGGCTGGGTGAGACCGTGGTTGCGATGACCGGGCATGATGGGAGGATCGCCGAGGTTCGTTCTCGGCAGCGGCACTCGTCTGCTTGCCGATCTCGTCGTCGTGGGCATTGGCGGAATCGCCAATGATGAACTCGCAAGTACCGCCGGGCTGAAATGCTGCAATGGAATCGTCGTGAATGAGCACGGCAGCACGAAAGTACCCGGCATTTACGCTGCGGGCGACTGCGCAAATCATTTCAACCGGTTCGCAGATGAGTGGATCAGGCTGGAATCGGTCCAGCACGCGCAGGACCAGGGCAGGACGGCGGGGCTCGCTGCCGCGGAAAGGCACGAGCGGTACGACGGCGTCCCGCGGTTCTGGTCGGATCAGTACGATCTCAAACTGCAAATCGTCGGACTCTCCGGACGCAGCGATCAGATCGTGACCCGCGGCTCTGTCGAGGAGGGCAGGTTCTCTGTGTTCCATTACAGGCAGGGGAGATTGGTCGCGGCCGACAGCATCAACAGACCCGGCGACCAGATGGTAGCACGGCGCCTCATTGCCGCAGGCATTTCTCCGACACCGGAGCAGGCCGGAGACTGCTCGATCGACATCAAGTCGCTGCTGAAGGCGGACGAGAAAACCGTCGCATGACGTCGCGTCCCTAACCGGTCACCGCGAGCCGGCCTATCTTCTTTGTCAGCTTCACGGTCTTCACCGCCAGAAGCTTGCGCAGGCAGCGGTCGAGCATCCCGATCTCGGCCTTGCTGAGCCCGCTCGCGTCGATCACGCTCTCCACGACTTTCGCGATCTCGGTAATGCCGCGGTCGGCGGTCGCAAGGCCCTTGGCAGTGAGGCGGACTAGCTCGGAGCGGCCATCATCGTTGGCCGAAACGCGCAGGATGAACCCTCCTTCCTGGAGCCGCGCCACCCGCTTGCTCATGGCGCCCGAGGTGACGAGCAGAGCGCGGAACAGGTCGGTCGGGCGCAACTCGTATGGTCTTCCCGAGCGTCTGAGCGCCAGCAGGACGTAAAGCTCGCCGGTCTGCAGGCCGACGGTTTTCGAGATGTCCTGCAGCCGCTTTTCGTGAAGCTGGTTGACGCGCTCCAGCCGCAACAGTGTTAAGGCGGCGGTCAGGTCGAGATCGGGGCGCTGTTCAAGCCAGGCGGCTTCGATGTCGTCGTAAAGGCTGCCATCGTGCTTTGGCGTCTGTTTCGTGACCGGCCCCGCACCGCGCGACACGCTCTTTTTCGTCATTCCTTTCTACCCTCGCTAGTCCTGCGCCAACGGCGCCGGCACCATGTCTTGGTGCAATCTAGCACCCTCGAATTCAGGTGTCGCGCGGCAAGTTCCTGGTATTCGTCCAAGCTCCGGGTACGGGCGGGATGCGCAGCGATGCGCCCCCTCGCTCAGATATTGACAAATACCTTCCTAGGAAGAATATTTCGAGTAAGAAATATTGTAAGTATTGGAGAGGTCGCATGCGGGGACTTGGCCCAATACTCTTTCTCGCGGTTTCACTGGCCACGTTATGCGCCGCCAAGGCGGCCGAGGGCGAGCTGATCCTCGGGCAGACGATGCCCTATAGCGGTCCGGCATCGGCGCTGAGCGCGGTCGGCAAGGTCCAGACCCGTTATTTCCGGATGATCAACGAACGCGGCGGAATCAATGGCCGCAAGATCAAGCTGATCTCGCTCGACGATGGCTATAGCCCGCCAAAGGCCGTGGAACAGACGCGAAGGCTAGTCGAGAATGATGAGGCCGTTGCGATCTTCGGCAGCATGGGGACCGCGCAGAACGCGGCGGTCCAGAAATATCTGAATGGACGGAAGGTACCTTAGCTCTTTGTCTTCGCCGCCAGCGACCGTTTTGCCGACCCGAAGACCAGCCCATACACCATCTCGGGAATGACCCTGTTCAGCACCGAGGCGGCGATTTACGCGCGGCTCGTTTCCGAGACCATTCCGCGGGCACACGTTGCGGTGCTCTACCAAAATGATGACTACGGACGCGAATATCTTCGCAGCTTCAAGGCCGAACTGGCGCGGCTCGACCCGCAGGCAGAGATCGTTGCTATAGCGCCCTACGAGGTGGCGTCGCCGACCGTCGATTCACAGGTCGTGTCGCTGGCCAGCAGCAATGCCAATGTCTTCCTGAACGCGTCGGCCGGAAAATTCACCTCGCAGGCGATCCGCAAGGCGAGCGAGCTTGGATGGCGCGCCCAGCAGTTCCTGCCGATCGGAAGCAACTTCGTGGCGACGATCCTCAAGCCGGCGGGGCTCGAAAACGCGAAGGGTGCGATTTCGGCCACGCCGACCAAGACCGTGGGCGATCCCGAATGGGCCAACGACCCTGCCTATCTGGAGTGGCTGGCCTTCATGAAAAAATACTACCCCAACGGAGACATTGAGGATCAGCTCAACTTCACCGGTTGGAACGTCGCCGTTCTTATGACCAAGGTGATCGAAGCGTGCGGCGATGACCTTACGCCGCAGAACATCATGAAACACGCCACGTCCCTGAAGAACGTAACGCTACCGGGCCTGTTCCCGGGCATCACCGTCAACACGAGCCCGGACGACTACCGCCTGATCAAATCGCTCCGGCCACAACGCTTCGATGGCGAGCGTTGGGTGCCACTTTCCGGTATCATGGCAGCCAGATAAGCGGGCGCGATCGGTCGTCGGCGCGGCATGCCGTCAGCTCGCGCGGCGCCTGAGTTCCTCGGTCGCGCGCCGCAGGACGTCATGAAGCCATTCGTGGGACGGCTCGTTCTCGACACGCTCGTGCCACAGTAGCCGGACCTCGACGGGTGTCGTGGTGTAAGGCAGCTCGCAGGTCGTGATTGCATGGGTTTGCTCGAGCATTCTCGCCAATGGACGCGGAACGATAGCCGCCAGCTCGGTATCCGCCAGCAAGGCGGGCAGCGCAAGAAAATGCGGCAGGGAGACTGCGATACGCGGCGGCCGGTCGCTATTGGCGAGCGCCCGCTCGAGCGCGGTGCGGTCGTACATTTCCGAGCGCCTGGCGAGACCTCGCTCGGAGATGAAACCGCCGATCGCGCCCTCCTGCTCGCCGCCAAAGGAGACGACGACCAGCGGCAGCTCCGCCAGTTTCGCCTTGTCCAGCTGGCCGAGTTCGCGCTTTCCCCCAACGATGAGCACGTCGTCATATTCAAACAGCAGGGCGGAGCGGAAGCGGTTCGGCGGGACCGAGAAGACGCCGACGGCGACGTCGATGCGGCCAAGGTCGATCTGCTCGGCGAGGTCGATTCGCGTCACCGGCTTAATCACCAGGTCGATCGTGGTAGCCTCACGGCCGAGTATCTTCAGAAGCGGAGATGCCAGCACCATCGTGGTGAAGTCGTTGGCGGCCAGCGTGAACTGCTTGGTGGAGTTCGCCGGGACGAAGGTCGGAAGTTCGACCGCGGCCTCCAATGATCGTAGGGCCTCGTGAACCTGGGGCGCCATCGTCAGCGCGCGCGCCGTCGGCTGCATGCCTGTCGCTGTGCGCACGAACAGGTCGTCGTCCAGGATTTCGCGGAGCCGCGCCAGCGAGTGGCTCACGGCGGACTGGCTGAGTCCAACCTTCTGGCTGGCTCGCAGCACACTGCGTTCCTCCATGACGGCATCGAAGACCTTGAGCAGGTTCAGATCCAGTGTGTTGAACGAAACAGACACGACAGGGATCTCCTCCGGTCACTAGCGGATCGGCTCGATAAGTTGCTGCCGCCCGGTCCAATTAAGGCCAGGCGCACCGCGGATGCAACCGAATGGACGCCGAAGAACGCGCCTGTATCGCTATCATCGCTCTGATCTGAAGACGGTTCAGGATGACTCTGCAAAAGTTTCACTTCCGTATTACTGCCGTTTGGGCATGCTTGCATTGGTCGGCTTGGAGCAGAGGCATGATAAAATCATTGGCAAAGCCGGTCCGAGGTAATCAGCGCAAATCGCTCGGATTGGCGCTGACGCTGGTGGCGGTGGTGACGCCGGCGATTGCACAGGACGGCCCCATCAAGCTCGGCGTCCTGTCCGACATGTCCTCGCTCTACGCGGACAATGGTGGCCAGGGCTCGGTCGTCGCGGCACAGATGGCGGTGGATGACTTCAAAGGAAAGCTGCTCGGACGGCCCATCCAGATTATTGCGGGAGATCACCAGAACAAGGCTGACGTCGGCTCGGCGATAGCCAGGCGATGGCTGGAGAATGAAAGTGTCGAGGCTATCCTCGACGTGCCGAATTCCGCCGTCGCTCTCGCAGAGCAGGGCATCACGCGAGACAGGAAGAAGCTCTTCCTCGCCACCGGCGCCGCCACCTCTCGCCTTACCGGCGACGAATGCTCATTGACCGGAATCCATTGGACATACGACACCTACGCGCTGTCGCAGGGAACGACCAAGGCAATCTCACGTCTCGGCGCAAAAACCTGGTTCTTCCTTTCAGCCGACTACTCCCTCGGCTCGCAACTCGAGGCCGACAGCCGCAAGGTCATCGACGCCACCGGTGGCAAGGTCGTCGGCGCCGTGAAGCATCCGATCAATACACCGGATTTCTCCTCGTTCCTGCTGCAGGCGCAATCCTCGAAGGCGGACGTGATCGCGCTCGCCGATGCCGGCGGTGATTTCATCAACGCGGTGAAACAGGCTGGCGAATTCGGAGTTACGCGCGGGCAGAAGCTTGCCGGCCTGATCGTCTTTATTGCCGACATTCACAGCCGCGGACTGCAGAGCGCCCAAGGTCTGATGCTGAGTTCGGCGTTCTATTGGGACCTCAACGACGGGACCCGCGCATGGTCGAAGCGCTTCATCGAGAAGACCCAAAAGGTTCCCACCATGATCCATGCCGGCACCTATGGTGCGGTCATGCACTACCTCAAGGCGGCTGAAGCTGCGGGTACGCTGGATGGTCCGACCGTCGCCGCCAAGATGCGTGAAATGCCTGTGAACGATTTCATGACGAAGAACGGCCGGATCCGGGAGGACGGTCGGCTGGTGCGCGATATGTATCTGTTCCGTGTCAAGTCTCCGGAGGAGTCCAAGTACAGGTTCGATTACTACAAGCTGCTCGCGACAATTCCTGGGGAAGAAGCCTTCAAAGCGATGGAGGAAGGAGGATGTCCGCTCGCGAAGAAGCCGTGATCGGCGAGCACACCGCGAACAGCGTCGCGCAGAACCGGATCGACGAGATCATCGCCGGCCGCTTCGCGTGCCGTGAATTCTCCGATGATCCGATCCCGCGACGGACCATCGAGCAGATCCTCCGCATCGCGCGGTTCGCGCCGAGCGGAGCGAATATCCAGCCGTGGTACGTCTACGTGCTCGCCGGCGCGGCCAAGGACCGCGTATCGGCGGCGCTGCTGGAGGCGCACGAGACGTGCCGCGACGATCACTTGTCCGAGTACAGGTACTACGCCTGCGATTTGCCCGTGCCATACCTGAATCGCCGGCAGGAGTTCGGACGGCTGTTCTACGGCTCGCTCGGAATCGCTCAAGGCGACGTCGAAGCCCGCAGCAGGCAAACCGCGAAGAACTATGAATTCTTCGGCGCCCCGGTGGGATTGATCGTCACCATCGACCGCCGGCTGGAAGTCGGAAGCTGGCTCGATCTCGGCATGTTCATTCAGAACGTGCTGCTGGCTGCGGCCGGGCGCGGGCTTCAGTCCTGCCCGCAGGAGACGTTCTCTAGATATCACCAGATCCTGCGCCCGCTGCTGTCGATCCCCGCCGAGCAGATCGTGGTATGCGGCATCTCGATCGGGAACGCCAAGGTTGCGATGACGGAGAGACTGATGCCGCGGGCGGACGTCGATGAGTTCGCCTCGTTCGCGGGATTCGAAACATAGAGCCCAATCGAGAAGAGTAAGGAGACGACTATGGGAAGCCGAGAAGAACTGATTCAGCGCAGCATTCCGTTCCTCCGGGAAGTCAAGGATATGACGCCTGGCGCCGAGATGGAGCGTTGGCTCAACGAGAAATATGGAGAGCAGAGCGCGCTCTATCAGGACTTGGCTCGCTTGATCAAGATCGGGGTCGAAGAAGGCTGGGCAGCGAACCAGGAGGTGGACGGTCCGAACTACCGGCGCAGCCGCATCCTCGAACCAATGCCCGAAACGTTTCAGTTCAGCATCACGGCCGTCTACATGAACAGCGCCGATCCGCGCCGTTTCAAGGACGAGGACGAGCATGACGTGTTGCGCGGGCAGTATCACGGCCATCCCTATGGCGAGCTCAATCTTGTGGTGCCCTTGAATAAGGGCGCCGAGCTGAAGGGATTACAGGGCTGGCAGGGGCCCGGCTGGACGGCGCCAGATCCGGGGAGCCGCCACTATCCCGAGGTCAGGGGCGGGGCGGTCATCGCGTTGTTTTATCTCCCCGCTGGTCGCATTTCCTACGACTTCAAAGCGCCAGCCTGATTGCTGACCCGGCCATGCGAGGTGATGCCGCTTCAATGGCGTCACCACTATTGGAGGAAACATAATGACGTTGATCTATCCGGCCGGTTCGAAGCGCATCCATCCCGCGCTGTCCTCTCCCGCCTACAGGAGTTCGATCAAGCGCGCACCCTCGAAGCCGCTGATCCCGATGCGACATACCCTCTCGGAATTAACCGGACCGGTGTACGGCCACGAGAGCGTGCGTGCCGGGGACAATGATCTCACCACTCAGCACAAGGGCGAGCCGCTTGGCGAGCGCATCATCGTGCATGGCCAGGTGCTCGACGAAGATGGCCGCGGAGTGCCGAACACGTTGATCGAGATCTGGCAGGCCAACGCCTGCGGCCGCTATATCCATGTCCGCGACCAGCATCCGGCGCCACTTGATCCCAATTTTACCGGCGCTGGCCGGACGCAGTCGGACGCGTCCGGCTACTACAAATTCGTCACCATCAAACCCGGTGCTTACCCTTGGGGCAATCACTACAACGCCTGGCGGCCGGCCCACATCCACTTCTCCGTGTTCGGCCGTTCCTTCATCTCGCGGCTCGTCACGCAGATGTATTTCCCGGGCGATCCCCTGTTTGCGTTCGACCCGATCTTCAATTCGGTGCCGAACGAGGAAGCGCGTGCGCGGATGGTCTCGTCCTTTGATCTGGAGAACACCCAGCCGGAATGGGCGCTGTGCTACCGCTTCAATATCGTGCTGCGCGGCAGGAACGCCACACCCATGGAGAACAGTTAATTGCAAGACAAAGGCAAAGGTATTACGCCCTCGCAGACGGTCGGCCCGTTCTTCAAATATGGTCTGACGCCGAACGGCCAATACGACTGGAACGACGCCTTTACCGGCAATCTAGTGACGCCCGATGCCTCAGGCGAACGGGTTCGCATCGAAGGTCGCGTGTTCGATGGCGATGGCCAGCCGGTGCCAGACTGCATGTTGGAAGTCTGGCAGGCCGACAGCCAGGGTCGCTTCGCCCATCCGCAGGACAAGCGCGCGCTGCCGAACACGAAATTCCGCGGTTTCGGCCGCGTCGGCACTGATGCCAATGGCGCTTACGCTTTCGACACCATCAAGCCGGGCTCGGTGCCTGATCCAGACGGCAAGCCACAGGCACCGCATCTTCTCCTTGCGGTGTTTGCCCGCGGCATGCTGCGGCACCTCTATACGCGCATCTATTTCGGCGGCGAGGCCGCAAATGGCAGCGATCCCGTGCTGGCCCTGGTGCCCTCCGATCGCCGCGCGACCTTGATCGCCCAGCGTGAAGGTGACAGCGGCAACGTCGTCTACAGGCTGGACGTGCGCCTGCAGGGCGCTGACGAGACGGTGTTCTTCGATGTATGACTGCCCTTTGGGTCGCTGCGACGACTGACTATGGCGGTCGGCCACTTGCTCTCATAGCCTGGCTATCGCTGTAAAAAGATTATGCCGAGAATTCGCCAAACGACGCGTCGCACATCGGGCTTCGTTATAACCCTCGATGCGCGGCCTCTGTGATTAATCCGTACTTGGCCTGACTCTGACATTGCGTAGGCTCATACTCTCATCAACGCCACCCTGTGCGCCAGTGGAAAATACCACGATGTTGAGGGCTAATTTTCATAAGCTCATCACATGCGATCGTGAGCGTCGGCTCAAGCGAGCAGTTCCTATTGGAAAACTCGACAATTGTCCTAGAGCATGTCGTGCCGGGATTCCCCTGCTGGGCAGCAGCTTCACGAGTCCTCCGACGTCGGCGAGCAGACCGTTGCCGCGATGGGCGACTACTTGAAGCTTCAGCCAGGGAATGTCCATTAGCGGTCTTTCCGGAGGACTGATCACAGGCTTGCCTACGGCGCTGCGATCGCCGACTTGCCAGGTTCGGCCTGCGAATTGATGGCCAACAATCCTGTCGTCCGCTGACAGCGTGCGGCCGGCTCTCGAAATGTCCGCACTAGATTGTGTTCGCCGCCGACTTGGCACTTGTATGAGTGCGAGTGCGGTTCTCGTCTCGGTCCTGCCGCTGCTCTTGCGCAGTTCCCTTTCTGCTGCATCTGCGCTTTCCGATGCGCTAGCTGCGCCGGCAGAATTGGCAGTGCAAAGTGCGCTGCAAGTCAGCTCGACGTTCAGATCGGAACCGCGACTTGCGCCGTATAAGGCCCCGCGATTCGCTCCGGGGCGGGGCCCACGCCGCGGTACCCGACGACCTCGAGGTTGCCCGTCGTGAAACGGGCTTCCCGAAAACGCATGATGATCTTACAAACGAAAAAGGGTCGCCCTCTTCGATCGGTTTGTGATTGCCCATAGCATTTCCCTGTTTGCTTATTGTCATAGATGACCGGCCCATCCGATGCCCAGCTTGCAATGGTTATCTGCGAATCAAGCGCACGAAAATGAACGACAGCACAGATGAGATCGGCGGCTCGGTCCGGGATGTCCATCCTTGGTCTGCGACAGAACTGACCAGTGCAGGCCGGGGTCGCCGACCCGAACAGAGGGAGGTCAGTCGGACAAAACGGGTGCTGATAAAGAGGCAGAAGCAAATAGCCGAGACCAAACAAAAGCACGAGCCCTGACGAGTTTATCCTTCAAAGGCATTTCTGAAGCCTTACAGGTACAGCAATGCGAGAATGTTGCTTGGCGCGAGCCGCTGTATTGCATCGCGCGGAACAGAAACATCGCCAACGGATAAATCGTATGGGATACGACTTCCCTTACGCCACGGCTTTGCGGAGATCGAAATCAACCATTGAAATATCGATGTCGCCATCCGGTCGGTGGCACTCCCCGGATAGCACTTTCTGAGCGCGGTGCGGCATCGGCCTGGCTTCGTGGCGCGCGCAAGTATCGTGATAATAGCGGCCGCCGCCCATACTTTCGATGTCCCGCGATACCTGACGGTGCTGCTAGTGGGCCTCATTCAATCGCTTCTCACCGCCGAAGTGACTGAGACGGCGCTGGGTGAAAGTCCTTGGACTTGAGCTCACGAGGAAGTGCCGTCAACAAAAGCACTGCGCAGAACACGCAAAGACTGCCGATGACAAAGAGCGCCGGCGTCGTGCTGCCCGTCAGATCCTTGACTGAGCCAACCATGATCGGACTCACAATGCCGCCCACCTGGCCCAGCGTGTTGATAAGCGCGATCCCGCTCGCGGCGCCGGCGCCCGTCAGTATCTTCGGAGGCAATGTCCAAAATGTCGGGATTGACGCCACCAGGCCGCCGCCAAGAACGGCAAGCGCACCAATCAGCAAGAGAACGTTGTTGTTGAAAATGCCAGTGGCGAAAAAGCCGAATGCTGCAGCCAAGATAAGTCCGGCAACAAACCTCGGACGTTCGCCGGATGCATCAGAGAGCCGTCCGACGATCAGCATGCAGATCGCGCCGCAAACATAGGGAATGGCGGTCAAGAAGCCGATCGCGCTCGCGCTTCCCCCGCCGGCCGCCTTTATGAGATCCGGCGTCCAGAAATTGAGTCCATACGACGCGATCTGGATCAGGAAGTAGATGAACCCAAGCAGCAGAACGCCGGGCATCAGCAACGATCGCCAGGCTGAGCGCTCGCCAATTTGATTCTTCTGCCGCTCCAATTGCACCGAGATGAGACGGCGCTCATCAGTGCTGAGCCATTTCGCATGATCAATGCTGTCGTCAAATCGAAGCAGGACGACCACTCCGAGGGCAACGCATGGCAGACCGCCGGCGAGGAACAGCCATTTCCAGCCGTCCAAACCGTGCAGCCCGTTCATATAGTTAAGAATGAGGCCGGACATCGGCGCTCCAATGATGCCCGAAAATGCGGTCGCGAGAAAAAACACCGAAGTCATGCGCCCGCGATGGGATTTTGGGAACCAAAGGGTCAGATAATAGAGAATACCGGGAGCGAATCCGGCTTCCATGGCGCCAATCACGAAGCGCAGCGTGTAGAACTGCCATTCGCTCTGGACAAACACCATGGCCGCCGTCCCGAGCCCCCATGAGATCATGATGCGGGCGATCCAGCGCCGGGCGCCGAAGCGATACAACAGCATGTTACTCGGCACCTCAAATAGGACGTAGCCGACGACAAACAGGCTCGCGCCGAAGCCATAGGCTGTGTTGCTGAGACCGAGATCCGCCTGGAGCGATGCTTTGGCAAAGCTGATGTTCACGCGATCGAAGAATGCAAAGAAATAGCAGACGATGATCAACGGCATCAGGCGCCAGGCGATCTTGCTGATGACTTGCTGCTCGCTGATCGTCGCATCGAGACCGACAGCAGGCGCTGTAGTAATCGTCATGATTTCCTCCGATATGTTTTTTGAAATGTGATTGCAGGTTGTTCAGGCGGGGGATTGCCGCGATCGTTCTGGAACGGGGTGCAGGTCCATCGGACGCCCGGTCTTTGCGACTTGGCCCGGCACGTCGTGTCCGACCAATGCGGGCAATCGCTTCGAAAGGTCGATCAAGCGATCGAGGTCGAGGCCGGTCCTCAGGCCGATCTCATGGCAGAGATTGACCAGGTCTTCGGTGCAAACGTTGCCGGTCGCGCCCGGCGCAAATGGGCAACCACCCAATCCGCCCAGCGCTGCATCGAAGCGGCGCGCGCCGCTGTTATGGGCCGCGAGCACATTGACCAGCCCGAGGCCTCGCGTGTTGTGGAAATGAAGCGTTAGCCTGTGCGAGGGTAGAAGCGTCAAGGCCTCTGCCACCAATCGCGAGACCTGATTGGGGTTGGCCATGCCCGTGGTATCTGCGAGCGTTACGCTATCGGCACCGAGGTCGAGGTACCGTTTGACGATGTCCAGGACCTTTCCGGACGGCTGTGCTCCCTCGAATGGGCAGCCGAACGCCGTCGCGATCGTGGCATTGACCAATGCGTCAGCCGCGTGGGCCAGTTCGATGATTTCACCAAGGGACGTGAGCGAGCCATCATGCGTCATGTTCATGTTCGCGCGATTGTGTGTCTCACTCGCCGACATCACGAAGTTTAGCTCATCGGCCCGTGCCGCCAAGGCGAGCTCGGCGCCCTTCCGATTTGGAATCAGCGCTGTGTAGACCGTTCCAGGTCGCCGTCCGATGCTGGCAAATACATCTGTTGCATCCCGCAGCGCAGGAATGGCCTTTGGCGAAACAAATGACGAAACTTCGATGCGTCGAAAGCCAATAGCAGACAGGCAATCGATCAGCAGTATCTTTTCGGTCGTTTCGATCCATTGCGGCTCGATCTGCAACCCGTCGCGTGGTGCGACTTCCTGGATCAAAATGTCCGGCAGATCGGCGGTCATTGCACCGCTCCACTGCGGCGCAGTTGCAGAACGTCCTCCTCGTTGAGGCCGAGCGATGTCAAGACCTCGTCGGTGTGTTGCCCGAGTGTCGGACCAGGCCACCTTACGCCACCCGGCGTTTCCGACAGCTTTGGCGCGATACCAGGCATCTTCACGGTGATGCCGCCGGGGAGTTCGGTCGGCAGGATCATGTCTCTGGCAGCGTAGTGGGGGTCTTCCACGATATCGGCGACCGAATAGATTCGACCCGCAGGAACGTCAGCCGCATCAAGTCGGGAGAGGATCTCCTCCATGGTTCGTTGCGAGGTCCAGTCGCTGACGGCGGCGTCGAGCAGCGCATTCCTCCGTACGCGTCCGTCGTTGTTGGCGAGCGTCGGATCTTCACCGAGATCAGGGCGGCCGATCACACGCATCAAACGCTTGAAGATCGCGTCGCTGTTGCCGGCGATGACAACGTAGCGTCCATCGGAGCTTGGATAGGTATTGGACGGACTTATGCCTGGCAGTGCTGCGCCGGTCCGGGTCCTGACATAGCCCAAGAGATCATACTCGGGAACCAGACTTTCCATGACATTGAACACGCTCTCGTAAAGCGAGACGTCGACGATCTGCCCCTTGCCCTGGCCTGTCTTGACCCGAAGCAGCGACATCAGCGCTCCAATCACGCCGTGCAGCGAAGCCAGGCTATCGCCGATGCTGATACCGACGCGTGCCGGCGGACTCTCAGGATCGCCAGTGGTGAATCGCAATCCACCCATGGCTTCACCGATCGCGCCGAATCCCGATCGATCGCGATAAGGACCAGTCTGCCCGTAGCCGGAGATACGGACCAGGGTCAGGTTCGGATTGAGCGCGGAGAGCACATCCCAGCCGAGGCCGAGCTTCTCAAGGCCGCCCGGCTTGAAATTCTCGATCACAACGTCGGCTTGGATAGCCAGGCGACGAACAACCGCACGCCCTTCCGCCGACTTCAGATCAACTGCGATCGACTTCTTGTTGCGGGATTGCAGATACCACCACAGCGATGTCCCTTGATGGAGCTTTCGCCACTTGCGCAGCGGATCTCCAACCCCGGGCTGCTCGATCTTGACGACGTCTGCGCCGAATTCGGCAAACAGCCGCGCCGCAAATGGCGCAGCGATGAGTGTTCCTAGTTCGACAACGCGAATACCGGATAACGGCCCGACCATCTCTGGCGCTCCTCGACAAGCTGTTTTGTCGAGGTGTTGCCGAGCAACGCGGGTTGAGTCCAATATCCGTTGATGAACGAGCGTTCGCAGATGACGAACGCACGCGAAGAGAGCGATACCAGAGCATGGCCCGGGAAAGTGGACCCAGGTTTTCCCTCACGACAAACGCGAAGCGATAGCGTGAAACGATCATGCTCAAACAAAGAGCTAAGAAGCGGGACGACGATTCGAAGGAAAAGTCATCATGCTTAATAGTGCGTGCTGCGGGAATGTCTGAGGTGATCTAGCATCAAGCGACTCGTCGCCGACAGCCCTACGGGATCTCTGGCAACCAGCACCAGCTCACGATCCGCCCATTCATCGCTCAGCTCGACAGCGGACAAGTTCATGCCGTGGCTCAAGACGGCAAATGCCCGGTTCGGAATCAAGCCGATGCCCATTCCGGCCTGCACCATCCGGCAGACGGCGTCGAAACCAGGGACGTGGACCCTTAGTTTGATCGACTTGCCGAGCTGTTGCGCCGTGTATTGCGCGCGAAGATAGATCGAGCTTGTAGCGAACAGACCCACATGATCGTAGTCCAGTGTATCGGCAAATGAGACTTTCGTCGTGCCCGACAGCGGGTGATCGGACCTTACCACGATAACGAGGCGATCCCTTCCATACGAATAACGCTCCAGCCCGCGCGTGGCGACGTCTGCGGAGCAGATGCCGATATCCGCGACACCTTCCTCGAGGCCGCGAACGACCTCGGCGCTGGAGCGCTCCTGGAGATCGAGCCGCACCAACTCGTGAGAGCGAAAGAATCCGGGCAGATCGTCCGGCAGAAATTCGACGATTGACGACAGGTTTGCCAGCATTCGCACATGTCCACGCACACCCCGCGCGTGCTCCGCCATGTCGACCGCGATCTTCGCGATGTTGAGCAGCGTGACGCGCGCATGATGCAACAGAGATTCGCCTGCCGGCGTCAGTGTCATTCCATTCGAGTGTCTTTCAAACAGAGCGACCTGAAGCGTCTCCTCGAGATCGTGCATGCGCTTACTGACTGCGGAAGGCGCTATTGCCTCTCTCTGCGACGCACGCGTCAAATTACCTTCGTCGCAAATTGCGATGAATAATTGCAAGGTTGTGAGGTCAATACGCCGAACGAGATCAATCTTGTAGGGCGGCTTTGACCGAATCGACCGTGTCTTTTCCATGACCAACGTCCCACACAGAAGTTATCGCAACAAACATCCACTGATTTCTCAAATGTCGCAGAAGAATCGGAAAAAATCAGAATCTCATACCAACTGGCGCCGATTCGAGCCGAGAATCTTCCAACTCCAGGCTATGAGCCAATTCTTCGGGTTAGGTGAGCCCTCGAACGACGGCGAATCGAAAGTGCCGGACTGACCATTCCGATCAGTGCTCAGCAATGTGAAAAGGGGTGCCCGGTATGTACATGCCCGCGGCAATGGTCGCCGTAGCGGTGGGAGGAGCCCGCGAGCGCCGCAACGGCCGTGACATTGACCTCGCTCGCGGCGGTGGGCGTGAGCTGGAGCGACAGGTTTGAACCCTCATGGAGAGCACGGGAAATGCACGGATACTTACGCGCGCAGAATATGCCTTCTACGCCGTAAGATGCGCAAGCGACCGATCACCACTTTCTGCTGACAGATCTGATCTGCAAAGACCGAATAGAGTTGTTCGATGATCTTCGAACTGTCACGTGGCGAAAACGTCACAGCTCACGGTTGGCGGCATCGACTTCACCGCGTTGTTATTCTTCACGGAAGTTTTTGCATTAGTTACCGCGTCAGCATGCGTGTGCATGTCGGGGATTAGGAGACTTTAAACATGATACGGGCGCGAACACTTATTCTCGGCACAACCGCCGGCCTGATGGCCGTCGGGGGCGTGCAAGCAGCCGATCTTCCAATCAAGGCGAAGGCCGTCGAGTATGTGAAGGTCTGCTCGCTGTACGGCGCCGGCTTCTGGTACATCCCGGGCACCGACACCTGCATGAAGATCGGCGGCTATCTGCGGGTCGACGCCACCTTCAACGGCGGCGTGCAGGGCTCGCCCGCCTGGAATGGCGATATCGGCCAGGGTAACCGCTATCGTGACTACTTCGCAGCGCGCTCCCGTATGGCTTTGTCAATCGATACCCGCACGCAGACCGAATATGGCACGGTCCGCACCTTCGGGATGGGCCGGTTTCAGTTCTCTACGCTCGGCAACAACACCTTCAACCCGAACTCGATCAACGGCTCGCTTCCGGTGGCCGGCGCGCAGCTGCTCGACACTCCCGGCGGCGGTTACACCACCATCCAGTACCTTTTCATTCAGTTCGCAGGCTTCACCTTTGGTCAGTCGGCATCGGCCTATTCCTCGCCTTGGCAGGGCTTCCCCGGCAATATCTCGGACTTCCTGCTCGGCGGCCAGAACACCGACACTGGCGTTAACAACATCCAGTACACCGCGCAGTTCGGCAATGGCGTGTCGGCCAGCATCGGCCTGGATGATCCGACGGTCTGGGATCGCACCGCGGTCTACAATCTGGCGCTGCCGCTGAACGCCACGTTTAACTCGGGCAACGCCTATGCCGGCGTCCATGCGCCCGACGTCGTCGGCAATATCCGCATCGACCAGGCTTGGGGCCTGTTCCAGATTTCGGCCGCGGCGCATGAAGTCAGCGGCTCCTACAACACCCTCAACGCGCTCGGTGCGCCGGCGGGCGCCGTCGGACTGCCGGGCGCGGGGCCGACCGCGGCATCCGAGCTTTCCGGACATCCCGACACCTCGTGGGGCGGCGCCGTACAGGCGGCGTTGCAGATCAAGAACATCCCGAGCGGCGCTGGTGACGACCTCAAGCTGGACGCGAGCTATGCCAAGGGCGCGACGAAGTACGTCGTCTCGTCGTCTTCAACCTCGCCAAGCTTTGCCATGTTCGGCAGCACCAGCGCGCCCGGCGCCTATCAGAGCATCGGGTTCGGTGCGACGACCGATGCCGTCTATCTGCCGGTCGCGGCCGGCGGCGACGGCTCGCTGCATCTGACGGAGACCTTTGGCGTTCGCGGGGCGTTCAATCATAACTGGGACCCGTATTGGTCGTCGAGCCTGTTCGGCTCGTATGTGGCGGTCCGCTATGACGGTGCCGCGAAGGCCTTCATGTGCGCGAACTACACCACGCCGGCCAAGGCGGTCAGCGCGGACTACGTCTGCAACCCCGACTTCAACATCTCGCAGCTCGGCGTGAACACCCGCTGGACCCCGGTCAAGAACCTGACCTTCACGGCCGAATTCCAGTGGTTCCACCTCGACCAGAATTTCAAGGGATCCGCCGTGCTTGGCGCGTCCGCGCCGAAGCCGTTGGCACGCTACGAGTTCAAGGACCAGGATACGTTCCTGCTCGAGTTCCGCGCGCAGCGAAACTTCTGATCGCCTTCTTTGCGAGGAAACGGCGAGGAAGCAATCCGGCGTGTTGCTAAGTTGCTTCGTGAATCGATATCGCTGAGCTTGGCGCTGACAATAAGGGGAGTAGATCGCAGCCCACGCTCACCGCGCTCATGAGTCCGGCGACAGTCGAAGTTTCTCCTTCCTACGACGACGGCCCATAGTTTGCGTTCGGCGGCGTTGTTCGACACGCGGACGCGCCCGTCGTCGAGAAAGCAGGTAAATGCATCCCTGCGGTTGAGGCAGTAATTGGCCGTACCTCTTCCTGCGGCGGTAAGCCTATCCAAGGCGAGCCGTCCTATCGGGACTGAGCGTGTCTCGGTAGAGGCACGCGGGATGACGCGGTTATGCGCGCATTCTACCCGCAGGAGGAGATTGAGCGGTGACAAGCGCGAAGCGCCAAGAGCTTTTGCAGCCGATGCCAATTGGACACGGCCTGCAGGGGCCATTCGCCTCCGGCTGCTGCCGTCGTGTAGAGCTGACCGGAGCCGAACATCACGGTCTTATAGCTCCGGGTCGCCCAAAGCGCGTAGTGAGGACAGTAACGGTCAGCCGCCCTCCGCAGTTTCGTCCGAATTCCTTCCGCAGAACCTCTCCGTCCCACTTGGTGCCGTCCCTCTTGACCAGCTTTCTTGCACGCGCAAAGGCATGGGTTTCGGCGGCATCATCACCAACGCGGATTGTCAGGTCCAACTGGAAAGGGCATACGGCTATGGCATGGGTCGTTTCCAACGCGTAGTGCAAGGTTGATCCTAAATCGTCTGCGTAGCTGCTTGTAGGCATGCGAGCCTCCTGCTCGGAGCAAGCGAGGCCCGGTGTGGCTAGGAGACCGGGCCTCGTAACCTCAACAGCCTTGGAGATAGGCAGGGTTGTTCGGCTACAGCCCCTTTCTAGCGCGATGGGCAAACATGTTCTTGATGTAGCGCGACGGAATTCTACGAGATTGCTGGGAGCGATGCGTCTCGGGCCCTCCGCACAAAAGCACCGCCGCTTAGGTCACCCATCCGGACCAATAGGTGGCGGTTGGGGCAAAGCGGCAGCCAATACGAAAAAAATGACCTTGCCTGCCGTACCCTCGGCCGCCACGACGGCGAGCAGATGACAATGCTGATAGCCGAAGTGCAGCGTTACACTAAGGCCGCCGACCCGCGAGCGCGCATGGCGCGCAAAGCTAGTCGAGGGCGCATCGTGAACAAATCTTTGTCTAGAGATCAAGTTGGACAATTTCCGAGCCAAGTCATTTAAATCAAACGAGCCAGACCAACGAACGGTCGGTCCGGCTGGACTCGAACCTGCAATCCACGGTTATGAGCGCCGGAAAGGTGCTTAGGTTCACTCAAAGCTGTCCGGCGAGCTCGCGCATCTACCACTCGCTTGAGCTTTGGCAGGGCTCATTTGGATCAGCCCGCGCGTTGCCGCCAATGTCGGCAACGATATGACGTTCGGCATCGAGCCTGACGCGGCGCGCGACGGCGGTGAAACGGTAACGTTCATCGCCTGTCCGTTCGAGTCAACATGGCCGGAGCAGAGAGGAGGGCAAGTTCCGTCGGCTACGATCAAGGTCGACAACGTCAACCGCATGCTGACGCCGAAAATCCGCGCTGCGGTATCGGCGCGGCAATACATCCAGGTGATCTATCGGCAGTACCTCAACAGCGACCTGACCGAGCCTGCCTATGGCCGGTCGAGTTCAAGCTGCGCAATGTCACGTGGTCGGCCTGTCGATGACCGGAACCACGGTGGTGAAGAATCTGCAGCACAAGCGGATTCCGCGGCTCACCAAGAACTATGACTACAATCAGTTTTCCCTGCTCCCGTGATCACGGGCGCGATGACGGCTTTGCCGCAGGGCCGCTCTTGTTTCCTGGCTGGCCTTTAATGTTCGAGGGGTCCTGTTGCTGCACGGTTGGATTCTGCTGGTCTGGCGCGGTCGCACCGCAAGTTCCTAATGCGGGCTTGACGGCAGGACCGCTCTTGCTTCCGGGCTTGCCCGCTATCCAAGCCCCAGAGCTTTGGGAGCTCGGGGCGTCCGAAATGTCGGGCTTCTGGGTTTGCGCAAGCGCAGACGATGCCGAGAGCGCCAACGCTCGGGAGAGTGCCATCGACTCATGGTGTTGCCTCCTCAGCGTTTGTGGAGAGAACTTCGAGCCGTCCTCCGAGATTCCTGGTGCCGAGTTGTTATGCTCCAGCGTTCAGAGTTCCTCTCGCGATCGATCGGCGAGCTTGGGCCTGGCAGTCCCGCAATTGCTGGGACTTCGCCTGCCATGGTCGTGACGACGAGCACATTGGCCTCGCCGGCGAGCTTGACGATGACCTCGTCCAACTTGCGCCAGAGCGGAATGGTCGACGTCCACGAACGATACTCCTGCGGCCGTGCCGGCGAACTCGGAGGACGGGGCATGTCGCCGGACCGAACGGCCGCGGCGGCGGGCGGGATGCCGGTCGCTTCGGCCAGCCGGTGGAACTCGGTCAGCCCCAGCGCGATCGCGGGATCCTGCACCAGCTTGTGCAAGACGAGCCCGAATCCGATCGGGAGCAATTGCGCCTCGTCGCCGACGAAGAGCAGGCGGCTGCGGGCGACCGGGCGCTTCGCGATCGCGTGGACCGTCGGCAGGTCGGTCATCAAGGCCTCGTTGACGACGATCAGCGTCATGTCGTCGATGAGGCTGAGGGACTCGAGCTTGGTCCGGATCCTCGCGCTCTCACTCTCCGACGTGGCCGGCTTCGAGTTCGTCGCGCTCGGACAGCATGCGGGCCAGGGTCTTGGCAAGGCGTTCGGTCGAACGCGACCGGGCGCATAGCTGCCTTGCCGGCGAGGGCGCACAACAACACGCGACCGCCGAGGCGCGCCCAGCGATCGGAGATCAGCTTGCAGGTGTACGTCTTGCCCGTACCGGCGCCCCGACGAGGCAGGCGAGGGGGCGCGAGATCATGCCGACGGCCGCGGCGCGCTGTTCGTCGGAGGGCGTCCGTCCGGGCGCGGCGAGATCGGCGAGCAGTTCGAACCAGCCACTGGGGCTGCGGAGAGTTAGGCGCGGTTCGCGCGGCGTGCGCGATAGGGCGGCGAGCATCTCTTCCAGGTCGTCCTCGAGCGCAGCAGCCCATCGCCCTCATTAGACGGTCCGCAGGCACGACCGCGGCGCTTCTCAGGGCGGCGGCCACGGCCGTTTCTACAACTGGTTGCTCCTTGATGGCCAGCAGTAGCGCCAGTTGAACGGCGAGCTCGTTGACCCCGATCGCCGTGTCGCCGCGCCGAAGCGGCTGAGGTCTCGGAGGACCGCCCCGCTTTACATCTGGCGCCACCGAGCGCAAGGGGCGCTACCAGGGAGCGACCGTCGGCACGCAATTGTTCGTGCTCGTGCGCTCGTAGTTCTTCGCCCGCCTCCAAACCGATACTTAGGTATCTGTCGCGTGTCTCACTGGGTATGTGCAGAGGCGCCGCAAATCCAAATTCCGCGGCTATGCTCCTCAGCTCTCGGAATTGCGAAGGGGGCAACTTTTGATACGGCGATCGCTTGTGACTGAACTTGGCGTGCAAAACCCTATTCGGACCCCTGGACCCGCCGCCACAGTCTGACCGGTTCCAGCCTGAACCACTACGCGCGGTCAGGAATAGTTCACACCAAGGTGCAATTGAGCCGGCATTTCCAACCGCTTTACGGTCTCGCTGTGGATAGCGAGAGAGCAATGACCTCAACCAACAGCTGCACACCTTACCATAACCTGAATTGTGGTGGTGTTCGACCCTATTACAGGCTTCACGATTCGCCTGGTCCCAAAATATCAGCGCGAGCTGAGAGCCCTTGGAAGCCTGTGGACCAGATTCCAAAACGAAGAAACGACCGGTAATCATTGTTCGCCACGGGCTATGACAATGTCGTTCAACAGATTTGATCTGAACCTTCTGCGCATTTTCGACGCTGTAATGCAAGAGCGAAGCGTTCTGCGGGCAAGTCAGAGGATCTGTCTCAGTCCTACTGCTGTTAGTCACGCTCTCGCCCGCCTTAGAGAATTGCTCGATGATGAACTGTTTGTACGTACCACCACGGGGATGCGGCCAACGCCGCGCTCGGTCGAAATGGCCCCTTTGATAAGGGAGGCGTGGAGATCGCTAGAGGCAGCAATCGATCCTCCCAAGTTCGAGCCCCGTAATTCGACCAGGCGGTTCACAATCGCAGTGAGCGATTTCGTCACTATGGTGATGGTGCCTGGTCTCCTCGCGCTGCTCGGGCAGGAAGCCCCGCTAGTCGATCTCGTAATCCGGCCGGACAGTTGGATCGATGTGGCCGAGCAGATGGATCTCGGGCAAATTGATGCGACAATCGGGATTTTCTCGAGCGTACCCGCCCGTTTCGGATCAAGCTCACTCTTTGCATACGACGATGTTCTCATCGCCAGCTCTTCACGTCCGCTTGGTCAATTGTCCCTAGAAACATTTTCGAAGCTTTCAATAGCAGTGGTCTGCTTGCACGGAGAGCATGAAGAAATAGTCGACAGCTTCGTCACCAAAAACGGACTGACGCGGCGGTCGGAGATGTTTGACCGGGCAGCTTTCGAACGGACCTTTTCAGGGGCGAAACGAGGTCCACGTTTGGCCGTTTCGTTACCCCACTTTCTCGCCCTTCCGACCCTGCTCGAAGATACGCACCTAACCGCCATCATGCCACGGCCTCTCGCCAAATTGTTAGTCCATAGGCACCCAGTATCAATGTACGAACTACCGTATCAAACCGCTTTGCAGGGCGTTAGTGTTCTGTGGCCGGAGCGCAACACCAGTAATGCTGCCCAAGAGTGGCTGCGGGCTACATTGACCCAAGCCGCCGAGCCTCTTCGCGCTCGCCTATGTGACTTCGTGCGTCCCGCTCGGTACGTTTCATCCGCGCTGCAACAGCAAGTTGGGGCAGCACCGTGACGGTTCCGCTTCGAGCATGCGCTGGGCGCGTAATTCTATAGGGCATTACTTTGCGAGCCACCAACACCAAGGTACGATAGCTCTCGCCTCGATTTTGAGTACTTTGCTTGATCTAGGAATTGACCAGTTGTCGGGGCGGACGGGAGAGTTGTCGTAACGACGCGGTGGACCGCCGTCGCGACCACCTTGTTTAGTCTATTCGAATTCGGTCGAACAGCAGTTCGAGGAGTGGCGGGCAGCACTGCGGCTGGCGTCTTTTGACGCGCAATCATCTATCGATGCAACCTTGTGAGGCGAGAACGCGCATGGTATTTTGAGTGGTGCGAGAATGGTCAGTCTGATTTCCTGTCGAGCACCTTCGTGGTGAGAACGCGGATTGTCGGCTGTCGGAATCCGCAGGCTTGAAGCCTCCCAAGCGTCAGCCGCACACGCGAGCGCTTTGTCAGCGATCTAAGATGGTAGTCAAGAGCGAACATTGCGCTGAGGACGGCGGGCATCTTCGGCGCTGTATCAACGATCTCAATAAGATTTTTGAGCATCCTCCGATCCGGGACGGTGGCACTTTCTCGCAAGGACTGTCTGAGCTGCTCGATCTGCTGGTGGAGATGCTCCAGCTGGACTTTGCTTATGTTCGTTTCGAGGATTCAATCGGTGTAGACGCCTTCGAGATAACTCGAACGGCTCAAGCTTGGGCAGCCCTTCGGTCACTAGAATTGGGGCGTCTGTTGCGAGAGTCATTGGGCCAAGATCTGCAGTGGTGGCCGTCACAACAGCGAATTGCGATCGGCGGTAGAGAAATATCGACCTCGTCGTTGCAGTTTGGAATTGAGGGTGCAACCGGGACGCTCGTAACCGGGTCAGCGCGCGTTGAATTTCCCGAAGAAACAGAGAGGCTTCGCCTCAGAATTGCAAGTGTGCAAATCGCGAAGTGGCTGCAGGACGCCCGCCTTTCGAAGGAACGGAAACGAGCTTCCGAAACGATCAATCAAGAGGTTGCCCGACGAACTGGAGACATCATCGCCGTCAGCGAAGAGCAAAGACAGGAGATTGTCGAGCTCAGAAGGGTGGTGGAAGCGCTGCGCGTGCGAGAAATTGACATACAGTTGGTCGTGGACGCCATTCCCGCTCCTATGGCCATTATGACCGCCGAAGGTCAGCTAGAGGCTGTCAATCGCCCCGTTCTGGAGTACTTCGGAAGGTCGGTCGACGAACTCAAGCGTTGGAATGTGATTGATGCTGTTCATCGCGATGATCTTCAATCGACGATCAGCGCCTGGATGCGGGCCATCGAATCCGGAGAGCCGTACGAAATCGAAAGCCGCCATCGCCGCAGAGATGGCGTTTATCGGTGGTTCCACGTCCGCGGCTTTCCCTTACGTGACACTGATGGATCCATCGTGCGCTGGTGCGTGCTGCAGATCGATATTGAGGACCGAAAGCGCGCTGAGAATGCCTTACGGAGCAGTGAGCGAAACCTCAATCTGATCATCAATACCATTCCGGCGCTTGTGTGGTCGGCTCGACCAGACGGCTCCGCCGAGTTCTTCAACCAGCACTATCTGGAGTATGTGGGTCTAAGTTCGGAGGCGGCTCAAGATTGGGGGTGGACTGCGGCCGTTCATCCCGACGATCTGAGTGATCTCGCTAGTGCCTGGCAATCGATCAGGACTTCTCGCGAAGCGGGTGAAAAGGAAGCACGATTGCGCCGTTTCGATGGCATGTACCGTTGGTTCCTCTTTCGAGCTAACCCACTGCGTGATGAAGTGGGCAACGTCGTTGGATGGTTCGGTCTTAACACCGATATCGAAGATCGTAAGCGGGCGGAGGAAGAACTACGCAACACCCAAGCAAAATTGGCGCACATGGCGCGCGTAATGACAATGGGTGAGCTTACGGCGTCCATAGCTCACGAGATCAGTCAACCTCTGTCAGGTATTGTCACTAACGCCAGCACCTGCCTGCGCATGCTCGCTGCCGATCCTCCGAACATTCCTGGCGCGCGGGAAACTGCGCGTCGCACAATCCGGGACGGCAACCGCGCGTCCGCTATCATCGGGCGATTGCGGGCGCTCTTCAACAGGAAAGCGCCCGTAACCAGGCCGATTGATCTGAATGAGGCAACTCGCGAGGTCGTGGCCCTATCGCTCGACAGGCTTCGACGCGATGGGGTGAATTTGAGGACGGAATTAGCCCAAGACCTTCCGGTTGTCGCGGGGGATCGGGTCCAGTTGCAGCAGGTCATCTTGAACCTAGTGCAAAACGCGCTGGATGCGATGAGCGCGATCGACGATCACGCGAGAGAGCTGACAATCAGGACACAACGAGACGAAGGTGATCGAGTCTGCTTGAGTGTGGAGGATTCTGGACCTGGTTTTGATCCCGTGACCGTGGAGAAGCTCTTCGATGCGTTCTACACAACCAAGAACGAGGGGATGGGAATTGGCTTATCCGTCAGTCGCTCAATTATTGAGAATCATCATGGTCACCTGTGGGCCGCCCTGAACCATGGTCTAGGAGCTACGTTCTCGTTTTCGATCCCTCGGAATACCGAGGGGGTTATCGGCGCCCACTGTCGTGACGGCAGAACGACTCCAGGCAACAGTGTCACGAGGAATTCATGATGCTCACACCATCACTTGTATCGGTCGTTGACGACGATGAGTCTGTGCGTGAGTCGCTGCCTGACCTCCTGAGGGAGTTCGGTTATGCAGCTCAAGCGTTTTCCTCCGCAGAAGACTTCCTTGCTTCTGACTATGTAGGGCAGACAGGCTGCCTCATTCTCGACATCGCAATGCCGGGCATGACGGGTCCCGAGCTCCAGAGGGAATTGACACGTCTCCGCCATAAAATTCCGATTGTCTTCATCACAGCACATGGAGATGAAACTACGCGTCCTCGAATGATCGAGCAGGGCGCCACAGAGTGCCTCTCGAAGCCGTTTTCCGACGCCGCTTTGCTGGGGGCGCTCAATGCGGCTTTCGGGACGAGTTGAGCAAGACACCCCTGCGCCTGGAGAAGGATCGATGAAAGCGAGCGCGCATCAGCTGCCCGGCAGACTTGATGAGGCAGTCGTGTTCGTCATCGACGATGACGTCTCGGTGCGCGAATCGCTTGAACTGTTGATCGGCAACGCGGGCTATCAATCAGAGATATTTGAGTCCGCTCGGGAATTTCTTTCGCGTCCGCGCGTATTTGTGCCCAATTGCCTGGTCTTGGATGTTCGTCTTCCGGAGCTCAACGGCCTCGAATTGCAGAGACGGGTGGCGGTCGATCGACCGGATATGCCGATCATTTTCATCACTGGCTACGGTGATGTGCCGACGACGGTGCAGGCCATGAAGGCTGGCGCCGTTGAGTTTCTAACTAAGCCGTTCAGTGACACTGTATTATTGGATGCAATCCAAGACGCCATAGATCGCAGCGGCGCCGCGCTCCGCGTTGAAGCCGAGATGCACGCGTTGCGGGAACGCTACGCCTTGCTGAGTCGACGCGAGCGGGAAGTCATGCGTCTAATCGTTCGCGGTGTCTTGAACAAGCAGGTGGCGCATGAGCTTGGCATCAGCGAGATAACAGTCAAGGCACATCGCGGCCAAGTCATGCGAAAGATGAGCGTTACCTCTTTCGCAGAGCTCGTGAATGTCGCCGCAAAGCTCGATCTCTCGCGTTAGTTCCGTCGGTCACCAATTACTTGAGCGAAGCGCATGCACCAAATCATCGTCATCGATGTCGCGCAGGCATGCCCACGCGTTGATCAGCCGAGATGCAGGCGGCTCATCGGACGGCTGAAATCGTTTCACTTCCGAGTGCTGGCGAAATCGCACAACATGTTGCCGAAAGCCGCGCCTAGGTTCGCCGGGATACATCCATCGACCGGCTTGGTGCATGTGGTTAGTGCGGCAGCAGCGGACTGGTTTGCCGATGGTGAAAGCTCAGATGGTCAGCAAGCGCGCTTTGGTGAATGGCGTAACGCTGCACTACGTGACGGTCGGCTCCGGGCCCGCAGTGCTCTGTCTCCATGGTTGGCCCCAAAATCATCGCGAGTTCGTGCCGATCTTCGAGGCGTTCGCTCAACGCTACCGGTTCATAGCACCGGACCTGCGCGGCTACGCGGACAGCGACAAGCCCGACACGGACTACATGCCTGCCACCATCGCCCAGGATCTACTCGATCTCGCCGACGTTGAAAAGGCCGACCGGTTTCACATTCTTAGCCACGATCTCGGAGGACCTCCCTCCGTCGCTCTCGCTTACATGGCGGGTAAGCGCGCCCTGTCTCTCGCAACCATCGAGACGCCGTTTTTTGGACTCGACTATAACGGCTATGTCGATCCGCGCGTGCCATATTGGCACCTGTCCATGCATGCGAACATGGATATTGCGCGGTTCCTGATCGAAGGACGAGAGGAACAGTATATTCGTCACTTCTTCCGAGATTTCGCCTACAATCCCAACGCGATCAGCGAAGCCGAACTGCAGCGCTACGTCATGCAGATGAAGCAGCCCGGAAATCTGCGGGCGAGCCTGAACCACTATGGCTTTATTGATGAGAAGGCGGCGCAACTCGCCCAGCTTGCAAGAAAGAAGCTTTCGATCCCGATCATGGGCTGGGGAGGTCGCCGCTCCTTTGGGTCGCACTGCTTCGATAGCGCAAGGGCACTCTCGGATCGTGCGGAGGGAGGGGTCATTGAGGAATGCGGACACTGGGTGTTTGAGGAAAAAAAAGATTTCATTTGCGAACAACTGGGCCAATTCTGGGACAAGAGCGCCAGGATGTGAGCGTCATGACTGAAGCAGGCGCTCCATTTCGCATCGAGACGACGGAGCATACTGGCATCACGGTCTCCTCACTGGACGAAGCGCTTTCGTTCTGGAGCGGCGTCATGGGATTCCAGCATCTTTACACCTGGGACTTTGAAGAGAGCTCCTTGCTGGGGGACCTGGTCGGCGTGAAGGCTGCAGCAGCGCGTATCGCGATGGTCAAGGGGCCAGGGCACCTGATCGAGCTTCTGGAATACCGCTCTCCGAGCGATCGACGGGTCATGAAACCCCGGTCTTGCGATGTCGGCTCGGTCCACGTGGCCTTCCGAGTTGAAAACCTTGATGCCTTGCTAATGCGAGTCGGCGGTGCAGGGTGGAGCGCCGTGTGCAAGGTCCAGACGGTGCGGTCAGGGGAGCGCACCGGACTTCGTCTCGTCTACGTGCGTGGGCCCGACGGTGTGACTCTGGAGTTTCTCGAGTATCCCAAGGGTCCGGTCCCGGCGACGCCATGAGCTTCGACCAGAGATCTATTAAAGCGAAAGGAAAAGCCATGCCCCGGAACCAGACGGTGTTCGTCCTCGTCACGAGCATGTTTGCCGCCCCCGCGGTCGCACAGTCGCCAGCATCAGTGCTTCCGAATTACTCAAGGACGCCTGCGGAATTGTCGGCTGCTGCACCCACCGGTGGCCCCGGCGGGTCCGGCAACGCCAAGGTCGAAGTTGTTACCATCCTCGGCGACCCATCCAAGCCGGGGATGTACAGCCAACTGCTCAGGGTTGCGCCACATGCAAGAATTGCCGCGCATCATCATGCAGGCGATCGGGTTGGCACCGTGCTCCAGGGGACCTGGATATTCGGCTACGGCCCGAGCTTCACCCAGGAAGCGCTCCGAACTCTACCGGTCGGCTCAGTTTACACGGAGCCTTCCGGCGCTGCGCACTTCGCGATGACCGGCGACGAGGCAGTGACTGTGCTGATCACCGGCTTCGGGCCGACGGATACCGTCTACGAGAACCCCGCCGACGATCCTGCGAAGAAGCCGTGAGACGCTGCTTGGGATCGCCGCGAAAATTTCAGAACAACACGCCGGGCTCAGGCTCAGCAGGTGTCTTGCCCACTCCTGGATTGAGGTCAAGCGCGATGCCCCTTGCTCTCTATGCCCTTGCGGTTGCGACCTTCGCAATCGGCACGACCGAGTTCGTTATTGTGGGTCTTATTCCAGAGATCGCAACCGATCTAGGTGTATCGATTCCAACGGCCGGGCTCCTCGTCAGCTTGTACGCGTTGTCCATCACGCTTGGTACGCCAATCGTTTCCGCACTGACCGGCGCTCTTCCGCGCCGCCAATTGGCGATTGGGCTCATGGCACTGTTCACGATCTGCAATTTGTCTGCCGCCGTCTCCCCTAACTACACCACACTGCTGCTCTCACGTATTGTCATGGCGGTTGCTCACGGGGTCTTCTTCGGTGTCGGTGCGGCCTGTGCAAGTTCTCTTGTTCTAAAGGCAAAGGCCGGCAGTGCAATCGCCGTGATGATGGGAGGGCTCACCATCGCCATGGTGGTCGGGGTACCGCTCGGTTCGTGGATCGGCCAATTATTTAATTGGCGTACTCCATTTCTTATTGTCACTGGCATGGGAACCATCGCGGTGCTTGGTCTGACATGGCTCTTACCTCGCGAAATTTCGCATCAGCAGCCCGCCTCGTTTGCGGCCCAACTGACCCTTCTCGCGAATCGACGCCTCGCGACCATGTACTTGCTTACGGTGGTCGGGTTCGGCGGCACCTTTGTGGTTTTCACCTTCCTGTCCCCATTGTTGACCGACGTCACTGGGGTACCGGAGGAGGCGGTCAATCTCGCGCTACTGCTCTTTGGTGCGACAACTGTCGTCGGAAATCTTGCCGGCGGGACATTGAGTGACGCCGTCGGTACACGCAAGGCGATGATGATCCTGCTTTCCGGACTGATCATCTCTTTTGTCTCGCTTCGATTGGCAATTCACAATGAATCGGCAACTTTCGTGGTGATCGCTGTCTGGGGGGCGTTTGCTTTCGCCATCCCGCCCGTTATGCAGGCCGGCGTTGTTACCACCGCCAAGCAGGAGGCTCCGGATGCGCTTGGAACGGCGTCCGGTTTCAATATAGCCGCCTTCAATCTCGGAATCTCCAGCGGGTCCTTCATCGGTGGCCAGCTCCTGACAGGGCCCGGGCTGCTGGCGACCCCCTACGCGTCAATCGCGATGGCGAGCGTTGCCTTGCTAATCGCGATGGTCGCGCTCCGTCCCTGCTCTGCGATCGGCAGTGCGAATGTTGCGTGAGAGTTGGCACGGTTAGCCGCACTGGCGTCCTCGAAAGAGGCCCGCCGGCGGGAGCCTCTGAATCTGCAGCTCAGCTCTCCGGCCAACCGAGCAGGAATGTGCGCACAATTTCTCGAAGCTGGTTCCTTGTCGAGCCCCCCTTCGCCTCAACTGCCATCCCTTGAATGGTCAACACAACAAGCCGCGCGGCATCCGCTGCGGTCATGCCAGGAGGCAACGGCCCGGCATCCTTCACCGCTTCGAGCCGGTCGCCTAGAATGTGGACAAACTCGTTTCGGCTGCGAACGAGATATCGACGAACTGGCTCACTTGCCGGCGAGCATGTGAGAGCAGCGCTTGTGACAAGACAGCCGGGCGGTGTACGCGATCCAGCGTGCAGATCCGCCATACTGTAAAGCAAACTCTCCACAATCCGCCGAGGGGTTGGTTCGGCAAGCGCACACGCCTGGCGAAATGCAACGTGTTTGGACAAGTAGCGTTCGACAACCCGATGGAATAGGTCCTCCTTGTCACCGAAAGCAGAGTACAGGCTTGATTTCGTGAGCCCCGTCGCATCGAGAAGGTCACTGAGAGAGGTGCCTTCATAGCCCTGCTGCCAGAACACCTGAAGTGCCTTGTCGAGGACCTCAGTTTCATCAAACTCTGGCGCTCGAGACATCGTCGCTCCTGAATCAAACGCACCAGACCGGACCTATCGGTTGATTTTACCAATCAATGTAATTGATTCAAGAGCTCGAAGTGGCGCCCGCTGGGACTGTGCCACTTCAAGCGCTGGCGAAAGTGAAGCGATTGGATGCAGTTTGACGCTGGCACACCATTCGAGTTCGGCTTTGTCCAAATTCTAAAGATTGCCGCGGGGGAAGCTGGCGCGTTTAGGCACGAGAGGGTGCTGCGCTTGCGAACGAGAGGCTATTGACCGATCCAGCTGTCGAGAGGCAAGCAAGTTCCGACGCTCTTGGAGTGCGTTTGGCTTCGCAACGCGGTTGCCATCGCGCAGACGGCGAGATTCCGTTATTTGCGGGCCTTTCCTCGCTGGGCATCGAACCGCTGCCGGGCGGCCCCGACCTGGTCGTGGTATGCGACGGCCCACCGGTATAGAGCGGAGAACGGACCGCCGAGCGTACGGCCGAGCGGGGTGATGGCGTATTCAACCGCTACTGGAGAGGTATCAAGCACCTTTCGAGAAACCATCCCACTCCGCTCCAGACGGCGCAGTGTCTGCGTCAATGACTTTTGCGTGACGGGCTCTAGTGCGCGCTTGAGCTGATTGAAACGCGTCGGGCCTCGCGAGAGCGCCGCAACTACTAGGATCGTCCATTTATCGGCGATCTCTTCGATCAGCACCCGATTCGGACAATGCGCCGGGAAGGGCCAGATTTCCAGTTCTGGCGGATAGATGAGTTCAGGATGATGAGCTTCATGTTGCACGATGCGGTATCCGATTCGAAACCTAGTAGCAGGCTAGTGCCTAATTTACATGGGCGCGGTGCCGATACTATAGCCGTCATCCCATGACGGAATGGGAAGTGGGTTGAGATGAACAGGCAGGGGTCAATCGCAGCACGCTTCGGCCTGTGACGGTCTCATTCGAAGCCGCTGGCCATCATCAGTGCAACATCGTCGCGCGCACAATCTCAGGTCGCGATCACCGGAAGGGGTCGTCGCCTAGAGCTCGAGTATCGCCAAGCCTTTTTATTCGCCCCAGCCACAGCCGCCGTCCTGCCAGTCTCCGCTGTGTCGGCAAAGGAAGAAATGCAGCGTGTACATGGACCAGCTGAAATCGTTTCACTTCCGGCAACGGCACGCACGGCATCAAACTACAGTTCGCCTCCCACTGATCTGCATTTACCAAACTCAGGAGACCTCGAATGCCCAGCCTTGATATGCTTACCCCGCAAAACAGCGCCATCGCGCTGATCGACTATCAGCCGGCAATGTACCAGGGCGTGCAGTCGCATGACCGGCTGGTGGTGTTCAATAATATCCAAATCCTGGCCAAGACGGCGAAGCTGTTCAAGATTCCGACCGTAATATCGACGGTTGCCAAGGACTCGTTCTCGGGTCCGTTCATGCCGGAGGTGACAGATCTGTTCCCGAAACACGAAATCATCGACCGGACGTCTATGAATTCGTGGCTCGATCTGAACTTCCGCAAAGCCGTCGCCGCGACCGGCAAAAAGAAGTTCGTCATAGCCGGCCTCTGGACAGAAGCATGCGTGATGTTTCCAAGCCTCGACATGCTCAAGGAGGGTTACGAAATCTACGTTCCCGCAGATGCCTGCGGTGATCTGTCGCTCGAGGCGCACAACCGCTCCATGGAGCGCCTGCTACAGGCGGGCGCCGTTCCGATCACCTCATGCCAATACGTCTTCGAACTGCAGCAGGACTGGGCACGCGCCGAGACCTACGAGGGCGTGATGGATATCCTCCGCGCCCATACGCCATACGGCATCCAGGTGCGCTTCTCGAAGTGGGCGCTCGGCGAGCACGCTTCCGAGGCAGGCCCGCGGTAACTCCTGGAAATGCCGAAGATAGGACGACAGTCATGAAGGTTTATGTGTTGTCTTTGGCAGCAGGCCTCCTCGTCGGAGTGATCTACAATCTCCTCAACGTACGCTCGCCAGCGCCACCGATGGTGGCGCTGGTCGGGCTTCTAGGAATCCTGGTTGGCGAGCAGATCATCCCGGTCACCAAACTGCTCATAGGGGGCTCGAGCTTTTCCGAGGCATTCCATCTCTCGAGCTGCGACTCCCACATTTTCGGAATGCTACCGGGCCGACGCACGGTCGGTCCGATTGATGGCCTCAAGAATCCGGAGAAGCAAGCATGAGCAAGCAGGGCCCCGACCTGATCCTGCACCACGGTTTGTTTGCGACACTTGATCGCTCGAATCCGGCGGCGAATGCCGTGGCGATCAAAGACGGGTTGTTTACGGCCGTGGGGCACGTAGGCGACGTGATGAAGCTTGCCGGTTCCTCGACAAAGATCATTGACCTGAAGGGTCGGCGCGTGCTGCCGGGGCTGATCGATAATCATCTCCATATCATACGGGGAGGGCTCAACTACAATATGGAGCTGCGCTGGGACGGCGTCTGGTCACTCTCCGACGCCATGGCCATGTTGAAGAAGCAGGTCGCGATCACGCCGCCGCCGCAGTGGGTGCGCGTCGTCGGCGGATTCACCGAGCATCAGTTCGCCGAAAAGCGGTTGCCGACAATCGAGGAACTCAACGCAGTCGCGCCCGATACTCCGGTCTTCATCCTTCATCTTTACGATCGCGCCATGCTGAATGCTGCAGCGCTGCGCGTAATCGGATACACAAAGGACACGCCCGAGCCACCCGGCGGCGAGATCGTGCGCGATACAAAGGGCAATCCGACCGGGCTTCTCCTGGCCAAGCCGAATGCCAACATCCTTTACGCGACGCTGGCCAAGGGACCGAAGCTTCCCTTCGAATATCAGGTCAACTCGACCCGCCATTTCATGCGGGAACTGAACCGTCTCGGCGTCACCGGAGCGATCGACGCCGGCGGTGGCTTCCAGAACTATCCGGAGGACTATGCGGTCATTCAGAAGCTGTCGGACGAAGGGCAGCTCACGGTCCGCCTGGCGTACAATCTGTTCACCCAGAAGCCGAAGGGGGAGAAGCAGGATTTCCTGAATTGGACCAAGGCTTCGAAGTACAAGCAGGGAACCGACTATTTTCGGCACAACGGCGCCGGCGAGATGTTGGTGTTCTCGGCAGCTGACTTCGAGGATTTCCGCGTGCCTCGTCCGGATATGCCGCCGGAAATGGAGGGCGAGCTCGAAGACGTCGTCCGCATCCTCGTCCAGAATAAGTGGCCATGGCGCCTGCACGCGACCTACGATGAGACGATCTCGCGCGCGCTCGACGTGTTCGAGAAGGTCAACCAGGACACGCCATTGGATGATCTGCACTGGTTCTTCGACCACGCCGAGACCATCTCCGATGAGTCCATCGAGCGCATCGCGGCGCTTGGCGGGGGCATCGCCGTGCAGCACCGCATGGCCTATCAGGGCGAGTATTTCGTCGAGCGCTACGGCTTTGGCGCGGCCGAAGCAACGCCACCGGTCAGGAAGATCATGGACAAGGGGGTGAAGATCTCCGCCGGCACGGATGCAACCAGGGTCGCCTCCTACAATCCGTGGGTTTCGCTGGCTTGGCTCGTAACTGGCATGACCGTGGGCGGTCTGCGGATATATCCGCAGCGCAATTGCCTCGATCGCGAAACCGCGTTGCGGATGTGGACCGAAAACGTCACTTGGTTCTCCAATGAGGAGGGGAAGAAAGGGCGCATCCAGGTGGGTCAGTTCGCCGACCTGATCGTGCCGGATCGGGATTTCTTCTCCTGCGCCGACAACGAAATCGCCGAAATCGCGAGCGATCTGACGGTAGTCGGCGGGCGTATCGTCTACGGGGCGGGCGAGTTCAAAGCCCTCGACGATACCGCGCCGCCGCCCGCGATGCCCGACTGGTCGCCGGTGCGCAGTTTCGGAGGGTACGGCAACTGGGTGGAACAGGGCGGCAAGGCACAGGCCATCCGCGCGAATGCAATGCAGATGTGCGGCTGTGCCAACGCGTGTACCGTGCACGGCCACGACCATGCGCGCGCGTGGTCTAAAAGGCTGCCGGTTTCGGATCTCAAGAGCTTCTGGGGTGTGCTCGGTTGCGCCTGCTGGGCTGTGTGAGATGTTCGCGAAATCGGATACGCCGAGATGGGTTGCGACAGTCCTATCTTGGTCATGGCTTGCCGCGACGGCTAGAATTGCGCTCGTCTCCGCGTTCTTGATCGGCGGAATTCAGAAAGCGCTCGATTTCTCCGGGGCCGTTGCGGAGCAGGCGCATTTCGGTCTGCAGCCGGCGTGGCTTTGGGCCACGGCGGCCATCATCGTCGAACTCGTCGGCTCCGTGCTCGTCATTCTCGGACGCTGGGTGTGGCTGGGAGCCGGTGGGCTTGGCGTGCTGACTGCGGTCGCCATGCTCACCGCGAACGATTTCTGGACCAAAGCCGGCCACGATCGTTTCCTGGCCGTGAACGCCTTTTTTGAGCATCTAGGGCTGATCGCCGGCTTGGTGCTCGTGTCTGTACTGTCCTTGCGCTCGAAATGAGCGCTCAACTCCGTGTTCGAGGTGTTCCATGATCTGTAAGCGTCATCTGATTGAAATCCTCCTGGTGTCGTCGCTGCTATCCCCGTCCGTGGCTATCGCGCGGGATCCAGGAGCGCATATCGCGCCACAGGTCGGTGTCGGCGCGCAGTACGACACCACACATGTCTATGTGGCCCCCGAGGATGTGGACAAGTTCGCGGCCAGTTTTCTGGCTACGTTCGGAGGTCAGAGCACGAAGCAGGTCGTTGCCACGGTGACGCCGACGCCGAGCAGCACGACGTCCCAGCTCCTTCAGACGCCTGTTGGGACCGTATCGCTGTTCGGATTCAAGACGCCAATTCCTTATCCTTTCGGCGCTGAGCGGACCGGCTATCTCGTAACGGACCTCGACGAGGCGATCAATGCTGCGAGGGATTCGGGCGCGGACGTGCTGGTGGCGGCCTTTCCGGATCCCATCGGACGCGATGCGGTGATCCAGTGGCCGGGCGGCGTGAATATGCAACTCTACTGGCACACGACGAAGCCCTCCTATGCGCCTTTCGAGACAATTCCCGAGAACCGCGTTTATGTCTCGCCTGAGCGGGCGGATGCCTTTACCCGCAGCTTCCTGCGGTTTTCGCACGGGAAGGTTGTTTCCGACGATGCACATGCCGCGGGGATCGAGATCGGCCGAGCCAAAGACACATATCGACGTATCCACATTGAATCGGTATTCGGAAAGATGACAGTCCTCGTCACCGACGGCCATCTGCCTTACCCCTACGGGCGGGAATTGACCGGCTACGAGGTGAGGGATTTGCAGGGAACCCTGACGAAGGCCAAGGCCTCGGGCGCCGTCGTGCTCGTCGAGCCCTACACCTCTGACGGCCGGGCCGAAGCCATGGTACAATTCCCTGGCGGATATATTGCGGAGATTTACGCGGCCGCACCGAAGTAGGGGGCGCGATGGCATTTCTGCTGGGACGATGGCTCTTGCGGAGGGAATGGGCGGCAGGAGTACTGTGCCTGGCGACGCCTCAGCTCGCTTGGGGGGATGATCAAAAGTCTCAGGCTTCCACGCCGCAACGGCCGGCCATCATGTTCAACCGATTTCAGGAAAACTGGTCGGTGCTGGCGGACCCGCGCGTGCCGCGTGAGCCTTTCGACGAGTTCAAATATATACCGCTGTCCAGTGTCGATCCATACACATATCTCTCATTCGGAGCGAACACGCGCGAGCGCTTCGAGTCCAACAACGCCGCGAACTTCGGCACCGGTCCGAACCGCAGCCAGAACTACGTTATCAGCCGAAACGAATTCCACGCTGATCTTCGCGTAGACAATCAAATCCAGGCGTTCGTGCAATTTCAGGCCGATTATGCGCCCTGGAAGACCATGTTGACGCCGGTCGATCGGGACAAACTCGATCTTGAGCAGGGTTGGGTGGCTCTGACCGAGTCCGTCGGAGGCGGAACGTTGAAGCTGAGGGGCGGACGGCAGCAATTTGCCTTCGATCTACAGCGCTTCGTATCCGTTCGCGACGGTCCCAATGTCCGACAATCTTACGACGCCGCCTGGGCGGACTACGAGAATGGGCCTTGGCGTTTTATCACCTTTTACAGCCTACCGGTCCAGGTTCGGGACGTTACGATATTCGATGATTACAGCAGCGTCAGCGCGCAGACCTTCGGGATGGTGCGGACCGAGTATAAGTTCTCAGAGTCGCTGTTCATCGCCGGCTACTATGCCAATTTCACGCAGGGGAACGTGCAGTTTCCAAATGCGTCCGGCAACGAGCGGAGAGACATTTTCGATATCCATCTGAACGGCAGCGCCAATCATTTCGATTTTGACTTCGAAGTGATGAACCAGACCGGACGCATTGGCAACGAGCCTATCGAGGCATGGGCTGTCGGCTCACTCGCTGGCTACACCTTCGCCGACGTGAAATGGAGCCCGAGGGTCGGCATCCAATTCGACGCAGCTTCCGGTGACGGCAACAACAAACAAACCTTTGGGACCTTTAATCCGCTGTTTCCAAACGGCTATTATTTTACACTTGCGGGTTACACCGGGTACACCAACCTCATTCACGTCAAGCCATCTCTGACGCTGAGCCCGACCTCGTCGCTGAAGATTATGTTCGCAGCTGCGGCTCAATGGCGCCAGAACACCGCAGATGCGATCTATACCCAACCTGACATACCCGTCCCGAACACCGCTGGGCGACCGGGCGCGTATACCGGAAGCTATGGACAAATTCGGCTCGATTGGACCATAGACCGCGCGACTTCTTTCGCAATCGAGGCGGTGCACTTTGTCGTCGGTAATGCATTGCGCAACGCCGGCGGCCACGACTCGAACTATGTCGGCGTAGAGATCAAACGGGGATGGTAGTGCCACCGGTGTCGAGCGGAAATTCCATGATCGTGCCTTTTCTCTTGAGCCTCACCGCAGGCTATGTCGACACGGCGGGCTTTCTCGCATTGCAAGGCCTCTTCACGGCCCATGTTACCGGGAATTTCGTGACCCTTGGCGCGTCGCTGGCTCTCGGCACGTCGGGAGCCGTTGCGAAACTCCTGGCCCTTCCCGTCTTCTGTGCGGTCGTAATGGCTGTCCGCCTGCTCAGCTCGGCGCTAACGCAGCGCTGGCGCTTTGTCTTCGAAGCCATGCTCGGCCTTAAGGTCCTCCTCCTGATCGTCGGCGCCGCGCTCGCGATCGAGTTCGGACCTTTCCAGAACGCCGACACCTGGAAAGCGGTGGTGACAGGGATGGTGCTCGTTGCCGCAATGGCGATCCAGAACGCCGTACATCGGGTTTATCTCGGAAGCGCGCCTCCTTCGACGCTGATGACCGGCACGACGACGCAGATCATGATCGATCTTGCAGATATGATCTACGCGAGGGACAACGTGCCAGCTGGCCAAATCAGATCGCGGGTCGCGATAATGTCCAAGAACGTCATCATTTTCGCCGTCGGCTGCGCTGCCGCAGCCCTCTTGTACGCGCATTACAACGTTTGGTGTTTCGTGCTGCCACCTCTATTGGGCGGACTTTCGCTGCTTGCTCGACTGGTGGTGCCGACGAGGAACGAAGCACGGAAAATCTGACCGTTCCCTCGCCGACAGTACGTTCGACATGTCGGACGAATTGATCGATAGACAGATTGATGTCCTGAAAGCGTCAGGAGCAGGAGTCCTGCTTTTCGCGCGTTCGCCGAATATGGCCGCACTAGCCATCAGGCGCTGGCGGAAATCGATTGGCACCCGCTCGTTATCCTCAACAACGTGGCCGCACCTGCCGTGCGCGCGCTGGGGGCGGCCGGTGCACAAAACGTCGTGGGGTCATCTCGACGTCTTTCCTGAAAAATGCGATCGACCCGGCCTGGAAAGACGACGACGGAATCAAACAGTTCTCAACGTTCATGGACAGGATTATCCCGGCGGTGACAAGGCGGATAGCAACGTTCTCTTGCTGCTGCCCAGACCCTGTCCCAAGTGCTCGAGCAATGTGGTGACGACTTGTCGCGCGAGAACATCATGCGACAGGCCGCATCGTTGAAGGAGTTTCAGAGTTCGGTCACGCTCCCTGGAATTGCGATAAGCACTGGCCCAAACGACTTTCTGCCGATCAAGCAGATGCGGCCTGTGGAATTGGACGGAAATGTATGGCAGTCAATCGGGGGTGTTATCGATAGCGCGTTCTTCGGTCCGACAAACCATTAGATCGGGAGATGAGGGCGGCGCTGTTTACTCGTTACCCGATCTACCTTCCGACCCGGCATTTCTCGGTGAAGGCCAATTATTCAGTGATCTTCTGGTCGAGTCCTTCTTGGGAATAGGTTGCTGGCAGACTGCGGCGGGGGCAGGGAGAGATGCTGCCGCTCACGTCAGGCACCAGTTACTGCCACATCTGAGTGGAGCGAATGAAGATGGCGACGGATCAGCAACCAAAGCGGACGACGAACCCGTCGAGCACGTTGCCCTGGAACGCATTTCGCCACACGGCCTTTACGGTGGTTTGGATTGCGACCGTGGTCTCCAATGTTGGAACCTGGATGTACAACGCGGCGTCCGGCTGGTTGATGACGGGCCTGGACGCCGACCCGCTGAGCGTATCTCTGGTTCAGGTCGCAACCAGCCTGCCCATGTTTCTCTTTGCGCTCCCGGCGGGCGCGCTGGCGGACATCGTCGACAAACGCCGCTTTCTGATCGTTACGGAAATCGTTATCGCGTTGGTTGCGGCGGCGAGTGCCGTGCTCGTCTGGCTGGGCCTCATCAATCCGCCCGTCTTGCTGCTCTTTACGTTCCTCCTCGGCGTGGGCGCAGCGTTTACCGCGCCAGCGTGGCAATCGGTGGTACCCAGCCTTGTGCCGAGGCAGGATCTGGCTGCGGCGGTGGCAAGCAACGGGGTTGGCGTCAACATCAGCAGGGCGATCGGACCTGCACTGGGCGGCGTGATCATCGGCGGACTGGGAATTGCCGCGCCGTTCTGGTTGAACGCGCTTAGCAATTTCGGCGTTATCGGAGCCCTGTGGTGGTGGCGTCCGTCGACGTCCGGCGGTCATGCGCTCCCTGCCGAACGTCTGGCGAGCGCCCTCGTGATCGGACTTCGCCATGCCCGGTTCAATCCGCATCTGCGAGCAACACTGATAAGAGCTGCGAGCTTCTTCTTCTTTGCGAGCGCCTATTGGGCGCTACTTCCGCTTGTTGCGCGTAACCAGATCGCCGGGGGGCCGGCGCTTTACGGCATATTGCTGGGCGCGATCGGAGCAGGCGCGGTCAGTGGAGCGTTCGGCCTTCCCTGGATGAAATCTGCCTTCGGGCCCGATCTGCTCGTTGCACTCGGCACCGTTGGCACAGCAGTCAGCCTGATCCTGCTCGGCCTCGCACGTGACTCCGTGGCTGCGCTGGTTGCCTACATCGTCGCCGGTGTTTCCTGGATCGCGGTCCTGGCGACCCTCAATGTCTCAGCACAGGTTTCCCTGCCGGATTGGGTACGTGGCCGCGGGCTTGCCATGTTCGTAACGGTCTTTTTTGGTGCCATGACGACGGGCAGCGCTATTTGGGGGCAAGTTGCCTCGATGCTCAGCCTGCCGGCCGCTCACTTCGTCGCGGCTGCCGGTGCCTTGGTTGGCATTCTGTTGAGCTGGCCATGGAAGCTGCAAAGCGGCGCAGAAATTGATCTCACGCCCTCCATGCATTGGCCCGTTCCGGTTTTAACAATCGACGCGGAGCCGGATCGAGGACCAGTGCTGGTAACTGTTGAATACCACATCAATCCTGAGCGACGCGGCGGCTTTTTGGCAGCGCTCCGGGAACTTGGTCAGCAGCGTCGACGGGACGGCGCGTACGCCTGGGATATCTTTGAAGACGCCGCCGAGGAGGGACGCTTCCTGGAAACGTTCCTGGTCGCATCGTGGCTTGAGCACTTGCGGCAGCATCAGCGTGTTACAAATGCCGACCGCGTCATCCAGGACGCCGTTCGTCAATACGACGCCGAGGTTGCGCCGAAGGTAAGCCATTTCGTTGCCGCAGCCTTCGGACCCAAATCAATCCGGGGATCTGATGAGCTATAGCTTCTTCCAGAGGCGTGAGCTTGGAGGCGTTGATTTTCTAGGCGTGCGGGGAGTTCTCGAAACAAGAACAAGAAATGTCACAGAAGTAGGCAACGGCCTTCAAGAGATTAGCCTGCCTTGCGAAAAATGGTTTTGCAATACTAATGGTTGGTAATTGGCCCGATTGTCCTCGTGTGCGTATCTTGAGGTGCGGTAAGATGGAGGCCTTGATGCAGAGCGGACAGGTGTCCTGGGTGTTCACTGTTGCCGTTGGTCGGATGGACAAATTCACGTCGCTGATACCAAAGATTGTTGCAGCGACAGAGAAGGAGCCGGGCGCGCTGCAGTTCGAGTGCAATATCGGAGAGGACCAGAGGACGGTTGACTTATTCGAACGATACGCGATTCGAAGGCGGCCCTATTCCATCAAGTGGAAAGCTTCGCGCCGTTCTCGAAAGAGTCGCCGTGGCCAAGCTCACTCGCTGGGTGATCTATGGCACGCCTTCCGATGAGTTCAAGAAGGCAAATGTGGACTTTCACCCGATTTATATGGCGCCATTCGATGGCTTTGTCAGGTGAGGAAATTGGCTGCTGAGCTTAAAGTCTAGCGGACATTATTGAATGGCTGCCTGATCCGCCGTTCCTCATAGAACAAGCATGCATGCTGGGATCGGGCAGGACTACGAGGTATGTACGACGATGTTGTTCGCAGGCTCAGCTCTGCTGGTATGCATAAAAATTGTTCACACCATGGTACAATTGAGCCATCAATTTCAGGCGCTCTACACTTAGCTGCTGGGGATCACTCAAAGAGTGCGTTGATGGTCCCGACCGAAAGCATCGAGGTCGATCAATCGTCGCCCAGGAAACCATCAGGAAGTAGCGGGCAGCTCAGAAGGCGCGCGGACTATCGACGCAGCTGTGCTTGTTGATTCAACGCGCATTGCGGCGCTTCTCCGTTGGACAGGCGCAGCTCTTTAACGGAGGACGACTGATAAATGAACAGGTTGAATAACAAGCGCACTCTTGTCACCGGCGGCAGCAGCGGCATCGGGCTCGAGACGGCTCGCCGCTTCCTTGAGGAAGGGGCCCGCGTAGCCATTACCGGCAGCAATTTGGCCTCGCTGGAAGCCGCTCGCAGGGAACTCGGAAACGTGCGAGTTATCCATGCGGATGCCGGCGACGTCGCCGCCCAGAAGAAGATAGCCGCTGAGATACAGGGCAATTTCGGCGGCCTCGACACAATCTTCATCAATGCCGGCATCGGCGACTTCCGTCCTTTGGCCGAGTGGGACGAGTCTGGCTTCGATCGCTCGGTGGCGGTCAATTTGAAGGGGCCGTTTTTTCTGATCCAGGCTCTGTTACCGATTCTCGCCAACCCGGCTTCGATTGTGCTGTAATACCTCAATCAACGCCCACATTGGCATGCCGAATTCCAGCGTCTACGCGCTGACGAAAGCGGGATTAATTTCGCTTGCTCGCACCCTTTCCGGCGAGCTCCTGCCGCGTGGCGTTCGCGTCAATGCAGTGAGCCCCGGCCCAATCGCTACGCCTTTGCACGGCAAGATCGGCATGGGCGATACGGAGATCAAAGGCCTGGTCGGTCAAATCCCGGCGGGTCGCCGCGGCGTACCCAAGGAGGTAGCTGACGCTGTCGTCTTCTTCGCTTCAGATGAATCATCTTTTACCATCGGCAGCGAACTCATTGTAGATGGCGGCATGAGCACACTCTGACTGGTGGGACCATGCTTTTCGCGGAGTGATCTGTTCCGTCGGCTGTTCGAGAGCGCCGTATGCTGCTATGGTAGTGCGAATTGTCAGCAGGATGGACTTGCAGTCGATGCAAGCCTGTTCAAGGCCGATGCCGACCTCTTTCGGAAGTCGGCCGAGCGATCGATGAATATCGGGCTGTCCTCGCGAGACCGCTACATGCTCGGTTCTGGAGCAGAGCGCACACATGCCGGAGACACGGGTCGGACGCAGGTTGGCGGCCATAGTCGCGGCTGACGTCGCAGGCTATTCACGGCTCATGGGCCTCGACGAGGTCGGTACCGCCCGGACCCTCCGAGAGCATCGAGCAGTGATTGACGCACTTGTGGCCAAACACGGCGGTCGGATCGTCAAGACGACCGGAGACGGCGTGCTGCTTGAGTTTCACTCGGTAGTGGATGCAGTCGAATGCGCGGCGACCATGCAAGTAGTGATGGCCCAGCGGAACAACAGAGTCCCCGAGGGCCGGCGCATGCTGTTTCGGATTGGGATCAATCTTGGCGATGTCCTGATCGAGGAGGATGACATCCTTGGCGATGGCGTCAACGTCGCGGTCCGACTTGAGAGCCTAGCGGAGCCGGGCGGTATCTGTATCTCAGCTTCCGTGTACGATCAGGTTCGTGGCAGGGTCGCGGTCGAGTTCGCCGATTTTGGCGAGCGAAGGCTGAAGAACATCAATCGCCCGGTGCACGTCTACGCAACGAGGTCGAGTGGTAATCTCGGGATGGTTTTACCTGATGTACAATCTCCGCACCCTCAGGTGCTCCCGCTACCCGACAAGCCGTCGATCGCAGTGCTGCCGTTCCAAAATATGAGCGGGGATCCGGAACAGGAATATTTTGCCGACGGCATAGTCGAGGATATCACTACCGCGCTCTCGCGTATCCGCTGGCTCTTCGTGGTCGCCCGCAATTCGAGCTTTACGTATAAGGGGCATGCCGTCGACGTGAAGCAGGCTGGGCGGGATCTGGGAGTTCGCTATGTGCTCGAGGGCTCAGTGCGCAAAGCCGGCGACCGGATACGAATCACAGGACAGTTGATCGATGCGCTTACAGGCGCGCATCTGTGGGCCGAGCGCTATGACCGCGACATCAGCGACATCTTCGCGGTGCAGGATGAAATCGCCGGGAGCGTCGCCGCGGTTATAGAGCCGGCACTGGCTGCCGCCGAGCAAGAGCGCGTGCTCCGCAAATCACCGGAACGGCTTGATGCGTGGGAAGCGTATCAGCGTGGCCTTTGGCACCTCCACAAATATCGGCCGGAGGAGAACAAGGTCGCGCTGGCTTTCTTCGGCCAAGCTATCGCGCTCGATCCACATTTTGCGCCCGGCCACTATGGATATGCGCTGGCTCTCCAGTGGGATATCTGGCACTTTTCGAGCCGCCCTTTCGTGGAGGTTCAAAAAGCCGCGCGTGACGAAGCGCAAATCGCGTTATCGCTCGACGACAAGGACGCGACGGCGCATGCCGTACTGGCACACATGATGATGTGGGGTAGCGAATGGGAGTCGGCGATCGCGGAAGCGCGCACCGCAATTGCCCTCAATCCAAACAGCGCGTTTGTCATCAGCATGCTTGGCTGTGTGCTCGGGTTCGGCGGATATCGAGAGGAAGCACTCGAAAGGCTGCAGCAGGCATTGCGTGCCAGCCCACACGATCCCCTGGTTTGGCTTTGGTTGATCTGGCGTGGGCTTTTGCAGTTCTTTTCACGCGATTTCACGGCTGCGCTGCAGACGTTGCGCCAAGTTGCTCGCGTGCGTCCCGGTTACGTTGTCACCTTCCAATATATTGCAGCGTCGCTTGCTCATCTCGGGCGTTCAGACGAGGCGCGCGAAGCGCTAGAACGTGTCCCCCCGCAATCGGTGGAGCAGCTTGAGCGGTGGCAGGAAAGGCCACCCTGGATGCGCCCCGAAGATTATGCGCTTCTCGTCGAAGGTGTCCGCCTCGCAGCCCATCAGGGACAGCGCAATCCCAACCATAAAGAGTAAACGATCAACTCTGCTCTTGCAGCATCGCTTTTCGTTTACCAGGAGCCGGGGATGTCGTCGCAGATTATCAGCTGCTTAAGTCCGCCACGGCTGCGCCGAGCTGAACGCCGCCGAAACGGCTGATTGAGTAGTCTTGGTCCAACTCTGGGAGCTTATTCATGTCTCAGACTATTTCATTCATCGTTCATTTGCCCGTCAAGGCCGAAGCACGCGAAGCACTCTATTGGAGCCTCGTAAAGGTGCTCGACGAAATGTCGAATGAACCGGACTTCGTAAACACTTATCTTCACCGCTCGGTGGAAGATTCCGATACCCTGGTACTCTACGAAACCTGGGCATGCAGCGCGCAGTACTTTCAAGATTACCACCTGAAGAAGGCGTATCGGATCGAATACGAGGGCAAGCTCAAGAACATGTTGAAGTCGGAGCGGCGTTTTGAATGGCTCGAACCCGTCAAAAGCTACGAGAGCAAGGGCAATAGTCCATGATCGACGGCCGGCCCGTCCCTCGGGCGCCATTGAGGGACCGCGAGGGGCGGGTGAACGACGGTCAAGGCCTGGTTGCGAGCAGGGAGCGGGTTATCATCGATCCGCGCCGCGGGAGCTCCCATCGTTTCGGCGGCCGCCATCCTGGTGTCGAGCACATCAGTCACGGACTGAATCGAGCTCGCCTTCGGTCTGCGCAATCACGATCGTCGCCACGCCGTTGCCGATCACGTTCACGAGTGCCCGCGCACCTGACGGTCTTTGAAGCGTCGCCGCACCAGTGCGGGCACGGCAGCCTTGGTTAGGCAAGCAGCGCTGATCAGTCGATTGACTCCGATAGCTAGCGGAATCGCCAACATTGCGGGCGGCTCGAATTTTTCTGTGAACTCAAGACCAAAAGATTGCGGCAGGTATATCGTCGGCATTTGTCCGTCAGAGTTGACAATTTGTGCTTGCAAATCAACGACGGAGAGCCATTCGAAATGATTGAGTGGAGTAGTGCTGCCGGCGGCTATCCCCATAGTTTAGCGCACACGATAGTGCTGTTCTCGCTTCCTCTTGCTCGCTGGGGCTGACCAAAGTCGTGAGCTTGGCTTATCCCGATCGAGGTCGCGATTCCACGTGTTTTAGCTAGTGGAATATTGCGGCGTACTAAATCGTACAGGGGTCCAAAACCTCAACTTGGAGCGCGGCAGCCATTGGCACGAAGCGGTCGTTTTGGTCGGACCGCACCTCTCCGGAAGTGCTGAACGGAAATCGCGATCTTCGCTCATCGACGCAGTCTGCTGCCGGCCTTTTCTGAGTGAATTCGCCTCGGCTCTCTTTGCTGCAAGGTCATCGACCTTCTAACTGGAGCGAGAATGACGTGGGAGAAGCAGAGATGAGGCTTGCTGTTCTGGTCCGCGGACAGAGAAGATTAGCGAGGTGAAAACTTTATTTTCTGCTTGAAGTCAGGTGAGTGAGCGTCTATGCGTTCTTGAGCGTTGCCCGTTTGTCGGGCGCTCTCTTTGGCCTTGATGTCAAGGGAAGCATAGACGCTCTTGATACTCCTCACTTTGATGAGTAACTCAACAGCCGACGTAAATCGGTTGGGGATTCGCCGTCGGGTGAAGAGGGTCGGAACCCTCCTAAGGGTGTGAGGT